>NZ_CP034328.1:1817500-2146250 GCF_003940805.1 Tabrizicola piscis
CTGGACCATCAGGCGTTTCTGGGTGACACGGTGGCCGCGATTGCGGGCGAAAAGGCCGGGATCATCAAGCGCGGTGTGCCGGTAATCGTGGGACCGCAGACCGACGAAGGGCTGGCGGTGATCGAGGCGAAGGCGGCGCGGATGGGTGCCCCGGTTCTGGCCTACGGACAGCACTGGCATGTGACCGAGGATCGGGGTCGGCTGGTGTTTCAGGATGAAAGCGGTCTTCTGGACCTGCCCTTGCCCAATCTGCCCGGCCCGCATCAGGTGCAGAACGCCGGGGCGGCGATTGCCGCCTTGCGCCACTTGGGCCGGGATGAGGCGGCGTGCGAAGCTGCCGTCACCCGCGCTTTATGGCCCGCCCGGATGCAGCGCCTGCGTCAGGGACCGCTGGTCGAGGCGGCACCCGAGGTCGAGCTTTGGCTGGACGGCGGGCACAACCCGGCGGGCGGCGAAGCGGTGGCCGCCACGCTTGCCCGGATGCCCAAGCGCGAGACGCATCTGATCTGCGGGATGCTGAACACCAAGGACGTGACGGGATACATGGTGCCGCTGGCATCCCATGTCGCTCGGCTGCATGCGGTGTCGATCCCGGGCGAAAAGAACACGCTTCCGGCCGAGGTCACCCGCGACGCCGCCATTGACGCCGGGATAGACTCGCTCACCGCTCCGTCAGTGGCTGATGCCTTGGCAGGGATCGCCGCGACCTCGCCCACGGCAAGGGTGCTGATCTGCGGGTCGCTGTATCTGGCAGGGACGGTGCTGCGGGAGAATGGGTGAAGGCCATTTAGCTGCCGTAATTGCAAGGAAATCTGATCCCGTGCTGCCAATGTCGAGGGTAAGATGGCCATACAATCTCCTGCCACATGCGGTCCTGCATCGGCCCCGTCGAAGCCCCGCGTGGCACTTTTGGTGGACGGAGAGAACCTGACACAGGATCTTGCAGGCAAGATCATCCAAGCCGCACTTGCAGAAGGCGAAGTTGTCATTCGCCGCGTCTACGGTGATGCAGGTCGCCTGCCGAAATGGAACGCTGCCCCCGGATTCAAGATGATGCATTCCGGGTCGGGAAAGAACGCAACAGACCTGCTGCTGACCGTCGAGGCGATGGCGCTGATGCTCGGCCGTCAAGCGGATGTACTGTGTATTGCCGCGTCGGACGGGGACTACACGCATCTTGCAACATACCTGCGTGAGGCGGGCTTTCGGGTCGTCGGATTGGGGGAGTCGAAGGCCAGTGAGAGACTACGCAAGTCCTTCACCCGGTTTCGGGAACTTGCAGTTTCAGACGTGGCGAAGGTCGCCAGTCCAACGCCACCAAAGCCGGACAGCGCGGCCAAAAGCGTTCTGGACAAGGTCATCGCACTTATTCGGGACGAGGGCGGGAACGACGGTTTCAGTATCGTCAAGCTGAGCGGGCGAATGCATGCCTTGCATCAAACCAAGATCAGTACGCTGCCGGAAAAGACGTGGCGCAATTTCCTGAAAAGTCATGAACAGCTTTTCGAGTGCGAGCCGAAAGGGCAAGATTCCAAGGTTCGGCTTCGCAACGCTGCGCGCTAACCCCCCACCGCATACCGCGCCATGAACATGTCCACCGCGCCGTGGACGATTCGGTCAGCCATATCGGGGGTGATGGTTTCGGCCATCCCGAAGATCAGCTTTTCGTGGATCGTCGCTTTGCACAATTGGGCAAACTGGTCGGCGGCAAGCTCCAGATCATCAATCCGCAGGGCCCCGCCTTCGACATAGCAGCCCAGATGATGCACCAGCCGCGCATGGATCAGGCCGGGGCCATATTCATAGAACTCGCGCCCCAGGCCGGGGAAACGTTCGCCCTCACCCACGACGATGCGGAACATGCGTTGGCCGAATTCGGACAGCAGAAACTCCACGATCCGTTCCGCGGCGATGGTCAGGGCCGCCCGAACGGGCACGTCCCCGTCAATCGAGGCTTCCGCTTCCTCGGTCTGGCGATGACATTCGCAGCGGGCGACCTCAAGGAACATGAGTTGCTTGTCGGGGAAGTAGGCGTAGATCGTGGCCTTCGATACCCCGGCTTCGCGCGCGATGTCGTCAACCGATGCGCGTTCGAACCCGTCGCGCAGGAATACCTTGCGCGCGCCATCAAGTACCTGGTCGAACTTCCGGCCACGCCGGACGCCGTGATCGTCAATGATGGTCATGCGGTCCCCATCGGGCAACCATAGGGCATCCGGCCTTGGCGCGGCAAGCGATGCGACGCAGTTACTTCGAAAGGGCGCAGTCCTGCACGGTGCTGTCGGCAACGCAGGACTTGGTCGAGGGCGCGGCGACAGGTTCGGGAAAGCTGAGCGAGGGCAGCAGCACGGTCAGGCTTTGCGCAGCGACCGGCGCAGCAACGGCAATGGAAAGGGCGGCGGCAAGGGCGGCGGCGAGTACGGTGCGGATCATGGCCAAGTCCTTTTTGAACTGTTGAGTTCACATGAAATGAACCGATCAGTTCAGATTCGCAAGAAGAAAATGAACTGGTGAGTTCAAATTATGCCATTGCGCCGCCGTGGCACAGCGCTACATTAGAATGATTCCAAATAACTCGGACTTCCCCATGTTGCCTTCCTTTGCTTCGCGCCGCCGCTTTGCCGATCTTTCCGAACAAGAGATTCTGGCCCTTGCCATCTCGTCCGAAGAAGACGACGCACAGATCTACCGCAGTTATGCCGAACGCTTGCGGGGGGATTTCCCGGCATCCGCTGCGGTTTTCGACGGCATGGCGAAGGAAGAGGACCAGCACCGCCAGCGCCTGATTGATCTGCATCGCAGCCGGTTTGGCGAGGTGATCCCCCTGATCCGGCGCGAACATGTGGCGGGCTTTTACGCGCGCCGTCCGGTCTGGCTGGCAAAAACGCTGTCGCTGGAAACGATCCGGGGCGAAGCGCAGGCCATGGAACATGCCGCACAGGATTTCTACACCCGCGCGGCGGCGCGCACCCAGGACGCGGCCACGCGCCGCCTTCTGGGCGATCTGGCCGCAGCCGAAGCCGGGCATGAACGCCACGCCGAGGGGTTGGCCGACCAGCATCTGTCTGCCGATGCGCGAGACACGGAAGACCAGACCGCCAAACGCCAGTTCATCCTGACCTGGGTCCAGCCCGGGTTGGCCGGGTTGATGGATGGCTCTGTGTCGACCCTGGCCCCGATTTTCGCCACCGCCTTCGCCACGCAGGACACCTGGACGACGTTCCTTGTGGGGTCGGCGGCCTCGGTCGGGGCGGGCATCTCCATGGGGTTCACCGAAGCCGCACATGACGATGGCGTACTGTCCGGGCGCGGCAGTCCGTGGAAGCGGGGGCTGGCGTCAGGGGTGATGACGACATTGGGCGGCATGGGGCATGCCCTGCCCTACCTGATCCCCGACTTCTGGACGGCCACGACGATTGCCATGGTGGTGGTCTTCGTTGAGCTTTGGGCCATCGCCTGGATCCAGAACCGCTATATGGAGACGCCGTTCCTGAGGGCGGCCTTGCAGGTGGTGGTCGGGGGTGCTTTGGTCTTTGCCGCAGGGGCGTTGATCGGGGGCGGATGATGTATCGCAAGGGTGAGGTGACGTATCAGGCTTTGCCCCTGCCAGACCGTGTGCAACTGGACGAAACGGCCTCGCTTGCCGCCGCCGAGGGGTTTCTTGCCTATATGAAAAAGCGCCATTCGGTGCGCGACTACGCCCCGCGTCCGGTGCCGCAAGCGGTGATCGCGGCCTGCATTGCGGCGGCTGGCACCGCGCCATCGGGGGCGAACCACCAACCGTGGCATTTCGTGGCCATAGCCGATCCGGCGATGAAGGCGCGTATCCGTGACGGAGCCGAGGAGGAAGAGCGCGCCTTCTATTCTGGCGGGGCGGGCGATGAATGGCTGGCGGCGCTGGAGCCGATCGGGACCGGCGTGTCGAAGCCCCACCTGACCGATGCACCCTGGCTTATCGTGGTCTTCGCCCAACGTTACGGGGTGACCCAGGACGGCACGCGGTACAAGAATTACTATGTGCCGGAAAGCGTGGGCATTGCGACAGGGTTGCTGATTGCCGCCATCCACCACGCCGGGCTGGTCTGCCTGGAACACACCCCGAACCCGATGAAATTCCTTGGCCCCCTGTGCGGCAGGCCCGATCATGAAAAGCCGGTGATGATCCTGCCGGTGGGCTATCCGGCCGACACTGCAACCGTCCCCGCGATTGCCAAGCGCAAGAAGCCGCTGCAGGAAATCCTCACCGTCTTTAGCGGCTGACCCCCGCGCGGATGCAGGTCAGCGCAGGGCGGCCAGACGCCGGGGCACGACGATGGCCTGATCGCTGGCGTCTTCCTCAGCTTCATACGCGGCGTCGTCGTTGGCTTCTTTCGGCGGCACGCTGACCAGCGAAAACGGCTCGGCGACGACGGTCGTCAAGCGTTTGGGTCTGGTGACGGTCATTGCGGGTCGGGCGGGGCGCATTTCGCGGGGGCGGACGCTGGCGTCGTTGACCTTGATGATGGTGAAGCTGATGTTGTCCTGGTCAGGATCGTCCAGCCGGGTGAGTTCTTCCAAGAGACGCTCGGCAATCTCGGTCGAGCGTTTCTTGCTGTATTTGCCCACCAGCTTTTCGATCTGGGCGTTGGTCAGGAACTGCAGCCCGTCCGAGGCGCAGATCACGATGTCGCCCGCCTGCAGCTCCACCGGCTTGACCGGGCAGTCCACCTTCGGGATCCGCGTGCCCATCAGGACCGAGATCAGGCAGTTGCGGTCCGGGTGGTTCGCCGCAACCTCGGCATCCATCAGGCCCGACTTCACCATGAAGTCGATCTGCGGCGCCATCGAATGGTCCTCGTTCAGCTGGCTCAGCTTGCCATTGCGGAACAGAAACAGTGGCGAATCGCCGACCGATATCCACCACAGCCGGTTCTCCACCAGCGCGGGCACCACCAGCGTGGCCCCCATCCCGTCCGTCTCCGGGTGGGTGCGCGTGTGCTGGCGCAGCGTGTCATTGGCCAGTTCTGCCACCCCGCGCAGGATTTCCGGCGCGCGGGATTCGAACGCCTGAACATCGGCGAAGTGGAACTTCAGTTCCGAATAAACCTCGGTCAGCACGATCTTCGAGGCCACGTCGCCCGCCGCATGGCCACCCATGCCATCGGCCAGCACCACAAAGCCCGCCTCCGAGCCAACCGGGAAATCGGCAGTGATCGCGTCTTCCTGATAGTCGCGCGCGCCCTGGCTTATGCCGGAAGCCACGTCATAGCGCGGCTCACGCGATCGCCATATCATGCCCGTCTCCCCCGGCCTCGGCCGCCGACCAGTTGAACGCGGGCGTGCAGAGCACCTTCAGCAAAAGCGTCGTCTCGCCAATCTGGATCTCGTCACCGTCGACCAGGGGTTCGGTCGACAAGAGGGGCTTGCCGTTCAGCCGGACAAGGTTCGACTTGCCGCCATGGCCGACATGAAACTGATGCGTGGCCGCGTCATAGGCAATCGCCGCGTGGTTCTGCCGCGAAATCGCCATGTCGCCAAAATCCAGCGCAACCGTCTGGTCCGTCCCGCGGCCAATCTGCGACACGCCTTGCGCCAGCGAGAAGGCGGCACCCTTGCCCGGGCCGCCCTTGACGATCAGCCAACCGGCCGGGAACATCACATGCCCCATGCCGGGGGCGGCGGGGACGCCGGTGATTGCGGGTTTTTCCGGGTCTTCGAACAGCGGCACGACCGACGCGGGCTGCAGTTCAAAGCCCAGGATGCGCGTCCGGGTGCGCGTCGGACGGCGACGCTCAGGCTCAGCCGATGGAGCTTCGGGTGCGGCCGACACCGTGCGGGCGGGGGCGGCGGCGCCTTCGTCCAGATCCCAGATGTTGACGGCAGGGCCCTTGGCGCCATCTGGCAACGGCACCTTGGACTTGACCACCCGGCTGGGCCGGGCGGCGGGCAGGTCTGATTCGGGTTCGGGTGTCGCAGCAGGCGGCGGCGGTGCGGCGGCAGCCAATGCTTCACGCAGGCGCTTGACCTCAAGTTCGGCCAGAGCGGCCATTACGGGGTCTGGGCCGACTTCGACCGGGGCAGCAGGCTTTGCCGGTTCCTCGGCGTCCCTGCCAAAGATTGAGCGAAGAAACTTCACGTCTTTCTCTCCAGATCCTGTTGTGTCTGCTTCACCGGCTGTCAGTCTGTGCCGGGAAGCGTGAATGATCCAACGGCGATACCGTCTATACGTTGAACGGCAAAACCGTAAGTTGCAACGTTGTTTGCCGCCTCCCGCAGCAGTATTTCCTGAAGTGCGGTACTGGTGCCCAGTGTTTCACCCGTGGCGGCATAGGCCAGCAGAACATCACCCAGCCGCAAGGCGGACTTGGCGGTTGCTGGCAGGCCTGCCACGACAGTGCGGGTCCCCGTCGGCGTTTCTTCCATCTCGAAGATCAGGCCGTTGCCAAGCTTCAACTGGTCGACCACCGCAAGGTCGGCCATCTTGCGGACGATGTCGCCACCGGGGCCGTCTTCGTAGCCGAAGATCACTTTTGCATCTGTCAGGGTGGCCAAATCCAACCCTTCGGCCATCAGACCGGGAATGGATGCCCCATCCTGAACCGGTTTGCCGTTCACCTCGACAATGCGCTGGCCGGGCTGAACCCAGTCGGGCGACCATGGCAGGCGTGCATCAACCCGCGCCGGATCGGCAGGATCGGGGTGGTAGGGCAGCCGGACAACGCGCTGCTGCGCGAAAGGTTCGGGTGCTGGTGCGGTTGCGCCGGCCACGGCCATTGCGGTGGCACTGTGCGTGACGCCAAGACGCTGCCAGAGGTCGGCAGGCACCGACATCACGCCGGCAAGCAGCAGTGCCCCGGCAAGCGCCGGCACCAACGCGGCCCGCAGCAAGGCCCCCCGCGGACGCATCACCACGGCTGCGGCAGGCTGCGATTGGACCCGCCCCTGGATCAAACGCGGCGCAGGCGAGGTTGCCGAGGCGGCCGCAGGCTTGGCGACAGCTGCCCCGTCGACCGACGCGACCGGCGCAGCCCCGCGTGCCATGGCCTGCCATTCCGCCACCGATTGCAGCCGGTCCTTTGGAAAGATCGACATCGCCTTGTCGATGGCGGCCAGAAAGGCCTGCGGATAGCCCTTCACCCGCCCGACCAATGGCCGCTGGGGATCAGCCTCGCGGTTCGCGATGGCCGACAGACGTTCTTGCGAGGTCCTTGGCGCCTCACCCGAGATCAGGTGGCAGAAGCTGGCGGCCAGGGCGTAAAGATCGCTGCAGGGTGCCTGCTTGCTGCCGCTGATGTAGAATTCCTGCGGCGAATAGCCGTCTTTCACGACCCGCAGCCCCGACAGCGCGCGGCTTTTCCGGGTGACATCCTTGCGGGCGGCACCAAAGTCGATCAGCACGGGTTCGCCCGTGGCGCGGCACAGCAGGATGTTGTCGGGCGAGATGTCGCGGTGCAGGAAGCCCTGCGCATGCACATAGCCCAAAGCATCCAGCATCTTGTTCAGGCACAGGATGATCTGGTCGGGCGTCAGTCTTGGCGCCGTGCCTTCGACGGTTTCCAGAAGGTCAGGCCCTTCGACAAGGTCCATCGCCATGTAGGCGGTTTCGTTGTCCTGAAAGACCTGGTGCACCTTGACGATATTCGGGTGATCCAGCTTCGACAGGTTCAGCGCTTCTTGCAGGAAAAGTGCGACGATCGACCGAAACTCATCCTGGCGCTGCCGCGATCTTGCGGCCACGACGGTATCGGTCCGGCGGCAGAAGGCACTGGGGAAGCATTCCTTGACCACAACGCGCCGCTGCAGCGAATCCCGGGCGATGTAAGTGATGCCGAAACCGCCCGCATTCAGGAAGGATTCGATCTCGAACTGCCCGTAAAGCAGCTTTGTTCCGACCTTCAGCTCGTCGGCGAAAGTTTCGATGCCGACATCATCCATTTTCAGCGCAGCGGATGCCATCATTGTTCCCATCTCCGCATCTCCACCTTGCCCCCAAGGAATGCGGCTTGTCTTCGTTATACCTTTTGAGTTGGGCCAAATCGTGATGTCGCTTCGTTCCATTTTCGCCACATTTCCGCCCGGAGCTCGCACATGAAGGTTTGGGCTTAACACCTGCAAAAAACAGCATTTCTGTCGTTGAGGGGGCCAAAGCTGCAAAACCGGGCATTTGCGGCGGCTTTGGCAACAATCCTTGGAACGGAACCCTGCCAAGCTTTTGCCACATCCCGATGGGCCCGCCGAGGTGGCTTCAGACGTCGCAAGGCCTTGGCGTCAACCGATTCTCCGACCGCAGAACAGGGTCACGGCCCACCGCCAGCGCCCTTGCCCAGGGCGTTCCGCAATGCCCCGAGACAGGGCCCCGTGACAGGCGTTCTGGCCACATTTCCGGCCCGCGGCCTTGCCCTTTTGCCACCCGCATGACACCACGGCACGATGCTGGAGATCTTCCTCAAGACCTTGCCGTTCTTTGCCGTCATCGGACTGGGCTACCTGTCCGGGCGGGCGCGATTTTTCACGGAAGAAGCCACAGCCTACCTGACCCGCTTCGTCTTCTACTTTGCCCTGTCCGCGATGCTGTTCGGCTTTGCCGCCAACCTTGACGTGGCTGAAATCTTCAGCTGGCCCTTCGTCTTTGCCTATCTGCTGGGGACCACGACGATCTGGCTCTTGGTGGCGGCGGTCGCGCTGTATCGCGGCACCGGCAAGGAAGAGGCGGTGTTCGAGGCCCATACTGGCGTGATCGGCAATGTCGGCTTCCTTGGCATCCCGATGCTGGCCCTGCTTTTGGGGCCAGCGGCGGTAGGGCCGGTCCTGCTGGTTCTGGCGGTGGACCTGATCGTCTTCTCGTCAATCCTGACCATGGTGATCACCGGCCTGCGCGCCGGGCGGGTCAGTCTGGCCACCTTTGGCGTTCTGGGGATGGGGTTGGCGAGGAACCCGATGATCGTTTCGGTGGTGCTTGGCATCCTCTGGGGGTCCACCGGGTTCAGCTTGCCCGCCCCAGTGAATGAGTTTCTGACCCTGCTGGGCGCTGCCGCGACGCCCTGCGCGCTGTTTGCCATCGGGGCATCCTTGGCCGGACGCAGCGCCGAGCGGCTTCAGGTGGCGGCATGGCTGTCGTTCTCGAAGCTGGTGATGCACCCGCTTGCGGTCGCGGCCGCCTGCTGGTTGTTTGGCGTCACGGGCTATGCCGCTGGCGTCATGATCGCCGCATCCGCCCTGCCTGTGGCGGGCAATGTCTTCATTCTGGCGCAGCACTACCGCGTTGCGCCGCAACGTGTTTCCACAGCGATCCTTTTGTCGACGGCAGCTTCGGTGCTGACCGTGACGGGTGTGATCGCACTGGTCAGTCAGGGGGGGTGATCCATGAAAACCTTGTCAGAGAATCGGGCCTTCGGTGGCGTGCAGGGGGTCTATTCCCATCGGTCGTCGGCCTGCGCCTGCGACATGACCTTTGGCCTCTTCCTGCCCGCGCAGGCCGAGGACGGGCCGGTGCCACTGCTGTGGTTCCTGTCGGGCCTGACCTGCACCCATGAAAACGCGATGGTAAAGGCCGGCGCACAACGCTGGGCCGCCGAGGCGGGGATTGCCTTGGTCTTTCCAGACACCTCACCCCGAGGCGAGGGGGTGGCGAATGACCCCGACTTTGCCCTTGGTCAGGGTGCCGGCTTCTATGTTAACGCCACGCAAGCGCCGTGGAGCCCGCATTTCCGGATGTGGGACTATGTGACTGACGAGCTGCCGCGCCTTCTGTTCAACGCCTTTCCCCTGGCCGAAGACGTGCAGGGAATCACCGGCCATTCCATGGGCGGCCATGGCGCGCTGACCATCGCGATGAGCTTTCCGGGACGGTTCCGGTCGGTCTCGGCCTTCGCTCCGATCTGCAACCCTGTGGCGAGTGACTGGGGCCGCTTGCAATTCTCCGCCTATCTGGGAAATGATGAAACGACATGGGTTGCACATGATGCCACACTTCTGACAAAGAAACGCGGCTTTGACGGGCCAATGCTGGTGGACCAAGGGACGGCGGACCAGTTTCTGGACAAGCTGCGACCCGAGGCTCTGGCCGAGGCGATGGCTGCCGCGCGTCAGGGGGGCACATTCAGGATGCAGAAGGGCTATGATCACAGCTATTTCTTTGTCTCGACCTTCATGGAAGACCATGTGTCATTCCATGCCGAAGCCTTCATGGCTTAACGCGCTTGCGGTCACGCTGGCGCTGACGATCGGCCAGTTTCCGGCGGCCCCCGCCATGGCCAACTCCACCGATGTGGTAATCGATGCAAGCTCGTCATCCGTGGCGAGCGCGTCGTCCATGGCTACGGCCAAGGAAGTCCTTGGAATCCTGAACGCGGCGCGGTCAAAGGCAGGGTGCGGGCCGCTCAAGATCAACAACAAGCTGATGGCCGCGGCGAAGACGCATGCGACCAACATGGCGCAGAAGGATTTCTTCGGCCATGCGAACCGCGACGGCAGCAAGTTTTCCAAGCGTGTCAAGCGGCAGGGCTACAAGTACCGCATGGTCGCCGAGAATATCGCGGCCGGGCAAGCCAGCGCCAGACAGGCCGCCAATGCGTGGCTGAGCAGCGCTGGGCACCGCCGCAATATCCTGAACTGCAAGCTCAAGGAAACCGGGGTGGCGGTGGCTTATCAGGCCAATGACAAGCCGATCATGGGCAACAGCAAGCCGTTCTACTACTATTGGGTGCAGGTTTTCGCCTCTCCATGACGCGGCGAATCTTCATCGATGCCGACGCCTGCCCTGTAAAGGCCGAGGCGGAAAGGGTCGCGACCCGGCATGGCGTGAAGATGGTGCTGGTGTCCAATGGCGGGATCCGGCCGTCGCAGAACCCGCTTGTCGAAAGCGTGTTTGTCGCCGCTGGCCCCGATGAAGCCGACAAGTGGATCGCAGACGCCTGCGGTCCCGGCGACGTGGTGGTGACCGGGGACATCCCGCTGGCCGCGAAATGCGTGGCGGCGGGGGCCCGGGTCGTCAAGCACAACGGCGAGGAATTGACGGCGGCCAACGTCGGCATGGCGCTGGCGACACGGGATCTGATGGCAGACCTGCGGTCGGCAGACCCGTTCCGTCAGGGCGGCGGCAAGATGTTCTCCAAGGCTGACCGCAGCCGGTTTCTGGACGTGCTGGACCGGGTGCTGCGCTGAGTCATCGTTTGGCGCGATAGCCAGAGAGCGGACGGTCCCTCTGCCAGATGATGTAAAATTGTGCAGAACGACGTAGGGGAGGCCCGCCCGCGCCGTACCGATGTCGCAGGCAGGACAGACGGTCCGGCCCAGCCCGGATCATCTGCCGGCATGGCACGGTCACAGGCCCTGACGGGCATCCTTTTCGCCACCGGCGGCACACTGATCTTTTCGGTCAACGATGTGGCGATCAAGTTCCTGTCGGCGGGCTATGCGCTGCATCAGGTGATCCTGATTCGCGCCTTTGTGGCGATGGCCTTCATCCTTGCAGTCATCCACCTGTCCGAACGCGGCTGGTCGCAGGTGGCGACAAGCCGCCCCGGCACGCATCTGTTGCGGGTGCTGATCGTCATGGTGTCAAACGTCACCTTCTTTGTCGGCCTCGCCGCCATGCCCTTGGCCGATGCGGTGGCAGTGGCTTACGTCAGCCCGCTGGTCGTGACGCTGTTGTCCATCGTCGTGCTGGGGGAAAAGGTCGGGCCGCGGCGGTGGGCGGCGGTGACGCTGGGGATGGTCGGCGTGATCGTCATGCTGCGGCCCGGCGCGGGGGTCATTCAACCGGCGGCGATTCTCGTGCTGATCTCGGCCGTGCTTTACGCATCCGGCAACCTTCTGGCGCGTAAGATGGGCGGCACGGAAAGCGCGATGACGCTGTCGTTCTATGTGCAATCGGGTTTCATCGTCATCAGCCTGGCCATGGGGTTGTGGGCGGGTGACGGGCATCTGGCGACGGATGATCCGCTGTGGGGCTTCCTGTTCCGGCCATGGATCTGGCCGCCACTGGCCGACTGGCCGATTTTCCTGGCCACCGGGCTGTCGGTGGGGATCGGTGGGCTGATGGTCACCCAAGCCTACCGGACGGCCGAGGCAGGCCTGATCGCGCCGTTCGAATATGTCGGGATGCCGATGGCGATCCTGTGGGGCGTCATCGTGTTTGGCACATTCCCGGATGCTGTCGCCTGGGTGGGGATTGCGCTGATCTGCGGATCGGGCCTTTATACGCTTTGGCGCGAAACGATCATAAGGCGTGAGCATGCAGGTTGAAGCCGTGGTGTTCGACATCGGCAATGTTCTGGTCGGCTGGCAGCCCGAGGCGTTCTACGACAGCGTGATCGGCGTGGACCGGCGAAAGCGCCTGTTCGCCGAGGTGGACCTGGCGGAAATGAACAAGGCGGTGGATGCCGGCGCTTCGTTGCGGACCTCGGTCTACGCCTGCGCCGACCGGCACCCCGACTGGGCCAAGGAAATCCGCCTGTGGCACGATCGCTGGATCGAAATGCTGTTTCCCCGAATCGAGGGGTCTGTCGCCCTGTTGCGCGCGCTGCGCCGGGCGGGTGTGCCGGTCTTTGCGCTGACGAACTTCGGTCGCGACACGTTTGAACTGGCGCGGGGCCCGCTGGAGTTTCTGAACGAGTTCGACCGCGAATATGTCTCGGGCCGGTTGGGGCTGATGAAGCCCGACCCGCGCATCTATGCGGCGGTCGAGGCGGATTGCGGGATCACGCCCGGCGCCCTGCTGTTTGCCGATGACAGCGCGAAGAATGTGGCAGCGGCGGCGGAACGCGGCTGGCAGGTGCATCACTTCGAAACATGGGAAGGCTGGGCCAAGCGGCTGGTGGCAGCGGGGCTTCTTGGCAAGGCGGAGGCAGGGATATGAACGTGGACACCATCGGCAAGGAGGCTGAGGGCCTGCTGACCTGGGCAGGCCTGTTGGCCGCGCTGGAGGCGGGACACAGATTGCCCCGGGCCGAAATCGCGGACCTGTTGCTGTATCGCGGCACGGACACGCTGCTGGACCGGGCCGCATGGATTGATGGTCTGGGATCGCTGGTCAAGGTCGGTACCATCGTACCGGGCAATGCGGCGCGGGGCAAACCGACGGTGAACGGGATCGTCAACCTGTTTGACGACACGACCGGAGAGTTGACGGCCTTGGTCGACTTTCACCTTGTGACCAAATGGAAAACCGCCGGTGACAGCCTGCTGTCCGCCAGCCGCCTTGCCCGCAAGGACAGCCGCCAGTTCCTGCTGGTCGGCGCGGGCACAGTCGCGCGGTCCATGGTCGAGGCCTATCGTTCCATCTGGCCCGACGCGCGTTTCACGGTCTGGAGCCGGTCCCGCGCCACCGCCGAAGCCATGGGCCTGCCCGTGGCCGAGGATCTGGAGGCCGCGGTGAAAGCAGCCGACGTGATCTGCACGGCCACCATGGCCGCAGACCCGATCATCAAGGGGGACTGGCTGCAACCCGGCCAGCATCTTGACCTGATCGGTGCCTACACCCCTGCGATGCGTGAGGTGGACGACACCGCGATGTCCCGCGCCCGCGTCTTTGTCGATGCACGCGCGACCACGATCCACCACATCGGCGACTTGATGGCCCCCCTCGCGTCGGGCGCCATCACCGAGGCTGATGTTCTGGCGGATTTCTACGACGATCCCGCCCTTTTCACCCGCCGTTCCGCGGATGACATCACCATCGCCAAGAACGGCGGCGGCGCACATCTGGACCTGATGACCGCGACCTATATCGCCAAGGCATGGGCCGACCGGACCTGAGGCGCTTTGCGCCCCGGTCGCCATCTGTCGTCAGATCAAAGGATGATTTCAGGGATCGGGATTGCCTGAATTTGGTCGGAGCGAGAGGAACATAACCCGGTTTTGGTCAAGCCTTTGATGCGACTTAGATGATTGACACTACACATGTTTATGTGACCTGACTGTTCCGGCCAGGTGCTCCGGAGGTATTTTCTGGAGACCTACGTGAGCCATATTTCTCACCTGTCCAAGCGTGCTTCGGTATACTACGCGCGGATGGATGTGCCGACCGACTTGGTGCAAATCTTGAAGACCCAGACGCGTAAGCGCTCGTTGAAGACGAAGGACGAAGCTGAAGCGAAGCGCCGCCTCTGGCCGGTCATCGCCGCATGGCAAAAAGAGTTCGATGACCTGCGCGGACGACGCAACCTCATTGCGTCTGATCGGGAGCATGTAGTCTGGGATCACTACACGGCATCGCTAGAGCGGGATGATGCACAGCGGTCCCAAATACCGGGCGAGGCCGAGATCGAGGTCGCAAAGGCCGAGGTCTATCTGCGCGTCGAGCTAGGCGAGATTACCGGCATCGACCCGCTGGCTCTACTGGATGCAACTTTGGAGTTGCAGGTAGCGCAGGATGCCAGCGGCTTCTTCGCCCGCTCACGTAAGGTGAAGCTCGAGCATATGCGAGCGCACTTGGCGAAAGGTGAGACTGCACTGGTCGCGGCTGCCGTTGATGAATACCTGCGCGAGAAGGGTTTGCACATCGATCGCTCGACAGTCGACTGGATATCTGTGGCGCGCCTCATGATGAGAGCTGAGATCGAGGCCATGCAGCGCGCTGATGAACGCGATCGCGGTGACTTCTCCGGCCAGCCGAGAGACCCGATCGTCAAAGCACCAAAGCTAGACCGACGCCATCACACCGAAGCGGAGATTCCGGGAGAAAGCATCTTCGAGACGATGGAGGTGTTCAAACGGGAAAACCCACGCAACGTCTCGGCCAGCCGCATGAACGAATCCTGTCGCGCTATCGGCATCTTCATCGAGACCATCGGTCCAGGCTTTCCGATTTCCAAGGTGAACAAGAAGCAGGTCCGCGACTGGAAAGCTTTGCTCATGAAGTATCCAGTGCGCGCGACCGAGATCGTCAAGTTTCGTGGCATGAACATCAGCCAGATCGTTGAGGCAAATGCCGTTCACAAAAAGTCTGTTCTGTCTGACCGAACCGTGAATCGATATCTATCCAGTCTGTCGGCCTTCTTCTCTTGGGCGGTATCCAACGGCTTCATCAACGACAACCCCTGCTCTGGAATGTCCTTGGCGAAGGAGCGGCGAACCAAGACGTTGCCCTTCACGGAAGAGCAAATGAACACGCTCTTCAAGTCACCTCTATTTGCCGGCACGCAAAGTGACACGGAGTGGAGATACATCTCTCGGCCTGGCAACATGCTGATCCGTGATCACCGTTTCTGGGTGCCGCTGATCATGCTCTTCTCTGGAGCTCGTCCGGGAGAAATCGGGCAGCTCGCTGTCAGTGATGTGCGACAGGAACATGGCCACTGGACAATGCACATTACGACCGAAGGAGAAACTCACGGCGAAGGGAAGTCGGTCAAGACTGCGGGCTCCATGCGTGTAGTCCCGGTTCATCCAGAACTTCTGCGGTTGGGCTTTCTGAAATACCACGCCGATCGCGTGCAAGCTGGAGGCAAGCGGCTCTTTCCGGGTGCGGAACGGAATGAGCGTGGGCAGATGATGTCGGATTTCTCGCGCGAGTTCGGGAAGTATCTTACGCGGATCGGAATCAAGGTGGGCCGCGGCCTGTCCCTATACTCTTTCCGTCACGGTGCTGCTGACGCACTGCGCCGCGCGGGAAATCTCGACGATCAGTTCGGATTCATTCTCGGACATGCCAAGAGTTCGATGACCAGTCGCTACGGGATCATGCCACAGGCAATGCTTCAGCAACGAGTCGAGCTGGTGAACGCGAGTTCATATCCGGAGCTGAAGCTGGACCATCTTGCTGGTTGAGGCTGCCAAAAAAAACCTCGGTCCTTGCGATCAGCGCCCACCAGGTTTGCCTAGCCTGGGCTTGAACTGACGCCAAACAGCGTCCTCAAGATCCTGCCTTAGGTCACGAGATTCGTTGTGCAATATCGCCTGCACTCGAACTCGGACCGATCCTTCGCCTGAAGGACACCATCGAGAAAGGTGCATCGCATAGGTGCACCCAGACCGCGTAGTCCAAAGGTGCTCTCGTAGCCGCTTCTGAATATCCTCAGAACTGCCCACATAGAGCGTGGTCGAGCCCTCGGTGCCTTTGTTGACCTTCGGGCCATCGAAACCGCGATCTGAGTTGCTTGGGAATGCGCCCACAATCAGCGAGGCTGTATGATCATCATTTGCCGTGATATCGTATAGTGCGGGCTGCTTCTTCTGATAGGGCCAGATCTTCTCGGACAGCCAAGTTTTGATACCGGCCTCGCACACACCTTCGCGAATTTGACTTGGCGAGAAGGATGTTTCGACCACTTCTCCCAAATGGACCGCCTGAACTGCTTGGGAGCGCGCCATGAGACTTTCCGCCGTTGGCGCCCTAAGTGCGTCGTCAAAGATAGACATCTTATATCTCCAGCGGCGGCAACCCTCGGACGATCTTCATCGTCTCCAGGCTTACGGTGATCACGCGGCACAGTAGGTCGAAGGGGTAGCGCGGGTCGCCGACGGTTTCGTTCGCGGGGTTCACGATACCGCTGAAGCGTGAGCAATTTTCCAAGTCAGCGACGACTATCCCCTAGACCCTCAATCTCGATACGGTCAAGTGCTGGTTCGGCGGTGAGCCAGTCTATCAACGTCGCCGCAGCTCCTGCAGCATCCACCTTCAACGCACACTCCCACACCACTGCAACGCGCCAACCTTCGTTTCGAAGAGTCAACTGAGTTGCCCGATCCCGCGCCACGTTCGCATCAAACTTCGAAAGCCAGAATTCTGAACGTGACTTCGGCGTTGCGGCATATCGACAGTAAGAGTGCCTATGCCAGAAACAACCATGCACGAAGATCACCGCGTTCCACTTCCTGAGGACGATGTCGGGCGACCCGGGCAGATCTCGCTGGCACAGACGGAACCTGAAGCCGCGTGCATGGAGAGACCGCCGAAGCAGCAGCTCAGGCTTCGTGTCACGACTACGGATGCGCGACATGACCTTCGAACGGGTCTGACTGTCCATGATGTCCACCATGCGAAGACATATAGTGCCATATGCGGTGGATTGGACCTGGTGAAAGGCGGTCGACATCCTGTATTCCCTTCTGAGACTTCGAGGAGAAGACATGGTCCGCAGCTACGCCATCATCGACCTGTTCGCAGGCCCGGGCGGGCTGGGCGAGGGCTTTTCCCGCGCCGGTCAGGAGACGGCGACGCCGATGGGCATCCGCGTCTCGGTCGAGATGGACGATCACGCCATCGCGACGCTCCGCCTGCGCTCCTTTCTGCGTTCCTTCGACGCCGGCTTCCCCCACGAATATTACGATGCGCTGAACACCGGACGCGATCTGCCGCGGTGGGACGAGCTGCACCCCGCAGCCTGGCGCAGGGCTTGTGATGAGGCGCGACAGCTGGTTTTGGGGCAGGAGGGCGTCTTCGAGGAGCTGGTCCCGATCCTCGATCAAGCCCGAGACGGGATGCATGGTGACACCATCCTGATAGGTGGCCCTCCTTGTCAGGCCTACTCTCTTGCCGGGCGGTCACGAAATCTGGGCAAGTCTGGATACGTTCTTGAGGATGATGGGCGCCACTACCTCTACAAGGAATACGTCCGAATCCTGACCCGCCTTCGCCCCGCGGCCTTCGTGATGGAGAACGTGAAAGGCATGTTGTCCAGCCGAGTGGATGGCGGCGGCATCTTCGATCGGGTTCTTGACGACCTGGAGGGTGCGGCGGATGGTTACCGGCTGCTGCCGCTCGCCATCGCCGCAGACGTCGGTGTTGGTCGCAATGCGGCCCGAGACTTTATCGTGCGGGCGGAAGACCACGGTATCCCCCAGGCGCGCCATCGGGTGATAGTAGTCGGGCTCCGTTCGGACTTAGCGCGGGGACAGCCCGAGCGGGGACCGCTGCTGCTGCCCTCCGAGACTGTGACGGTCGCCGAGGCACTGCGCGGCCTTCCACCGCTGAGAAGTGGGCTTTCGACCGGCGACAGCGTCACAGACTGGCAAAAGGTAGTCAGAGACCGCGCGAAGAGCATCGCCGATCTCTCCTTCCTTCCCGACGGCGTGAGGTCGGTGGCGCGGGAGGTCGCCGACACGGCCGCGCTGCCGGAGCATCGTTCCAGTAGCATCCCGACGAATGATCAACCCCCAACATCCCTATCGGACTGGCTCCAAGATCCAAGACTTGCGAAGGTGCTGCATCATGAGACCCGCGGTCATATCGCTGACGACCTTGGAAGATACCTGTTCTCTTCGGCGTTCGCCCTGGCGGAGGATCGCGCGCCCAAGCTTTCAGAGTTCCCCTTCTGGTTGCTGCCCGAGCATCGCAACCGCGAAACCGGCGCATTTGCGGATAGGTTCAGAACGCAGGTAGGCAGTCGGGTTGCGACCACGGTGACGAGCCATATCTCGAAGGATGGTCACTACTTCATCCACCCGGACCCCTTCCAGTGCCGGTCCCTGACAGTGCGGGAGGCGGCTCGGCTTCAGACCTTCCCCGACAACTACTTTTTCTGCGGTCCGAGGACCAAGCAGTATCATCAGGTCGGAAATGCAGTTCCGCCCTACCTCGCCTTGCAGATCGCGAGAGCAGTCCGATCTCTGCTGCCCTAGGGGTCAGGCAGCCGTCTCCTCTTGCCCGAAACCCTCTCCTTCAAGTTTGGCAAGTGCATCGATCGCGACCTTGATCTGCCCCTCGGTCGGAAGGCGCTTGGGCATCTGCGCGCAAATCCCCAGAACACCGAACTCCGTCTGGTTCAGCAGCTTTTTCTCCCGGCCCCAAGCGCGCGCTTTTGCCCAGAAGGGACCACCCAGCTCAAAGACCCGCACCTGATCTGTCAGATCGTCCGTGAGTTTCTGATCGTTCCTACCGACCTTGGTCTCTTCCTGAACCTCAGCCGGATCGATCAGCAGATCCGAGTAGTCTTCCGGATAGGACAGCTTCCGCTTGCGGAACTGCTCCCAGCATGCTTGGTTCTTAGCCCATTCGCTCATGTTGCGCACGCCCGGCGGAGGCGAGGTGATGGCATCCTGCGCCTCGGCCGCAGCGACTAGCAGGGCTTCCTGCAAGACTGCGGGCACGTCCTGGGCGCGCCAGACTTGGGACAAATCCACGACCTTGTCCAAGGCCTCGGCATCAGCCGCGACTTTTGCGATAGCATAGGTCACGATGTTGGCGCGATAGCCGCCCTCATACCATTCCTGCGCCGAGACCAGACGCTCCAACTTGCGGAAGATGATCGCCTTGGAGATCAGTCGGCGGAACCAGCCGTCGTCGATTCTGTCGCCGTTCTTGCCCCAGACCTTCTCGATCGACTTCGCGAAGGCGCCGAAGTTCTTCTGCGCGCCCTGACTGACCGTGTCGGGGCGGCCGCGCCAGGTGTTCTCGAACTTGGCGAGGTCGGTCTTGGTGAAGAACTGGGTCTTCGGATACTCCGCATCCCAGACCTTGCGCTTCGCGTCGGTCAACTTGCCACGTTCATCGGCAAACTGGCCGCGCGCGCGCTCGTAGAACCATTTCGTCTCGCGATAGCCATGTTCGCCCGCCGGCGCGAGGATCTTGCGCGACAGCTCCTGGATGCGGACGTGGAAGGGATGGTTGGCGAAGAAGTCGGCGGCGTTGACCTTGTTCTGGCTGTTGGCGAATTCCGAGATCAGCGGAACTACCGATTCGGACAGCACTGCTGGCACGATGCTGAGCTTCATCTGGACGAAAATGTCGTCCATCCCGCGTCCAGCGGCCTTCGCAGCCGCATGGAGCGAGGCGGTCGTCTGGCCGCCATTGACGATCTGGAGGTTGTCGGCGGACATAAGCAGCAGACCATCTTCGGTCCGCACGACCTCAACCTTGTCCGCCGTTGCAGCAAGCCCGTTGTTGTAGCTGAGGAACATGTGCGGCTCATCGAGGATCGTCTTACGGATGCCCTTGTTCACGCCTCCCTTGGCCTGGAGGAAGCTGCGGACGTTGGACTCGAGGAGGCGCGCGCCCCAGACATCGTAGATCGCGGCCAGCTGGCGTCCTGGAATGACGGCAATGTAGCTCTCAAGTGCAGCATCCGAGCCGGAGGCTTTCAGGACAGGGACCCCAGCGCCGAACTCCTCGGCGAAGCGGATCGTCAGTTCCGCCCGCGCCTTGCCCTGCTCGGCATAGGCCTTCAGCCGCTTCAGATCCCAGACGTTGTAGGTAACCGGCTTACCGGCAATCGATCCCGCGGGCATGGCATCTACCGTGGCGCGGTTGTCGGAATTGGTGACAAAGATCAGCTTGATCTTGGCGATGCGGGTCCAACGGGTGGCGATCATGTCTGCTAGCCCGGCACCCAAGCTGGTCTCCTCCAGCGCGTTGCGAAAGCTGTCCTTGCGGGCATGCCGGAGAAATTCGACGAGTTTTTTGAACTGCGCCTTGAGGTCCGTAGCGTTCGTCGATCGAACTCCCTCGCTGAGCTGGAAATCGCACAGGATCAGCGACAGGATGTCGTCCCCGTTCGCGGGATCTCCTCCCGAACCGGTAGCCTGCAGATTCACCCCTTTTTCGCCTGTGCCGCGGTAATGCGCATAGTCCGCCTGCTCAACCTCGCCCGCCTCGGTGAGGAATTCTCCCACCCGTTCGAAGAAGGCTTCTTGGACGTAGGTGCCTAGGGCATCCGCGCTTCCTTGGATCTGGGCGATGAAGTCGCGGTGGAATTCCTCAAGATCAGACATCACGAACTCCTTGCGGGCGATAGAACCTCGTCCGCAACTTCGAAGGGTGCGCAGGCGGCCAGGCTGACCGAATACTTCAGGTCATCCACTCCCTCAGGCAGAGGGGGGACAATGCGAGGAAATTCTTCGGTGACCTGGAAGATGCGCGCATGACCGGTTTTCCAGACGCGGTGGGAGTCGACTTGTTCGGATAAATAGCCGGAAGCGGCCAATCGTTGCTCCCACAGGCTGGCTGCTGCTGGGTCACCACCGAAGCACGCTGCAGTGGCGTCGACATGATCCGCAAGCGTCATCCCTTGATCCGCCAGCGCCGTGTCGACATCGATGACGCGTAGATAGAGTGCGGAGCCGTCTACGGTCGCCAGCTGGGCAGCAGAGGAGATGGTGATCTTCGGGTGGGCGGCTCCACGTCGCGCCTTCACCTCGACATGCATGTCCGCGAGCTCGAAGTCCTTGGGACTGCCCGTAGGGCCCATCCAAGCTCCGATTGCCGTCAGCGCACCATGACGATCGACCAAGTCGCGCAGGACTGCCAATTCGGCCACCAGGCCTCGTTGCTCCTCGATCGACAGCCCTTCGACCACCCCCGCGCGGAGCAGGTGGTGCCAACGCATCGTCCGCTGGATTGCCCGAGAAAGGACCGAGCCGGCTGTCTCGGCCCGCTCGGCCGCAGTGACCACGTCGCGACAAAGCGTCTCGAAGATCTCGACCTGACTACGATCTTCAAGGCTGATGCAGAAGATCTCTCGATTGTCGACGAGGCGATAGGACAGCGACAAGTTTCGGAGGATGGGGATTGGATGCACCGTCGGTGTCCCTTCCGGCACTCTGAGCAGCAGCCCAGGAAGACCGTTCGGCATCACAGCCCAGAAGAAATCGTAGCGGCCTTCACTGTCGACACGACGTCCGATGTCGGGCGCAAGCCCCGCCCAAGGGGTGTCATTCATCGAGATTGGCTCCCTCGTCGAGGTCCGGCTCGCCATAGAGCTCGCGGAACTTCTGGGTGTTGACGACATATTCGACACGCTCGTCCGGCGTGGACGAGACTGGCAAGCTCATCCCCCAGCCGACGACCAGCGATTTCGGGAAGTTCCAGGGAAGCGTGCGAGGAGAGCCGTCAGCTTTCTCGTAGTTGTCGCGGATGTTTATGATCTGGAGGATGAAAAGGGGCTTGGTCCGGACCTTGCGATAGATGCTGTCCGGGTAGTTCACAGGGCCCTCGGCGGGTTTGCCTTCGATCTTCCGGTAGGCTGCTTCGGCAGCAGCCGCGGCGGCTGGGTCAACTCCGACTTTCTCCACTCCGCGCGAGGCAATCCTCGCCTTTTTTCCGCTGATGGAAAGCATATCTCGCGACAGATCGTCGAGGTCGATCCTGCGCACTTGGGGGCCAATCCGCCAAGTGCCATGCTCGAACGCCGGGAGATCGTTGCGGACGCTGGCGACCAGCACGTCCCAGTCGGCCAGTTCATCCTCCTTCCTCGCGTTGAGATAAGCTCGTATCGGCCCGGGCTGGGTGAGGAACGCCGCCTCGTGGTTCCTCCAGCCGATCAGAAACCGATCGATCAGATCGACGGATATACCCGAAAGGAGCATCCCACCGCTTACGGGTTGAGCAGATGCTGCCCCATGACCCGACGCATCAAGCTGGTCAAGGAAATCCTTCGCAAGCTGCATGTTTGCGTCGATGTCCCTGAGGCCGAGCTTTGCAGTCTCCACCCAGGCGTTGGAAAGGCCCACCTGGATCACGGTCTGGCCCGCTCCCATCTTGTTGCGCGCTGTCACCATGAGCGCGGTCGGATGGCTTCGGACCGCCAGACCAAAGTCGGCAGGCGTTAACTTCGCATTCTCCATGTTCTTGAGTTCGCGGTGCAGCTCTGCGGTGGCCTCGGCGATGTGGGCATACCAGTCGATTGCGTCGAGCGGCATCCAGATCCGGCAGAGATCCTCGTAACCGCCCCGGTAGCCGAACCACCGGCCCATCTGCATCAACGTGTCATACATCATGGTATTTCGCAGGAACCAAGTTATGGTCAGACCCTCCAACGTCAGCCCGCGCGACAGCGAGTAGCCACCGACCGCGATCACCGTCTGGCCGAGATCGCCCGTCGCCGCATAGTCGAGACCGTTGCCTCGGCTGTTTACCTCCACCACCTTTGCCGCAGCGATCGCGTCATAGAGAGCTGCCTGGATCTCGGCCCAGTCAAACCCGCAGTCCTGATACTCCGCCTCGAATATCTCGCGCAGAGCCGCAATTTCCGGGTCAGCCAAACCCGCCCTGCCCAGAGAAGCATTCACGCGCACAGCATTCTGCATTGCGACGAGACGCTCATGGATCCGGTTGCGGAGTTGTCCCTGAACATCCGTGAACCGGCTCGCGTTGACCAGCATCGAGCAATGTTTGGAACCCTGTCCACGCAGGTTCCGGATGGCCCGAGCGACCAAGAAGGCGCGCAGGGCTCGGATAAGGGACGGCGGCAGCTCGGTGATGTTCTGCGTGATCTGATGCTTGATGGGCAGAAGATCCCCATTGTCATCGATCTGGCGTAGCCAGGTGGGCGCACCGTCCTCGGGAAGTCCATCGATGAAGACCTTGCTGGCGCCAAAGTAGTTCGTAGGAGCGTCGAGCCCGATGATGAAGTGGCGCGGGAAAAGATCCTCTTTCAGCGCGTCGTCATACTGGTCGGGATCGACGAAGATGTTGGCGAACGGAGTCGCCGTGTAGCCGACATAACAGCTGCGGTGGAAGGTCGCGAGCAGATCGCGAATCTGCGCGTTGATCTTCGTCACCTCATCTTTGGCGTATTTCGTGTTGATTGAGGCGTTGTCCGCCTCGTCATCGATCAGCAGCATGGGCTGATCGATCATCAGGTCATCACCCTTGGCGCTGTTGTCGCGCAGCCAGTCGAGGAGGTTCTTGAGCGTGCTGGGGTTCTTCTTGATAACCAGGACAACGGGCACCTTGTAGGAGTCGATCTGACTGGTGTTGGTGGAGGCCGTCTCCTTGTGGAAGTCGCGCTTTGCACTGGTCAGGCTGACCGGCACGTTGCGATCATCGAAGAGACCTACGCCGATCGAATGGTCGCCCTTCTTTTGACCGGCCTTCGCGGTATCACGGCCGATGAAACCCTCGTCGATCCGCGCCTGCGTCTGGTTGCGAAGATTGTTGTGGATCCCGGCGATGACGATGATCAGTCGGTATCCGGCATCGGCGGCCTTGCAGATCAACCCAGCATAGTTCGCCGTCTTTCCGCTCTGCACATGGCCAACGACCATCCCCCGGCGGTCCCATTTCTCCTCAAGTCTGGGGTTTCCGAGCCGCGAGAGGATTCGGTCGGTCACGAAATCCGTCGAGGTGACGACATCCTGCGGCAACCCGGTCTTGAGAAGAAGCTTCTTGTAGCGCTCCCAGTAGAACGGTTCGATCGAGGCCTTGGCATCGTCGAGCCAAGGGCGGAAACCTACGTCGTCCACCATTGCGCCAAGGCCCATCGTGACACCCAAGCGAGCCTCAATTTCCTTGGCAAGCCGTTCCAGCTCGGCAGGTGCGGCGTCGATGTTCAACGCGCCGTTCATCGTGGCGATAAAGGATCGCAGCTCGGCGCCGGTCTTCTTCTGATGCGCAAGAGATTGCGATACCACCGAGTCAAGATGGGCGATCTGAGCAGTCATTCGTTCAACCTTCCACAATATCTTCAATCAGCTGCCGGACGCTGTCCCGGTGACGGTGCAGCGGCTCGACCGAACATAGCGCGTTCACTACGTCCTTTCCTGCCATGCCCGTCGACAGAAGCGTCCGCACTGCCTGTTCGACCGATTCAGCGATATCCACGAACTCGGCAGGATCAGCCTCCACGCTTTCGGCTGCACCTAGCATGTCAGCGTGCAGTGCCCCGACAGGCAACCCTGCACCGAGGAGCGTGATGCACGTCCTGAACCCGTGCTGAAACTCCTCTGGAAGAGACGACATGAACCCGGCAATCGCCGGATGATCCCCATTCGGTCGGTAGATGATTGCGCCGTCCTTCTGAAACCTGCTCCAGAGAGGAAGGTTGGCCTGATCGACCAGCTTGCGGCCGCGTCGCTGATACGTCCGCTTGGAGGTGCCCTGCATCCGCTCCACGATCTTTCGCAGGCGCTCGCGAACCATCGGTGGCATCTGAGCCGAGGCCTTTCGGACGTCGATCTTCCAGTCGGCATCCATGGTGTTGGGGATGTCGACCCGGACTCGTGACAGCTTCGTCAACTCTGTCGCTCGGGCGAGGCCGAGCCAGCCGCCCGCGATGATCAACCGTCGCTCACGGTAGATGTAGAAGCCTTGCGAGCGAAGATGTCCCTCCGGTCCACCGACCTCCTCCCATTCCATCTTCGACATCCGGCTGTGATGCGGAACGGTGAAGGTCTGCGTAACGACTGTCCCGTTCGCGAGGGAGAGCAACTCCTCGTCGTCGATCTGAGTCGCCTTGTTGGCGGAGGCGAAGGGATCGATCGGCGATAGCTTGCGATCGTTCAGTATCAGTCTCAACTGGGGCCGCGTCCCCTCCATGTAGCGGTGGAAGCACAACCGAAGGTGCTGTTCGGCCTCGGCCAAAGCAGCGTTGATCTCGGCAGAGCGCTTCGTGCCGTCGTGACGGTAGCTCGCCGCGAGTCGATCAAGCTTCCGCCAGATGACCACGGTCCCGGTCGCACCAATGCGGTCAATGCCGGGGGCATCAGACGTATCGTCCTCCAAGAGGACCTCCCAGCGGTTGGTCCGAGAAACTTCGTCCAGATCCCAAGTTGCCACCGAAGTCACGCCATCCTTTCGCGTAGCGACGGTGAGCTGGCGGCACTGCGAGAAGCTCGCGCTCTTCAGCCCTAGGCCGAACCTGCCGAGGTCATGGCATTCGCGGGGGTCGAGCGGGTTCCTGGAGCCAGGCCGCATCGCCTCGATCAATTCGTGTTCGGACATTCCCGCCCCATCGTCGACTATCGCGATCCAAGGCGCATCCGAGATGGTGTCGGCGAGGATCTGGACCAACCCCGCTCCGGCGGTGATCGAATTGTCGATAACATCCGCCATGGCGGTGGAAAGCGTATACCCGAAATCGCGCATGCCCTCGATCAGAGAGGCGGCGTGCGGGGTGGCATCAGCCGTGCGACGTTGGCTCATGGATCGCCTCTTGACATCAATAAGTTGGGTCCGCCAATTCTGTCCCCAGGGTCAAGCGTCATCAGCCTTCGTCACAAAGTTCCTGGTCCTGACTGCGGAAACATTGGGGCGATATTTAGGTCGGACATCACAGTTGGTTCCGGTGCGAGATCGCGATACTGCGATTCCTGTGTGGGTCATACTGTGCCCAGCACCGCGCCGTGGATCGCTGTTGCAGCACGATCTGATTGAAGCCCTCGAGCTATGGCTGCAAGCGAACAAAGCTGTGTAGCCGGAGCGTTGATCAATCAACGCTTGCACCAGTGATCGTGGAGCCGCTCGCTTCCTGCGTCTACGATGTGCGTTGATCGATCAACGGACTCTTCGAGAAAGCCGGGGCCTCTATAGGAGCGCGTTCGGACTCTGACTCATGAGAGCCCCGCACAGCGCCCCAACCTGTTGCCGGCCGTTCCTCTACCCTGTGGCCCTACTAGGCCCTCTGGTGACCCGCTCCGGGACTATACGGTGGCAACGAGGCACTGGTAGTGACATTTTTGCACCATGATCAGAGGGAGGTGCCGAGATGCGTTCCAAAACAGGACCGCGCGTTTCGACTGAGCATCATCCATACGGCGTCCCCATCTGCCAGATCGGTGGAAAAGCCGCGAGACCGTCGCTGGATGGTTCGGCCACTTTCTGCTTCGCCATCGCTTCCTTGGTGCGCTTGGAGATTTCCTCTGCGGAACACTGAGCATGAAGTAGCTGTCCAGCTTTCGCTGCATCGGGAAGTAGAGCTGTGATGGTCGCCTCGTCATCGGCATGACGTGACAATCTCGACCAGTCCCAGACTACCAGGAGCGCGTCATGATCACGGACCGCTTCAAGTGCACGTTGCAGACCTCGGCAGCTCGGAAAGCTCTTCGCACCCCGTCCGGACGCTACGTCTTCGAAGATCTCAATCACAGGAATTCCTAGATGACCAGCGAAGGCACGGATGGCATCGCGCTGGATGTCGAGACTGATGCCGGTCTCACCCTGGCCTTGGGTGGAGACACGAACATAACCGATCACCCCTTGTGGCCGGTCAGGGCCTCGCTTCGCCGCCATCTGAGTCTTCCCCGTCGCTTGATCTGTGAATGGGCAAGGCACTGGGTGGTGGCTGTGGCGAAGTAAAGGCTGTGACATCGTTGTGAGGATGGAAAAGGTGGCGAAGGAGTGCGCGCGATGTGTGGACTCCTATCCGATCCCCACTAGGACTCCTCTGGTCTGGTCAGGGGTGTGAAGTCCTATGGGTATAGCTGTTCAATACCTCGGCGGACGGTTGCCGGGGTAGGTCGGGACCCGCATCGCGTTCTATCCCGTGTTCATTTTCCAAACAGCCCCCTGATGGTAGCTCTTGCGCGTGCGGTTGGTCTGGGATCGATGTTCCCAGCTGCATCCCGTATCTCGGCCAGCCAGAGCCGTTCGTTCGCAGAGACGGGCGTTCCCAGTATCTCCTGCAGGGCAAGCGCTGCGGTAGATCCTACGGTCTGCTCGAGTGCGAGGCGCATCAGAAGCGCCGGGTCACACTCCAAGGCTCCAGCTAGTGCCGGCACTCGGTCGAGGGCCAGCTTGGAGTTGCCAGCCTTCAGCATCGAGAGAAAGTTGCCGTTCACGAAGCCGGCTTCCGACGCGATGTCAGCTTGGGTCTTGGGTCTCAGCTCGAGGACACGTTTCGCGATGAACTGCGCTAGGTCGGTGTCTCTGTAGGGGGTCGTGCTCATTTCGCTGTCCATGAAGTCGCAGCGCTGTTCGCTGTCATTCATCTATAGCGATCGGCCGATGGGGAGTTCGTGGGGGCTGGGTGGCAACTAGCTACGAACACTGCGTCTTTGCTGATCGGCCCACATGGACAAGAGCCGAGAGCCAACATTTCGGAGCGATTCAATCTGCACGAACCCTGCACAACCCGCGCGCATAACCTGCACAAGCCGTCGGGCAGGATGGGCCGATCCAAGGCAGGAGAAGCGACATGCCCCGACCCATTATCCTCAACGGCGTCCCGTCGAGCCTCGCAGCAGACGCCTGGTGGCTTTCCGCCATACCGGACGACCCCGGTCTACCCCCCACAACCCGCGCGCCGTCAGGCAGCCTTCCCCGTGGCCTTGCGTGCTTGATGCTTGTCCTTCTGGCCGATCTCCTGTTCTGGAGGGCTGAGCTTGGCATGTCTGCCGCCCTCTTCGCCGCCGCGATCTTCGCCGTCGTCATCTTGGACAAGGCGATGTGCAATTGGCAGCGCCCGGCAGTCCTCTTGACGCTCGCCGCCCTGCCAGTCTTCCATCACATGCAGCCCTTGTCCTTCGCCTTCCTGACCGTGGGCCTTGTTACGGCCCTGGTCTGGGCGCACCACCCGGATGCGATGAGAGGGACCATCGCCCGCTCTACCGTCCGCTTCCTGTCGCGCTTGCCTTGGGAGTGGGTCATCCGCCTGAACCCTGTCCGCCCGCAGGCCATGGCCGCCGAGATCGGGCAGCTTCGCGGGCATCTGCGGAACTGGGGTTTCCCGGTGGGCGGTGGCCTCGTGATCCTGACTCTCTTGATGGAAGCGAACCCAGTTCTGTCCAGCTTCCTTACCCCCGATCTGGATCTGGCAGAAGGCGTGCGCCGTCTAGTGTTCTGGGCCGGCATCGCGCTGCTTGTTGCCCCCTTTCTGGTGCCTCTACCCCTCGAGATGGACGGTCCGCGGCGCGAACTGGTCCTCCCGAGCCTCGGCCTCAACTCAGGCTCTGTCATACGCGCGCTTTTCGTCTTCAACCTCCTCATCGCCATACAGAGCGTGACCGACCTCTCGATCCTTCTGGGCGGCGCGACCCTGCCCCCGGGCATGACGCTCGCCGAGTTCGCGCATCGCGGCGCCTATCCGCTGCTGGCGACGGCGATCCTGGCGGGGGCTTTCGCCCTTGCCGCCCGACCGTTTCTGGGAAGCTACCGCCTGATCCGACCCCTCCTCCTTCTCTGGCTTGGGCAGAATGTCATCCTTTGCGCAGCGGCGGCCATACGGCTGGAGCTCTACATCGAAAGCTTTTCGCTGACTTACCTTCGGCTTTACGCGCTGATCTGGATGGCGCTGGTAGCAGCAGGATTGGGGCTCATCTTCTGGCAGGTGCTGCGCGGGCGGCCGAACGGCTGGCTTCTTCTGCGCAGTGTCGCGCTTGGGGCGGCCGTGCTCTACGCCTGCTGCTTCGTCAACTTCGCCCAAATCATCGCTGCGCAGAACCTGCGCAAGCTGGACCCTGATCGAACCTATCTCTGTGCACTCGGCCCCCTCGCAGCCGGGCCGATCCTCGAAAGTGGGTTGGGCACCATCCGGGACGGCAGCCTCTTTCTTGGCGACTGCAGAATGGGTCTGCCCCGGACTGGGGGGTGGAGGGAATGGGGCTTTCGGACCTGGGCCGCAAGCCGCTATGTTCAGCGCGTGGCAACAGCGGAGAGCCCGCGTTGAAGATCATGATTGTGGACGACGACCCCCGCCTGCGTGATCTTGTCCGCATCGCGCTGGAGCGGGCGGGGCACAGCGTCCTGACCGCCAGCGACGGCAAGCAAGCCCTCGTCCAGGCTGCTCGCGAAGCGCCCGATCTTGTTGTCTTGGACGTGGGCCTACCCGAAATGGACGGGTTCGAGACTTGCCGCCGTTTGCGGGAACGGTCGGAGGTGCCGATCCTTTTCCTCACGGCCAGAGATGACGAGATCGACCGTATCCTCGGTCTTGAGCTTGGCGCCGACGACTATGTGACGAAGCCCTTCAGCCCGCGTGAGCTTGTTGCCCGGGTCCGTGCGATCCTGAAGCGCAGCGCCGGCCTGCAGCCGACCGCGAGGCTGGAGCTTGAAAGCCT
This sequence comes from Tabrizicola piscis, assembly GCF_003940805.1. Taxonomy (NCBI): domain Bacteria; kingdom Pseudomonadati; phylum Pseudomonadota; class Alphaproteobacteria; order Rhodobacterales; family Paracoccaceae; genus Tabrizicola; species Tabrizicola piscis. Next base: position 1,847,132 of record NZ_CP034328.1, read on the forward strand.
TACCCTCGACACGCATACCCGGATCTGCCGCGTTGCTGGGGTCGAGGCAGAACTCACTGCCACCGAATTCGCCCTACTTGAGCGACTGATGCGCGACCCATCGCGTCTTGTGTCCCGGCGTGAGCTTCTTGTGGCGGTCTGGGGGCCGAACAGCTTGGTCTCGGACCGCACGCTGGACAGCCACCTGCGGAACCTCCGGCGCAAGCTGACCGAGGCCGGCCGTGCCGATGCGGTCGAGACGGTGCATGGTCAAGGTATCCGTCTGCGGGCCAGCCGTTGACCCGGCGCTGGCGGCCGAACCTGGCGTTTGTCTTGGGCGGCGCGCTTGCCGGAACGCTGGGCTTATCCTTCGCCGGCCTCATCGCCTTGCGCTACTTGGGGCCGGAGATCGGCTTTCGCAACGCCGCAATCCTGCTGGCCGCCGCCATCGCCCTTGCGACCGCTGTCCTTGCCTGGCTCCTCGTCCGTCTCCTACTGCGCCCGATCCGTGCGTTGGAAACCTATGCCGTCGCGGCCGAGACAGGGTCTGCCGCGGTGCCTCCACTGCACTTCGGCACACGGGAACTTCACGCGACTGCACGCCGTGTCATCGCCATGGCAGAGACGCTGCGGGATCGCGAAGCCGCTGTCCGCGCCTTCAGCGACCATGTCACGCATGAGTTCCGCACGCCCGTCTCTGCCATCCTCGCCGCGGCAGAACTTCTGGCGGACGGTGGCACCCTCACCCCCGCTGACGCTGCACTGGTGGGCCAGATCGAAGGTGCCAGCGCCCAGATCGAAGCGCAGCTTGCCGCCCTTCGCAATGCCGTCCGCGCACGCGAGGCACGGTATACTGGTAGCTCGACCTTGAGCGACCTCCTTCGGCGCCTGAGCGATGACTGGCCAGCTCTGCAACTAGATGCAGAAGGTGATAGCATGGAGATCCCCATCGGCGAGGAAGGGTTGAACATCGTCCTTACCCAGCTGTTCCGCAACGCTGTGGAAAATGGTGCAAGCGCCATCAGTCTGCGCGCCGTCGCCCATGGACCAGAGATCCAGCTTCTGGTTGCCGACGACGGAACCGGTATTTCGGCCGGCAACGCACCACGAGTGTTTGATCCGTTCTTCACAACGCGTCGTGAGGCGGGCGGCACAGGTATGGGCTTGGCGATCGTGCGCAACCTGCTTCAAGCCCACGGCGCGTCAATCGCGCTCGCACCCTCGGCCAAGGGCACAACCTTTTTGCTCACCTTCCTGCAGCCGGAAGCATAAGTTCCGAGCGACAACGCGCGGTGTCCTGCCACTAGATGGAATTGCAGGGTGGTGATGCTTCAACTCGGGGAATCATATCCTGGGGCAGCGCTCCACGCCGCATTGCTAGATTGAAGCTGCGACGTCACCTTGGCGATGGAAAGCTTGTTGGTCTGGTCGGCGGGGTCGGAAGACTGTTCCGGAGTCACGGCGAGCATAATTTTAAGGTATTGATTTTTCGGGATTTTTTAAATTGGTCGGAGCGAGAGGATTCGAACCTCCGACCCCCTGCTCCCGAAGCAGGTGCGCTACCAGACTGCGCTACGCTCCGACCGTGGGCGGGGGTTACCCCGTCTGCCGCGCTTTGGCAAGGCCCCGCATGGGGCAATTGGGGTGGTGGTCACGTCGTGTCATTGGACCTGTCAAAGCGCCTTAGCCAACTGGAGATGCGTGGCTGTGTGCCCGTATCCATGCGCGACCGGCTTTCCAGAACCGGGCGGTTCTGGCTGACCGACGGCGTGCCTTCCCGAAGGACGATGTAGATGCCCGAAGCGATGATCACCGCTGAACCGACGCCAGTGTAAAGGTCCACGCCTTCATCAAAGAACAACCAGCCGTAAAGTGCTGCCCAGATGATCTGGGAATACTGCATCGGCGCCACGATCACGGCGGGGGCCAGCCGATAGGCGGCAATGATCCCCAGCGCGCCCAGCATCCCCAGAAAGGCCATCACAGCCGTCAGTCCCAAATGGGCCACCGGCATCGGCACATAGACAAAGGGCAACATCGCGCCCATGGCGAAAAAGGTCAGGACCATCGGGTACAGCATCAGCACGACGGACCGTTCCTGCTGGCCGATCTTGCGCACGATGACGCTGGTCAACGCTCCGGTTGCCGCCGCCCCAAGGGCGGCCAGATGGCCGATGGAGAACCCCTCTCCTCCACCGGGCCGCAGGACGATCAGCACACCAAGAAGGCCGACCATCACCGCCACCCCGCGTCTGATGCCGACCTTTTCGCCCAGCATCGGGATCGCCATCAGCGTGATCAGCAGGGGCATGGCGAAGAAGATCGCATAGCAGGTGGCCAGCGGCAGTTGCGAAAAGGCGAAGAAGCCCATCACCCCGGTCGCCACGGCCGCGACAGACCGCAGCGCCGACCACCAGGGATGCACGGGGATCAGCGTCCCGCCCCGCCGGTCGCCCATCAGCATCAGCGTGACCAGCGGAAAGCCCATGAGGCCCGAATAGAACATGATCTGGAAGGACGTGTAGGTTTCGCCCAGCAGCTTTACGACAACGTCATGCGTTGCGTAGGCACCGAAGGCGGCAAGCGACAGAAGCGCCCCGCGCAGGTTGGAATGCATGTCTCAAGGTCCGCTTGGGCCGCGATGAGGGAGGCGCGGATGTTTGCGCAACCATCATCGCCCGTATCGACCCCGGCCACAAGGGCGGGGTCGCAAGTTTCACGACTTTGGCAAGCGCAGCTTCAAACCGTCAAAGGCTTTCGTCCAGCGCCGCAAGCACGGCGTCGCCCATCTGGGTGGTGGACACGGGCGTCCCACCATCCGGCCCCATCAGGTCAGCCGTGCGGAGGCCATCGGCCAGCACTTTCTCGACCGCTTTTTCCACGCGCGTCGCCTCATCCCCAAGGTCGAAGCTGTAGCGCAGCGCCATGGCAAAGCTCAGGATACAGGCGATCGGGTTGGCCTTGCCCGTTCCCGCAATATCCGGGGCAGACCCGTGGACGGGTTCATACAGCGCCTTCGGCCGGCCATTCGCCATCGGCGCACCAAGGCTGGCCGAGGGCAGCATCCCAAGCGACCCGGTCAGCATCGCAGCGCAATCGGACAGCACGTCGCCAAACAGGTTGTCGGTCACGATCACGTCGAACTGCTTGGGCCAGCGGACCAGCTGCATCGCGCCATTGTCGGCATACATGTGCGACAGTTCGACATCCGGATAATCGCGGTCATGCACTTCCTGCACCACGTCGCGCCAGAGGATGCCCGATTCCATCACATTGGCCTTCTCCATCGAGCAGACCTTGTTCGACCGCTTCCGCGCCAGCTCGAACGCCGATTTGGCCACCCGGGCAATCTCGGATTCGGTGTAGCGCTGGGTATTGATCCCCACCCGCTCATTGCCTTCCTTGAAGATCCCGCGCGGTTCGCCAAAGTAGACGCCGCTGGTCAGTTCGCGGACAATCACGATATCCAGACCCGCGACCACGTCCCGCTTCAGGCTGGAGAAGTCGGCCAGCGCGTCAAAGCACTGCGCCGGGCGCAGGTTCGAAAACAGGTCCATCTCCTTCCGCAGGCGCAGAAGGCCGCGTTCAGGCTTCACGCTGAAATCCAGTTTGTCGTACTTCGGCCCACCGACTGCGCCCAGCAGCACCGCATCCGCCGCTTGCGCCTTGGCCATCGTGGCATCAGCCAGCGGCACACCGTGAACGTCGTAGGCAGCACCCCCGACAAGGTCTTCGCTGACGTCGAAATGGATGCCGCGCTTGGCACCCATCCAGCCGATGATCCGTTTGACCTCGGCCATGACTTCGGGGCCGATGCCGTCACCGGCGAGGATAAGAAGGGATGGGTTGGCCATGGCGATTTCCTGCAAATATGACGGTGTTCGCGTAGCCCCTTGGACTGCAAGGGTCAAGCGGTGAAGGCTTCGGCCAGCGCCTCCCACTCGCGCAGCTGCAGGCGCTGCAGCCGTCCTAAGGCAGGATGATATCGATCCACACCGGAAAATGCCGCGAGGCCGCGGCAAGGTCGCCGGCAAGCGGGTCATCCGGCGGCGGCCAAAGGACACCGGCGTCAGAAACCTTCAGCGCAGCCGAGGGCAGCACATAGTCCAGCCGCAACCCGCCAAGATCGTCATAGATCACGGTGTCGAGGGCCGGATCGCCCTTGTGCGCAGGTTCCGTGCGCCCGTGGCTGCCACGCGGACCCGGGTCCTGCAGCGCCGGATGGCCAAGCAACGCGGCAATGCCGTCGCGCAGGCCATCGCCATCGGCAGGGTCAAGATTGCCATCGCCAAGGACGATGAAGGGCGCGTCGGGCGGCGGCATGGGCAGGGCCCCTTCAAGGAACAAGCGCCAGAAGGCGGCCTCGTCATGGTTGCGCTTGCCGTTGCGGTCTTCGCGTCCGTCGAAGACCGGGGGCGTGGCGTGCCATGCCAAGAGGTGCAGCGGCCCCCCGTCCGTCAGGATCGGGACATCCCAGAAGCCGGTGGTCGCAAGGCGCTGGACCTCCAACAGCCCAGCCTCGGTGCCGGGGGGAATCTGCGCCCCGGGAAGGTCACGCCAGAGGAAGGCCGAAAAGTCGCGCACGGCGCTTTCGTCCACCGGCAGGCGCGACAGCACGGCCATGCCCCCCTGACCGGAGAACAACCCCCAGCCCTGCGCATCGCGCGGGTCGCCGATACGCCCGTTGCCATCAACGTCAAACCCGGTTTGCAGGCCCGTATTGGGCCGCAGCGCAAAGCGATGGGGGTAGGTCGCACCCCCGGCAGCCAAGCGGTCGGCCAGAAGGCCCAGCGCCACGCCGTTCCGGTCATAGTCCACCGCCGTCAGCAGGATCACATCGGCATCCAGTGCCTGCAGGACCGCCACCACGGCGGCAATCTGGGGGTGGTCCGGTCGGGTCAGGTCCTGCACCAGCAGTCCCGGCCCCTTGCGGTCAAGCCCTACATTCCAGGTGGCAATGCGCAACGTGTCGGCAACCACGGGTCCCGCCGACAGCAGCAGCGCCAGCGCAACGCCAGCGCCCCGGATCAGTGGTCGCGCCCCTCTTCAGCGCGGTCCGCGGCGGCGCTGGCTTCATCCTCGGCAATCTTGCGGTCGCGTTTGGTGCGGATCATGTCCGCGACCCGCGCCATGGCGACGCCCCGCATCAACAGGCTGGCCGGCAGAAAGGCCCAGGCCGCCATGGTCCAGATCAGGGTCTGGGACGAGGTTATGGTCGTGATCGGCAGGCCAGAGGTGAAGACCGCGATCAGTGTGGGCACCACGAAGGGCAAAAGGAACCCCACCGCCAGGTTGACCCGCGAATCCCGCTCCAGCCGGTCAACCACATCGCCACCAGCGGTCGGCTCGAAGGTGGGGAGGTTCACCCAGACGTTGAAGGCGCTTTTGGTCGATGGCCAGCCCGCAAGTTTCAGCACGATCACGAAGACCGCAAGCGAGACCAGCGAAATAAGATAGGCCGTGCCCGCCGCCGTGCGCAGATCCTGCACCTGTTCGGCGGTGGCGGTTTCGGTCAGCATGAAGGTGGCCAGCCGCACGGGCGAATAGGGGAAATCCAGCGCTTCGCCGATCACCATGCCCAGCGCATGGAACAGCCGCGACACGGTCGTCGGGTCGTCCCGGTCGGCCACGATGACCGACAGGAACAGCACAATCGCCAGCAGCATCAGATAGCGGATGCGGTTGAACGGCGCGCCGTCGCGGAATTCGACAAGGCTGGGATAGACGGCGTTGTATTCGACAAAGACCAGCGTCCCGGCAAACAGCGCCATCAGGGCCACGATCTGCTTGGTGTCCGTGCCAATGTCCGGCAGTACGACCGACGGCAGCACGATCAGCACCATGACAAGGAAGGCGCGGACGGCTGCCCCGGTGGCGCGGTTCAGCCAGGTCCGTGCAGCCCCGTCGATCGACGACACCACCCTGACCTGCAGCCGGCCCACAGTAAGCCCGCGCATCCGGCTGCGAATTGTTTCAATGCTGTCCAAATCTGCCCTGCCACACCGGGATTCGCGTTGTTGCCCCGACCAAGCCAAAGCTTTGTGGCCATTTCAGGGTCAATCTGCGCAATCTGGAAGGAAAGCAGCAAAAGCAGCACCTGCCCCGGTTGTGCGGGCAGATGCCGAATTGCGGATCAGGCCCAGGGGCGGGTGGTGGCAGCCTTCGCCTCATAAGCGTCGATGGCCACGGCCTTTTCCAGCGTCAGGCCGATATCGTCCAGACCGTTCAGCAGGCAGTGCTTCTTGAAAGCGTCCACCTCAAACGCGAAGGTCGTCCCATCCGAGGCGGTGACCGTCTGGCTTTCCAGATCAATGGTGATCCGGGCGTTTTCGCCCTTCTTCGCGTCGTCCATCAGATGCGCCACAGCCTCGGGCGGCAGGACAACCGGAAGGATGCCGTTCTTGAAACAGTTGCTGAAGAAGATGTCCGCGAACGAGGTGGAGATCACACAGCGGATCCCGAAATCCAAAAGCGCCCAAGGCGCATGTTCCCGGCTGGAGCCACAGCCAAAGTTATCCCCGGCGATGATGATCTGCGACTTGCGGTAGGCGGGCTGGTTCAACACGAAGTCGGGGATTTCCTGCCCGTCTTGCGTATAGCGCATCTCATCGAACAGGTTCTTGCCCAGACCCGACCGCTGGATGGTCTTCAGGAACTGCTTGGGGATGATCATGTCGGTGTCGATATTGACCAGCGGCATGGGCGCGGCAATTCCGGTCAGGGTGGTAAAGCGTTCCATCGGGGGTCTCCTGTCTTTCCGGCTGGGATAGTCCATCCCCGCTGCCGGAGCAACATCAGTCCTGCGCTTCGCCGGGCGTGTGGAAGGTCAAAGATGCCCAATCCGAATGCCACACCGGCCCCGTCTTGGAATCGTCGTTCGGCAGCGCCCGCAGGTCGACGTTGTCGACAAGGTATTCCATCCCCGGCAGGACCGGCACCGTCACCTTGCCGTCAGCATCGGTGCGATGCCGCGTGATCGTCACCGTTCCATCGGGCGCGGTCTGGAACAGTTCAACCTGCGTATCGGCGCGGGGGGCGCCGTCCAGCAGCACCAGAAGCGGCAGGCCAGCGGTCAGATCGTCGGTATAAGGGTTGGCAAGGGCCACAATCTCGATCTTCAGCCCAATGGCCCGGTCCGCCCCGGCACCCGACCCCACGGCGATCAGGCTTTTGGCATGGCGACGATAGGTTTCCCGGAACCCGGTTTCCGGAAGTCCGCGCGCGGCGTGATCCGCCAAGGCGGTGCGAAAGTCCTTGTGCGCGACAAAGCGCTGGAACACGGCAAAGTCGGAATAGTTCAGCTCTGAATCCGCTGTTTCGTGCACGATGATCGCCAGCCCATCCGTCTCTGCCGGCATCTGCAGCGCCGGGTTGTCGCCCAGCCGCCCTTCGACCGGGCGGACCGTATCGCCCTGCACCACCTCGAACCGGGTGATTGCATTCGGCAGGTAGGACAGCGCCGCCCCCTTCATCTCCTGCCCAACGCGCAGGCGGACCGCCATCACATCTTCGGGAGCGATGGTGTAATCGTCGGGCGACAGCCAGAATTCATGCGCCTTTGCGGCTCCCGTGCTAAGTGCAGCCATCAAGACAGTCAGCAGAACCGGAAGTTTCACAATGCCGTCCTTCATTTTTATGCTTGTCCGTAAGCTGGCCCTTTGCGCCATTCTGTCAATGACCCTGGTAACGCCCGCCGCCGCGCATGAGGTGCGCCCGGCGATCACCGACGTGACGGTTGGCGAAACGACGGTCGAGATCATCCTGCGCGCGCCGCTGGAACCGATCATCGCCGGGATGGACCTTGCAGGGCTTGAAGATACCAACCTGTCCCCCCTGTCAGACCGCTACGACGCCCTCCGCGCCGAGGATCCTGTGGCCTTGGAGGCCGCCTTGCGCGCCGCCTGGCCGGGCATCGCCGCGCGTATCACCCTTCTGGCGGGCGACACGCGGCTGGAGCCTCAGATCGCCAGCATCACCGTGCCCGAGGTGGGGGATATCGACCTGCCGCGCGACAGTGAGCTGACGATCACCGCCACGCTGCCCGACGACGGCACACCGGTGCAGCTTGGCTGGGACGCCAGCTTTGGGTCGGTCATCGTGCGCCAGATGGGTGGGGGCGCAGATGCCTACACCGCCATCCTCGCGGGGGGTGAGCTTAGCGCCGCCCTGCCGCGTGAAGGCTTTGCCACCGAAGGCGCGCTGCCGGTCTTTGGCCGCTTCATCATCTCGGGCTTTGAACACATCATTCCCAAGGGGTTGGATCACATCCTGTTCGTCCTTGGCCTGTTCTTCTTTTCGCTGCGGATGTGGCCGCTTCTGGGGCAGATTACGGCCTTCACGCTGGCCCATACGATCACGCTGGCGCTGGCCAGCCTGCAAATCGTGTCGATTCCGGCCAGCATCGTTGAGCCGCTGATCGCGGCATCAATCGTCTATGTCGCGGTGGAAAACATCTTCGGCGGCAAGGTGGGGCCGCTTCGCATCGCGGTCGTCTTCGGCTTTGGCCTGTTGCACGGCCTTGGCTTTGCCTCGGTCCTCAGCGACGTCGGCCTGCCCGAGGGGCGGTTCCTGGTAGCCCTTGTCGGGTTCAACATCGGCGTGGAACTGGGCCAACTTGCGGTGATCGCCCTGGCATTCGTTCTTCTGGCCCTGCCCTTCGGGCGTCAGCCTTGGTACCGGGCCGCCATCGCCATCCCGGCATCCTGCGCAATCGCCGGGGTCGGCGCCTGGTGGACGTTCGAAAGGGTGTTTCTTTAAGCCCCAGAAGTGACGTCTGCAGACTGGCCCTCCGGTCTCCAGACGGGTCTTGGGTCAGGCCATCTCGCCCATCATCTCGCGCACGTCCGTCAGATGCCCGGTAATCGCAGCCGCAGCGGCCATGGCCGGCGACATCAGATGGGTGCGCCCGCCGCGGCCCTGACGGCCCTCGAAGTTGCGGTTGCTGGTCGCGGCACAACGTTCGCCGGGGGAAAGCTGGTCAGGGTTCATCGCAAGGCACATCGAACAGCCCGCCAGACGCCATTCAAAGCCCGCATCAAGGAAGATCTGCGCCAGACCTTCCTCCTCCGCCTGCGCGCGGACAAGGCCCGATCCCGGCACGACCATCGCACGGAGACCGTCCTTGACCTTCTTGCCCTTGAGGATAGCGGCTGCAGCGCGCAGATCCTCGATCCGGCCGTTGGTGCAAGACCCGATGAAGACCGTGTCAATCTTGATGTCCGTCAGCTTCATGCCGGGCGTCAGGCCCATATACTCAAGGCTGCGCTGCGCAGCCTCAACCTTGCCACCGGTGAAATCGCTGGCGGCAGGGACAAAGCCGGTGATCGGCAACACATCCTCAGGGCTGGTGCCCCAGGTCACGACGGGGGCGATGTCTTCGCCCTTGATCGTCACCACCTTGTCGAAATGCGCGCCTTCATCGGTGTACAGCGTCTTCCAATAGGCCAGAGCCGCCTCCCATTTCGCGCCCTTCGGCGCGTGCGGGCGGCCCATGCAATAGGCGAAGGTCTTTTCGTCCGGCGCAATCAGGCCCGCACGCGCGCCGCCTTCGATGGCCATGTTGCAGACGGTCATCCGGCCTTCCATCGAAAGCTCGCGGATCGCCTGACCGCAGTATTCGATGACATAGCCGGTGCCGCCCGCGGTACCGGTTTCACCGATCACCGACAGGGTGATGTCCTTGGCCGTGACACCGGGGCGCAAGCTGCCCGTGATCTCGACCTTCATGTTCTTCGACTTCTTCTGGATCAGCGTCTGGGTGGCCAGCACATGCTCCACCTCGGATGTGCCGATCCCATGCGCCAGCGCGCCAAAGGCACCGTGGGTGGCAGTGTGGCTGTCGCCGCAGACGACGGTCATGCCCGGCAGGGTCCAGCCCTGTTCAGGGCCAACGATGTGGACGATGCCCTGACGCACGTCGGACACCGGATAGTAATTGATCCCGAAGTCCTTGGCGTTCTTGTCCAGCGCCTCAACCTGAATCCGGCTGTCTTCGGTCATCGTCGCGGCATTGGCGCGGTCCAGCGTGGTGGGGACGTTGTGGTCCGGCACCGCAATGGTCTTTTCCGGCGCACGGACCTTGCGACCCGTCATGCGCAGGCCCTCAAAGGCCTGGGGGCTGGTCACCTCATGCACAAGGTGGCGGTCGATATACAGCAGGCAGGTGCCGTCGTCGGACTGGTGGACAACATGGTCGTCCCAGATCTTGTCGTAAAGCGTACGCGGAGCGGTCATGGCTCTCACCTTAAGGTTCGGGATGGCTTCAGGGGAATTTCGGCACGGGGGGACGCAGGGAAAGCGTCAGACGCGGGCAAGGATGGACCGGGTCATGCCGAAAAAGCGGGCCGGAAGCCGCGCATGGTCGGTGATGTCGAAATAGATGAACCCGGACATGGCCGCGATATACGCTCGAATTTGCAGTCAGGCAAGCTAGGTCCCTTCCAACAGGGAGAGGTGCGATGCAACCGAAGACATGGGCTATAACACGGGCCGCAGTGCTTGGGCTGACCTTGGGGATGACAATGGCGAACACCGGACAGGCCGAAGGCACCCACAAGGGCTATGAGATGCCGCCGTATACCGTCGACTGGTCCGATGGCCCGCGTGAACTGCGCAGCTACGGGCCGCATATCTTGGCCGAAGTGCGCGTGGCAGGCGGGCGCAGCGGGGCGATCCAGACCGGATTTTCCCTCCTCGCCGGCTATATCTTCGGCGGCAATGCGGAGGGCGAAAAGATCGCCATGACCGTGCCCGTCGCACAATCCCCCGAAGCCGACCACTGGGTTGTCAGCTTCATGATGCCCGCCCGCTTTACCAAAGACACCCTGCCCGCCCCGCGTGACGCCCGGATTAGCTTCATTCAGGCGCCCGCCTCGCGGCAGGTGGTGGAACGCTTCTCGGGCCTGCCCGAAACCACTGACCTTGCCTCCCGGGCCGAAACTCTGCGGACATGGGCCACGGCGCAAGGCCATGACATCATCGCCGGGCCGCATTTCTACTTCTACGACGCGCCGATGACCCTGCCCTGGAACCGCCGGAACGAAGTGGCCTTCACCCTCCGCTGACAGGCTTTCTCTTCACCAAATATCCCCGCCGGAGGCACCGCCCGAAGCCGGTTGGCCGGAACGGCCAGAGGCGAGACAGGCTCTTGCAGCCGCGCGCGCATGCGCGGCTGCACCATTGGAATCCCGCACGCTGTGGCAGGCGGGCCGCTTCCGGAAGGGCGCGGCGAGGGCCCCACGCTGCGATGCAGCCTTGCAAAGGCGCGGAATTAGGCGTACCCGCCCGCCTTCGGTTGAGATTGCGCCACGCGGATGCTAATCTTTGCCTATGGCCCGGCGCGGGGGCCAAGCATCAGTCCGCGCCTTTCTTGGAGGACTTCGTCCTGACGCATTCAGATCCCGCCACCGGTCTTCCGGTCGGCCCGCGCCCCAAACCCGCCCAAGGCGAGGCTTCGGGGCCGGATGGCCATAGCGCCGACCAATTGCTTGCCCTCGTGCTCAAATCGGTTGACGACGACAAGGCCGAAGACATCGTGCAGATTGATCTGCGTGGCCGGTCGGATGTGGCCGATTACATGGTCATCTGCTCGGGCCGGTCGTCGCGTCAGGTGGCCTCGATCTCGGAAAAGCTGGCTGACCGGCTGAAGCAGGACATGCGCATCATCGTGCGGATGGAAGGCAAGGAAACCGGCGACTGGGTTCTGATCGACGCGGGCGATGTGATCGTCCATGTCTTCCGCCCCGAAGTGCGCGAATTCTACCAGCTTGAAAAGATGTGGCTGCCGACCGGGTCGATGCCAGCGACCAGCACCGCGCAGGGCTGATGCGCCTGCAGCTTTGCGCTGTCGGTCGCTTGCGGACCGGGCCGGAACGGGCGCTGGTTGACGATTATCTGCACCGTCTGGACAGGATCGGACGGCCACTTGGTCTGGGCCCGGTCTCTGAACATGAGGTCGAAGACAAACGCGGCGGCGGCAAGGCGGCTGAAGGCGCTCTTCTGGCCCGCGCCGTGCCGGATGGTGCCGCCCTTTGCGTGCTGGACGAACGCGGCAAGCAGCTGTCCAGCCCCGATTTCGCGGCAATCCTCGCCGCGTGGCGGGACGGTGGACGGCAGGACGCAGCCTTTGTCATCGGCGGCGCCGATGGGGTTGATCCAGCCCTGCGCCAGCGGGCCGATCTGGTGCTTGGGCTCGGACCGATGGTCTGGCCGCACATGCTGGTGCGGGTGATGCTGGCCGAACAGCTCTACCGCGCTGCGACGATCCTGTCCGGATCGCCCTACCACCGGACCTGACGCCCCTACCGCGCCCGCGTCAGCGCGAACACGCCCGACCCCACGACAAGCGCCGCGCCGATCCATGTCGCGGCATCCGGACGCTCGCCAAAGATCGCCACGGCAAGGATCATCGCGAAGATCAGCCGCGTATAGCGGAACGGGGTGACAGACCCCACGTCGCCCGTCCGCATCGCATAGGTCAGCGCGTGATAGCCCAGCATCCCGAAGACCGTGCCCCCGGCCAGATGCGCCAACCCCGCCGCATCCGGCAGCACCACCCCGCCGGTGACCGCAAGAACGATCGCCCCCGCAATGGCCAGCATCGCAAATCCAAGCGCCCCGAGCTGCCGGTTTGACAGCCCCTTTGGCGCGGCCCGCGTGGCAAGGTCGCGCCCGGCAAAGCCCAGCAGACCCACCACCGCCAGCAGCGACAGGATCGAGAAATCCGCCCCCGGCCGCAGGATCACCAGCACGCCCACGAAACCGATGACCACCGCAAGCCACCGCTGCCAGCTGACCCTTTCGCCAAAGACCACCGCCGCCCCGGCGACGACCACCAGCGGCGTCGCCTGCAGGATGGCCGAGGTGGTGGACAGCGCCGTCAGCGTGATCGCCAGACCATAGAACAGGCGGCCGGTCACTTCGAAGGCACAGCGGATCAGCATGGCCCGCGACAGGAAGGCGGGCGGCAGCACAGCCTCGCCCCGGGCAAAGGCCATGGTGGCAAAGGTCACCATCCCGACCAGCCCGATGGTCAGCAGGACCTGCCCCAGCGGCATCGTGGCGGCAGCGGCCTTCACGAACACATCCTCGACCGCGAATCCGGCCATCGAGGCGGTCATGAACAACGCCCCGCGCTGGTTGTCGGTCAGTATCACAGGGATTGCCTCACCGTGCGCCCCAGGTGTCGGACAGCCGGTAGCCCTGCGGCCAAGGGTCGGCGGGGTCAAGCATGTGCTGATGCGTGCCGGTGATCCAGGCCCGGCCCGATATCTCGGGGATCACCGCGTCCCGGTCCCCCACCCGGGCCGCGCCGACAATCCGGCCCTCGAACTGCCCCTCGATCAGGGACGCCGCGCGCAGGGTTTCGCCCGGACCGATCTGCCCCCGCGCCGCCATCAGCGCCAACCTCGCCGAAACCGCCGTCCCCGTGGGCGACCGGTCAATCTTGCCGGGACGGACTGAAACGGCATGGCGGGTCTCCCAACCATCCGCCACCCGGGTCAGCGGCCCCGCGAACAGGCAGAACGAGAAATGGCGCCAATCGGCGTTTTCCGGATGGTGAAACCCAAGCTGCGCATCTGCCGCCGTCGTGATCTGGACGCCAAGCGTGGCAAGCCGGTGCGCCTCGGCCGGCAGCAGGTCAAACCCCAGCGCCGCCGCATCGACCACAACGAAACTGTCGCCGCCATAGGCGGTATCGACGGTGATCCTGCCCAGCCCCGGCACGTCCAGCGGCACGGCCAACCTGTCCGCAAAGGCCGGCAGGTTCCGTACATGAATCCGTTCCGCCTTCCCATCCCTGCACTCGGCGCGGACGGTGACAAGGCCGCCCGGCGCTTCCAGCGTGATCTCTGTCACCGGCTCCACCATGGGCAGGATGCCGCTGTCCAGAAGCACGGTCGCCACGCAGATCGAGTTTGACCCCGACATGGGCGGGTTGTCCTCCGGCTCCATGATGATGAAACCCATCTGGGCGCGGGGGTCCTTGGGCGGGACCAGCAGGTTGACATGCCGGTACACCCCGCCGCGCGGTTCGTTCAACAGAAAGTTGCGCAGGGTCTGGTCACGCCACAGCGCCTCACGCATGTCCCAAAGGGTGGCTCCGGGCGGCGGGGCAACGCCACCAACGATGACATCCCCGACCTCACCCTCGGCATGGGCCGAGATGACATGGATGGTCTTGCTGCTGCGCATGGTGGCCTCCCCCTCAACCCGCGCACCCTGTAAGGGCGCGCGGGAAATGACAAGCGCCCCACCAATGGGCGGGGCGCAAATACCTTTCCGGCAGGTGTGGCTCCGGTCAGATCAGCCCGGCATGCTGCATGGCAGCCTTGATCCGTGCCTTGGTCCCATCGGTCAGACCGACCAGTGGCAGGCGGACCTCTTCGCTGCACAGGCCCAGCAGCGACAGGCCGTACTTCGCCCCCACAAGGCCCGGCTCGATGAAGATCGCCTCGTGCAGGGGCATCAGGCGGTCCTGATACTCCAGCGCCTTGGCGTAATCCCCGGCAAGGGTGGCGGCCTGAAACTCGGCGCACAGCCGGGGGGCCACGTTTGCAGTCACGCTGATGCAGCCGACCCCACCATGCGCGTTGAAGCCAAGCGCCGTCGCATCTTCACCTGAAAGCTGGATGAAATCGGCCCCGCAGCTGGCGCGCTGCATCGACACCCGCTCGATCTTGCCGGTGGCGTCTTTCACCCCGACGATCCGCGGCAGCTTGGCCAGGGTGCCCATGGTTTCCGGCGTCATGTCCACAACCGACCGGCCGGGGATGTTGTAGATGATGATCGGCAGCTGGCAGCAATCATGCAGCGCGGTGTAATGCGCGATCAGACCAGCCTGCGTCGGCCTGTTGTAATAGGGCGTGACGACCAGCGCGGCACTGGCCCCCACCTTTTCGGCATGGCGGATCAGGCTGATGCCTTCCACCGTGTTGTTCGACCCCGCGCCCGCGATCACCGGCACCCGGCCAGCGGCGGCGGCCACCACTTCCTCGATCACCTGCTGGTGTTCGGCGTGGGAAAGCGTCGGGCTTTCGCCGGTCGTTCCCACCGGGACCAGACCCGTGGACCCTTCGGCAATCTGCCAGTCCACAAGTTTCTTCAGCGTCACCAGATCCAGCTCGCCGTTCTTGAACGGCGTCACCAGGGCAGGAATGGACCCCTTGATCATGACGCATCTCCTTGTGATGGGCGGAAGTGCCCGGCTGCAAACGCGCATCTCATAGCTTGCGGCCCATGCAAAGCCAAGTCTTGCCAGTCGCGCTGCCGGTCGCGCAGTCGTGGGTTGTGGCCGTGGGCTGGCTCAGGCAGATTCAGGCGCATGAAAACACTGTCCCTTCCGCTCTGGTCCCTGCGCGCCTTTCTGGTCGCGGCATCCCTGCTACAGGCCACCGCCACCCGCGCCGACACGGTGCAGGCGATGCGCACCGCCCTTGAACTTGCCGCTGGCAAGGATTGGGACGGCGGCCTTGCCGTGGCCCCTGCCGGCGTTGGGCGCGACATCATCGACTGGCAGCGCCTGCGCGCGGGGGATGGCCGGCTTGGGGACTATGAGGCGTTTCTTGCCCGCCGCCCCGATTGGCCCGGCCTGCCGCTGTTGCGCGAAAAGGGCGAAGTGGCGGTGGCAAGGTCCGACGACCCCGCCCGCGTGATTGCGTGGTTTGACAACGGCCTGCCCCAGACCGGCAAAGGCGCGCTGACCTATATCACCGCCCTCAAGACCCAAGGCCGAGTGGCCGATGCCGAGACCGAGGCGATGCGGGCGTGGTCCACCCTTGCCTTCACGGCCGAGGAAGAAGACCAGCTGATCGCCCTCGCCCCCGACGCTCTTGACCTTGTGCACGAACTGCGGCTGGACACCCTGCTCTGGTCCGGTCGCCTGCGTGAGGCGGACCGGATGCTTGCCCGCGTGCCGGAAGGCATCCGCGCGCTTGGCCGGGCCCGGATTGCCCTTCAGAATGAGGAGAAGGGCGTGAACGCCCTGATCGACGCCGTGCCAAAGGCGCAGGCAGGCGATGCCGGGCTGGCCTTCGACCGCTTCATCTGGCGCATGCGGCGCGACCTTTATGACGAAGCCTTGCCGCTGATCCTCGAACGCTCAGCCAGCGCGCGTGACCTTGGCCGCCCCGAAGCCTGGGCGCAGCGCCGCGCAATTCTGACTCGCTGGCTGTTGCGCCAAGGCCGCCCGGCCGAAGCCTACCGGGTGGCAGCCAACCACCACCTGACCGCAGGCGCCGACTATGCCGACCTTGAGTTTCTGTCCGGCTTCATCGCCCTGCGCCGTCTGAACGATCCGGCCAGCGCAGAACGGCATTTCGACCGGCTGCTGGCCGGAGTGTCCACCCCGATCAGCCTTGCCCGCGGCCACTACTGGCTTGGCCGCGCGCGTGAAGCGGCCGGGCAGGACGCCACGGCCAGCTATCAGGCGGCGGCAGCGCATCAGACGGCGTTCTACGGGCTTCTGGCCGCCGAACGGCTGGGGCTGTCGCTCGACCCCGGCCTCTTGGCGCAGACCAACGTGCCGGACTGGCGCAACGCCGCCTTCGCGGGGTCCTCGGTGCTAGAGGCGGCCACGCTCCTGCGCAAGGCGGGCGATGCGAACCTTGCCAAGCGCTTTATCCTGCATCTGGGCGAAAGCCAGGACGCGACCGGCCTTGCCCAATTGGCCGACATGGTGCTGGACTGGAACGACCCGCATCTTGCCGTCCTGGTCGGCAAGGCCGCCGCCGAACGCGGCCTGATCCTGCCCCGCGCCTATTATCCGGTGCCAGAGATTGTGCCCGACGGTCTTTCCGTCAGCCGCGCCCTTGCCCTTGCCATCGCCCGCCGGGAAAGCGAATTCGACCCCGCCGCGCGCAGTTCCGCTGACGCGCGCGGCTTGATGCAGGTGCTCCCGGGCACTGCCAAGCTGATGGCGGGCAAACTTGGCAAACCCTTTGAGGCGGGCAGGCTGATCTCGGACCCTGCCTACAATGTCACCATGGGCGCCGCCTACCTGGCCGAGATGGCCGAGGAGTTTGGCCCCTCGATCGCCCTCATCGCCTCGGGCTACAACGCAGGCCCCGGTCGCCCCCGCCGCTGGATCGACGAATTCGGCGACCCGCGCCGCCCGGATGTGGATGTGGTGGACTGGGTGGAAACCATCCCCTTCTCCGAAACCCGCACCTATGTGATGCGGGTGGCCGAAGGCGTGGTGATCTACCGCGCCAAGCTGAAAGGCGCCGTCGGCCCGGTAAGGATCACGGAGGAGCTGAAGGGCTAATCCGGACGCCGCCGTTCAAGCTGCGCCAGCCGGACCTGGCGCAGCGCCTCGACCAGCAGGGCGGTCAGCAGGCCAAAGCTCAGAAACCCGTTCACCGCCGCCATGGCCGACATGATGCGCCATTCGGGCGGGGGCACTACATCGCCCAGCCCAAGCGTCGAAAACGCGACCAACGAGAAATAGACCGACTCTTCCAGCGTGGTAAAGGCAGCAACGCCCCACAGCGCAAAGGCCCAGATCCAGACCCCGGTCGTGATCACCGCCAGCACCCAGATGCCCACGCCCACCAGCATCACCAACAGCTTCGACCGCTGGGGCGGCGCGATCAGCCATGGGTGCACGCGGCGGAACACCACCTCCAGCGCCAAAGCCGCCACTGCCATCACCAAGACATTGACCAAAAGCAGCCCCGTCCCCAAGGCAATCTGAACCAGCATGGCAACCCTTCTGGACTATGCGCGCCCCAGACCTTATCTGACACCGATCATGGTGGCAAAATCTGATCCCAACTCCAAACTCATCGCCGAAAACCGGCGGGCGCGCTTCGATTACCACATCGAAAGCGATCTTGAGGCTGGGATCATGCTTCTGGGCTCCGAAGTCAAAAGCCTGCGGCAGGGTGGGTCGAACATCGCCGAAAGCTACGCCTCGGTCGAAGGGGGGGAGCTGTGGCTGATCAATGGCTACATCGCCCCCTATCTGCCCGCCAAGACCTGGGGGCATGAGGAACGCCGCCGCCGCAAGCTGCTGGTGTCGCGCAAGGAACTGTCGCGCCTGTGGAACGCCGTGGGCCGCGAAGGCATGACCATCGTGCCGTTGAAGCTGTACTTCAACGACAAGGGTGTGGTGAAGCTGAAGCTGGGCGTCGCCAAAGGCAAGAAGCTGACCGACAAGCGCGAAACCAGTGCCAAGCGCGACTGGGACCGCCAGAAGGCCCGCATCATGAAGCAGAACCACCAAGGCTGATCATATCGCCATTTAACCATTTGTTGCCGGATACCCCTATATCTGGCATGGTTAACGCTACCGGACACCAAGTGCGGGGCAAAGCCGGACGTGCCCACGGGCCAACCGGCGCAGAGGGAAAGGTGCAGTCATGGGTATTGAACTGATCATTCAGATCATCGCAGGCCTTGTCGGCGGCAACGCTGCGGGCGCGGGGATGAAGGGACTAAGCCTTGGCACAGCAGGCAATTCGGTCGCCGGGGCTGTCGGTGGCGGCCTTGGCGGGCTGTTGATGGGCATGCTGGGTGGCGACGGTGCCGCCGCCGCTGGAGCGATGGAGAACCTGGATATCGCCGCGATCATCCAGTCCATCGCGGGTGGCGGCATCGGTGGTGCCGTGCTGACTGCGATCCTTGGCATGCTGAAGAAGGCGATTGCCAAGTAACGACCGAACCGAAGCGCGGGGCGCGGGGCAAATCTCCCTGCGCCCCTTTTGCCCCAAGCGCGCTTGCGTCACCCGCCAAGGGCCGGATATATCCCGGTAACCCCGCCGGGAGGCCCCCATGACACCTTCGCCACAGGATGATCCGAAAACGCTGGTCTCGACCGACTGGCTGGGTCGGCATTTGCGTGACCCCGACTTGCGGGTGCTGGATGCCAGTTGGTTCATGCCGGGCAGTGGCCGGGATGCGAAGGCGGAATATGCCGCAGCCCACATACCCGCCGCGCGCTTCTTTGACATCGACGAAATCGCCGACCTGCGGTCAGACTTGCCGCACATGGCCCCGCCGCCGGAAAAGTTCATCAGCCGGATGCGCGCGATGGGCGTGGGCGACGGGCATCAGGTGGTGGTCTATGACGCGATGGGCATCTTCTCGGCCGCCCGCGTCTGGTGGCTGTTCCGGCTGATGGGCAAGATGGATGTGGCCGTGCTGGACGGCGGCTTTCCAAAATGGCAGGCCGAGGGCCGCGAGATCGAGGATATGCCCCCGATCATCCGTGACCGGCACATGACCGTCAGCCGCCAGAACCATCTGGTCAAGGATGTGACTCAGGTCGCCCATTCCGCCAAACTGGCCGAGGCCGAGATTATCGACGCCCGCGCCGCCGCCCGCTTCCGTGGCGAAGCGCCGGAACCCCGGCCCGGCCTGCGGTCTGGCCATATCCCGGGGTCGAAGAACCTGCCTTATGGTGATGTGCTGAACCCCGATGGCACGATGAAGCCCCCCGCCGCGCTGAAGGCGGTATTCGAAAGCGCCGGGATCGATCTGAAGAAACCCGCCATCACCACCTGCGGCTCGGGCGTGACTGCCGCGGTCCTGTCCCTTGCACTGGAACGGATCGGCCACCGCAACCATGCGCTCTATGACGGCTCTTGGGCCGAATGGGGCATGTACGACGACCTCCGCGTCGAAACCGGCCCCTGACGGCCAGAGGAACCCATGCTCGAATCTCTGAACCCCCAACCGCAGGACAAGATCCTGCAACTGATCGCCATGTACCGCGATGACCCGCGGACCACCAAGATCGACCTTGGCGTCGGCGTCTACAAGGACGCGACCGGCCTGACCCCGGTGATGCGGGCGGTGAAGGCGGCAGAAAAGAAGCTGTGGGAGGTGGAGACGACCAAGACCTACACCGGTCTTGCCGGCGAACCCGCGTTCAACGCCGCCCTTGTCAGCATGATCCTTGGCGATGGCTTTGCCGACCGGGCAGCCTCGGTTGCCACCCCCGGCGGCACGGGTGCCATCCGGCAGGCGCTGGAACTGATCCGCATGGCCAACCCCGCCGCAAAGGTCTGGCTGTCGAACCCAACCTGGCCGAACCATCCCTCCATCATCAAATACCTCGGCATGCCGATGGCCGAGTATCGGTATTTTGACATCGCCACCTCCGGCATCGACTTTGCCGGGTTGATGGCCGACCTTGAAGGCGTCGCTGCCGGGGATGCCGTGCTGCTGCACGGCTGCTGCCACAACCCGACAGGGGCCAATCTGGATGCGGGCCAGTGGGATCAGGTGATAGCGCTTCTGCAGCGCAAGGGTGCGGTGCCCTTCGTCGACCTCGCCTACCAAGGCTTCGGTGACGGGCTTGAGGAAGACGCGGCCGCCACCCGCAAGATCGCCGCCGCCTTCCCCGAAGTGCTGATCGCGGCCAGCTGCTCGAAGAACTTCGGCATCTACCGCGAACGGACCGGGGTGCTGGTCGCCCTGACCAGCCCCGACCGCAAGGCCGTGGTGCAAGGCAACCTCAACTTCCTCAACCGGCAGAACTACAGCTTCCCGCCCGACCACGGCGCGCGGCTGGTGACGATGATCCTGGAAGACGCCACGCTGACCGCCGACTGGAAAGCAGAACTGGAGGAGGTGCGGCAGAACATGCTCACCCTGCGCCAGACGCTTGCCGATGAACTGCGCCGCGCCACCAATTCCGACCGCTTCGACTTTGTCGCCCACCATCGCGGCATGTTCAGCCGCCTTGGCCTGACCGAAACGCAGGTGAACCGCCTGCGCGAGGACCACGGGATCTACATGGTCGGTGACAGCCGGATCAACATCGCGGGCCTGAACGCGCGGACCGTGCCGATCCTTGCCGCGGCGATTGCGGGCGTCATCGGCTAGACGCGTGACTGGCGGGCGGCTTGCCAGGCTGACAACAGCCCGGCAGCCGCAATCCCGGCCATGCCGACAAACCCCAGCGCGTCCGGCACCTGCCGAAACACCAGCGCGCCCAGCACGGTGGCAAAGGCGATGTGCATGTAGTTGACCGGGGCAAGCGTCGCCGCCGGGGCCTCACGGTAGGCGGCGGTGAACATCAGATGCCCGGCCGTTGCCAAGGCGCCCAGCGCGACCATCAGCCCGGCATCCATGGCACCCGGCAACAGCGGGGGCGGCAGGGCCAGAGCCACCGCGACAAAGACGATGGTGCCGACAAGGGCGGTGTGGAACATCAGCGCCATCGTCGTCTCCGTCCGCGCCAGCGCCCGCGTCAACAGATAATACCCGGTCGCCAGAACCGCATTGCCCAGCGCCAGACCGACACCCATGGGATCAAGCCCGCTGCCCGGCCGCGCCACCAGCAGCACCCCGGCAAAGCCAAGTCCCGCGCCGACCCAGCCAAGGACGCTGACCCTTTCGCCCAGCACAGGACCCGAGGCCAGCATCACCAGAACCGGCGCGATGTAGATGATCGCCACCGTTTCCGCCACCGGCAGCACCCGCAACGCCAGCAGCATGGTGATCGACGCCGAGGCGAGGCACAGCCCGCGCAGGATGACCAACCCGCTGCGATCTGTCTTCCACAGCGCCGCTCCGTGGCGGGGCAGCATGACGGCAGCCACAATGGCAAGGTTGATCGCATAGCGCGCGGCAAGGATCAGCGTGGCCGCGTACAGCAGCGCCAGATGCTTGCCCAACGTATCCGCCACCGCGAACAGGAAGGTCGCCGCGATCACAAGGGCGACCCCGCGCATCGGTCTGCCTGTGCCGCCCATCCTGACCGTCCTTCCTGCCTGCGTCGGCAGACCCTAGGCTGGAACCCTGCAACCCTGAACCCCGAAAACGAACGGCCCGCGGGGGGAGGATCCCGCGGGCCGTCGTCTTGCAGTTCCGGGCCGGGAGGAGGTGGCCCGTCACCGATCCTTAGCTGTGGTAGGCTTGCTCGCCATGCGTGGTCAGGTCCAGACCTTGGCGTTCAGTGTCCGCATCCACCCGCAGGCCGATCGTCGCGTCAATCGCCTTGAACAGGACGTAGGACACGACACCCGACCAGACGATGGTGATCAGCACGCCTTCGATCTGGATCCAAAGCTGCGCCATCATCGCATAGTCGTCGCCCTTGACCCCGCCGAAAGCCGCGGCCGAGAAGACGCCGGTCAGCACCGCACCGATGATCCCGCCGATGCCGTGGATGCCAAAGACGTCCAGGCTGTCGTCGTACTGCATCTTCTGCTTCACCACGGTGACGAAGAAGTAGCAGCCCGCCGAAGCGATCACGCCAAGGGCAATCGCGCCCATCGGGCCGATGGTGCCACAAGCCGGGGTGATGGCGACAAGACCCGCCACCATGCCCGAAGCCGCACCCAGCATCGACGCCTTGCCGCGCTGGATCCCTTCAAGACCCGCCCAGGCCAGCGTCGCCGCAGCCGTTGCGATGAAGGTGTTGATCATCGCCAGCGTGGCACCGCCGTTCGCCTCAAGGTTCGAACCGACGTTGAAGCCGAACCAGCCGACCCACAGCATCGACGCGCCCACCATGGTCAGCACCATCGAATGCGGGGCCATGTTGTCCTTGCCGTAGCCGACCCGCTTGCCGATCACGATGCAACCAACCAGCGCCGCGATCCCGGCGTTGATGTGGACAACCGTGCCGCCGGCAAAGTCGATGGCGCCCTTGGCGAAGAGATAGCCGTTGGCATCCCAGACCATATGCGCGATCGGGAAGTACGAGAACGTACCCCACAGGACCGAAAAGATCAGGACGGCCTTGAACTTCACCCGCTCGGCGAAGGCGCCGATGATCAGCGCCGGCGTGATGGCCGCAAAGGTCATCTGGAAGGCGATGAACAGATATTCCGGAATGACGTATCCGGCGCTGAACGTGGCCGCCATGCTGTCGGCATTGACGCCCGCAAGGAACAGCTTGCCCGTGCCGCCCCACCAGGGGCTCGTCGACCCGCCGAACGAGAAGGAATAGCCGTAGACGACCCAGACGATCATCATCACGCAGGCGATGACGGTGGTCTGCATCAGGATCGACAGCATGTTCTTCGACCGGACGAGGCCGCCGTAGAACAGCGCCAGACCCGGGATGGTCATGAACAGGACAAGGACGGTCGAAACCATCATCCAGCTCACGTCACCCTTGTCCATCACGGGGACGACTTCGGCCACAACCTCGGTCGCGGCTTCCGCTGTCTCGGCGGTCGCTTCCTGCGCCCAGGCAGGCAGGCTGGCAAACAGCGACGCACCCAGCGCGCCGAAGCCAGAAAGTTTCATCACATTGCTCATTTCGGTGAATTCCCCTTCCCCACGCGCGTCAGAGCGCATCGTCATCGGTTTCGCCGGTGCGCACCCGCACGGCATGCTCTACGTCGAGGACGAAAACTTTTCCGTCGCCGATCTTGTCGGTCTTGGCCGTCTTCTGGATGGTCGCGACAACCTGATCGGACAGCGCATCGCTGACGACGATCTCCAGCCGGACTTTCGGCACGAAGTTCACGGCATATTCGGCACCGCGGTAGATTTCGGTATGGCCCGACTGGCTGCCAAAGCCTTTGATCTCGGTCACCATCATGCCGCGCACGCCGATGGCGGTCAGTGCTTCACGGACCTCCTCCAGCTTGAATGGCTTGATTGCTGCAATGATGAGCTTCACGTTCTTCCCCTTTTCGTCATGGCAGGCACCCTGGGGCGGGACCCTCGATTGCGATCACGCCGGGCAATGCAGGTGCAGCACAAGCCAAGGGGTACGCCTTGCCGTCTGGTTTTCAGGCATTTTGCACAATTTTTGCACTTAAAGGTTAATATGCTTAATTTTTGGGCGCGATTAGAAGCCGAATCGTCCTGACCTGACCTTCGCTTTCCCGCGAAAGCTGTTATCTTGGCGGTCAATCGGGCCGGAAAACGGTCATCGTCAGCAGTGGCGGGCAGCAGGCATGGCAACATCGAACCGGGGGCGCGGCTCCCTTGTCGCGGACAGACGGTATTCCTCGGGCAGCGCAAAGGCGTCGTCCGGCGGCCCGCGCAAACCTGCGCCGCCGAAATCTCCGCGCAAGCCGTCCTCCCCGCGCAGACCCCGCCGCCAGCATGGGCTGATCCTTGGCAGCATCCTGTTTGTCTGGCGCGCGATCTGGGCGCTGGCCTGGCGGGCCACGGCCATTGGCGCGCTCGTGCTGGCGGGGATCGTCTTCTACTTCTACGCCCAGCTTCCCCCGGTGGCCGACCTGATCGACGGCCGCGCCCGCGGGTCGGTGACCATGCTGGACCGCGAGGGAAAGACCTTCGCCTGGCGCGGCGAAACCTTTGGCGTCATCGCGGCCGACACCGTCTCGCCCTACCTGCACAACGCCGTCGTCGCGACGGAAGACAAGCGGTACTACTGGCATTTCGGCATCTCGCCCCGGGGCATCGCCAGCGCCATCCGCATCAACCTGTCCGAAGGCCGCGGCCCGCTGGAAGGCAACGGCGGCTCGACCATCACCCAGCAGGTGGCAAAACTTCTGTGCCTTGGCGTCGCCTATGACGCCACCCAGTGGAAGTCCGAGGCCGATTATGAACGCGACTGCCGTCAGGGCGGCATCTGGCGCAAGCTGAAGGAAGTGCCCTTCTCCATGGCGATGGAGGCCAAATACACCAAGGAAGAGATCCTCACGATCTACTTCAACCGCGCCTACCTTGGTGCCGGCGCCCGCGGGTTTGAGGCCGCCGCCCAGCGCTATTTCGGAAAATCTGCCAAGGACGTCACCCCCGCCGAGGCCGCCATGCTGGCAGGCCTGCTGAAAGCCCCCTCCACCTTCGCGCCCACCGCCAGCATGGACCGCGCCCGCAGCCGCGCCGCGGTCGTCATCGGCCTGATGGAGGATCAGGGCTACCTCACCGCCGCCGAGGCGGAAGAAGCCCGCCAGAACCCCGCCCGCCTGTCCGAGGCCGCCAAGCAGAACTCCGGCGGTTACTTCGCCGACTGGGTTATGGAGACGACACCCGACTACCTTGCCCGTGACACGACCGAAGATGTCATCATCGAAACGACGCTGGATCAGGCCCTGCAGAAAAAGGCCGAGGAAGCGCTGGCCTGGGTGTTCGAAAACAAGGTCAAGGCAGGCTCCAAGGCCCAAGCCGCGATTGTGGTGATGAGCGCGGATGGCGCCGTCCGCGCCATGGTGGGCGGGCGCAACATCCCCAACGCGGGCGACTTCAACCGCGCGACGCAGGCCCTGCGGCAGACCGGGTCCACCTTCAAGCCCTTCATCTATGCCGTGGCGATGGATCTGGGCTACAGCCCCTTCGACTATGTCGAAGACACGCCGCTTTGCCTTTACACCGCCGGTTCGGGCGACTGGTGCCCGCAGAACTATGACCGCGAATTCAAGGGCCAGATCACCCTGACCCAGGCGCTGGCCGAAAGCCGCAACATCCCGGCCGTCCGGGTGTCCGAGGCTGTGGGCCGCGATCTGGTCAAGCAGGTGGCCACCGACTTTGGCCTCGCGCAGAACTTCGCCGACGGCCCGGCGCTGGCGCTGGGTGTGTCGGAATCCACGCTGATCGACATGACCGGCGCTTTCGCCGGCATCCTGAACGGCGGATCCTCCGTCACCCCATACGGCCTGAGCGCGCTGAAGCTGAAGGGCGAGGATGAGGAACTGTTCGGCGCCGGCGGCGGGATCGGGGAACGGGTGATCTCGGAAAACGCGGCCCGCGCGCTGACCTACATGATGCATGAAGTGCTGCAGTCCGGCACCGGTGGCCGCGCGCGGCTGGATGACCGACAGGCCGCCGGCAAGACCGGCACCACCCAAAGCGCGCGGGATGCGTGGTTCGTGGGCTTCACGGCCGATTATGTGGTCGGCGTCTGGATGGGCTATGACGACAACAGCCCGCTGACCGGGGTCACCGGCGGCGGCTTGCCGGCCGAAATCTGGCACGAGGTGATGGTCCGCGTGAACGACGGCCTGCCGGCCCGGCCGCTCAACATGGACTTTGGCCCTTCCAGCCAGACGCCCTTGCCCCCGGGCGTGGATGGCGGTGGCGCCGTCGCCCCCGAGGATGTGCCCTACTTCGACGATCCAACCGCCCCGGCTTACGACAGCGTCTACATCGACCCCGTCACGGGCGAGGCGATCCCGGTCTACGACGGCCCGCCCCAACCGGGGTCAGAGCGGCTTGGACCCGTCGACAACGGCCTTGCCGGACAGGTTGAGGATTTGCTTGGCATCGGGAACTGAGGTTGACGTAAGAGGACCTCGCTTCCCTCTCCTTGCATTGACGAAATTGTGATTTACTTGAAGCTGGCTATGTGGCTTTTGTCCGTGGTCGGCCCTTCCGGGCGCACAGTGGGAATCCGTCTGCCATGGTTGCTGCCGATCCTGACTTTTCAATATTCGTCGACATGCCCGCGTCGGTCATGGTGCTGGACCGTGACCTGAAATACGTCGCGGCAAGCCGGATGTACCTTGCTACCGTCGGGCTTGAGATGGCCGATCTCAAAGGGCGCATGATCTTCGACATCTTCCCCGAGATTGAAGAGCGTCGCAAACCGCTGGAACAGTCGATGCGCCGGGCTCTTGCCGGTGAAGGCAACGGCATCGACCGCCTTTACTATGCCATCCCTGACCCGGACGACAGAACCGTCCTGATGGATTCGTGGTGGCGCTGCCGTCACAATCCGGTGGTCGGGCCGGATGGCAGCGTCAATTACATGATCCAGATCACCGAAAACATTTCGGATCTGATCCGCACCGAAAACATGCGCAACGCCATCGCGCATGAAATGCAGCATCGCGTCGGCAATCTGCTGGCGCTTGTACAGATCGTGGCCCGCCGCACCGCGCAGAATGCCGACTCTCTGAAGGGCTTTCTTGCAAAGTTCGAAGAACGCATTCAATCGATGTCGCGGACCCATTCCTATCTTGTCGGCAGCAACTGGAACAGGATGTCTCTGCACGAGATTGTCACGCGCCAGCTTGACCAGGAACGCGAAGATCGCGCCAACAAGATCACGATCAGCGGTCCCGAAATCCTGCTGGATGCCAGCGATGCCCAGATGCTTTCGATGGCCATACACGAGCTGACGACCAACTCGCTCAAATACGGCGCTTTGCAGGGCGGTGACGGGCGGTTGGATGTAAGGTGGTCAGACCACAATCTGAACGGTTTCAAATTCTGCTGGATCGAAAGTGACGTCAAAACAATTGTGCCGTCAGACCGGACAGGCTTTGGCTCGATGATCCTTGATACCATCGTTCCCGCGCAGCTGCGCGCACTGGCGCAGCGGAAACTGGGGCAGGACGGCCTACGATATGAGCTGACGGTTGCGGAACGCACACCGTCAGCCCACGCACCGGTATTGCAGGTGGATCAGGCTTAAAGCTTGGCCATATCCGTGATCAGCCGGTCAAGATCACCGCCGCGCTGGTCCAAAAGCGCACCAATCTCGGTCCGTTCCGAGGCCAGCATGTTCACGCCTTCGATGATGATGTTGAAAAACAGGCTCTTGCCCGCCTTGTCGCTGACGTGCCAGCGCACTTCGAAGGGCGCCTCACCGCTCAGGTAGGCCGTGGTGATCACCTCGTAATAGCTTTTCAGCGCCTTGGCGTCGTTCACCTCGATCCGCCCGCCGATGAATTCGCGGAAGCGGCGGCCGTACTTGCGGCTGATGTAGCCCTGAAACGCCTTGGTAAAGCCGGACATCTGCGCTTTTGACGCTTGCCGCGCCGCCGGTCCAAGGGCCGACCGGGCAATGGTCGGCACATCGGCATAGCGGGCGAACAGTTTCTCGAAATCACCCAGCATGGCGGATTCGCCCTTGCCCGAGCTGATGATGCTGTTGATGTCGGCGACCGTCTTGTCGACCAGCGCGCGCGCCTGATCCACGGTCAGCGCCATTGCCCCCCGGGGCAAGGCAAGCGTGGCCAGACCGGCGACCAGACCCGCGGCAAACGCGCGGCGCGACAGGAAAATGTCATTCGGCATAGGGATCCTCGTATGGGTCGATGAAACCGTCGTCTTCGGCACCGTCCGCGCTGGCACCACCCTCCTGTCCCAGTTCGAACCGCCGGTTCTGCAGGTAAAGGAGACGAGCCTGAGCATAGCTGTCTGCACTGTCATATAGAATGGATTCCACGGTTTCCGAGAACCTGTCGCGGTCACCAAGCCGTGAGAAGACAGAAATCGCCGTCGCGGCAAGCGCCTCACGCCTCGGCACGGCCAAGGTCACGGGGTTCAGCACGACGTCAACCACAATGCCTGCGGCATCCCGGGCGGTGGAAGGTCCTGCAAAGGGAAGCTCGACATACACCCCTTCGCCGACGCCCCAGACATGCAGCGTCTCGCCAAAATCGGTGGGCTTGCCAGGCAGACCGATGGCGGTCGAGGCATCCATCAGACCGCCAAGCCCGGCTGTCAGGTTCACCCCAAGGCGCAGCGTGTTCTGCGCCGCATCCGCCAGCCGCAACTGCAGCAGGTTGTTGGCAATGTCTCCCGGCAGGTCCAGCGTCGCGGCGACGTTGCCAAAGGCGCGTCTGACCGGCGTCGGCACGATGTTGCCATAGCCTTTCGCGGCCGGTCCAACCAGCGCCCGATCCAGCCCCCGGTTGAAATCATGCACGCTGCGGTTCGTTGTCTCATAGGGGTCGTTGATCCCGTCCGGCCCCGGCGCACCGGCGCAGGCAGCCAGGAAAGCCACCGCCACTGCAACCGCCGAATGTCGCGCTGCCCGTTGTGCTGCCCGTGTCACCATCAATGAAATCTTCAGACCCTTCACCGTCACGTCCCACCATTTGCCAAAGCTAAGCATAGCCCAGCAGGCCGAATGACAAGGCATAAGTGCCGGACTTGCCGATGACAACGGCCAAGCGTGACCGATAGGTCGCGCATGGCGGGATGACGCCCAAAGACTAAACAGTGGTCAGGGATTCACCGTCAGTGCCCTGGCTTCAGGCTGGAAACCTGGGGCGGCACCGGGCCGGGCCGCTCCCATGGCCCGCGCAAGACCCGGCAACCGGCAGCGCGGTGCGCCCTGCCACGAAAGCTGGAAACCCTTGCAGCGACGGGCAGGGAAATCCTTGCCAAAAGCTTAACGCCCGCAAGTCATCTGTTTGTAATCAATGGCTTGCACAAGTGTCCCTGCCGGGGACACCCCTTGCCCCGACGGAACGCCCGGGATACCGTCGCCCTCGAACCGAAAGGACACTGCCATGCACCCGATTGAAGACCGCCTCAGCAGCCAGGGCGTCACCCTCCCCGCAGCACCGGCCCCGGCGGCCAATTACGTGCCGTTTGTCGTGACCGGAAACCTCGTCCACATCTCGGGCCAGATCAGCCAGAACGAATCCGGCCTGATCCTCGGCCGCCTTGGTGAGGATCTTGCCGTCGAACAGGGCGCAGAAGCCGCCCGGCGCTGCGCCATCTCGATCCTCGCCCAACTGAAGGCCGCCTGCGGCGGCGACTGGAACCGTTTGTCCCGCGCGGTCAAGCTGGTGGGCTTCGTGAACTCCACCCCCGATTTCACCGACCAACCCAAGGTGATCAACGGCGCCTCCGACTTCCTTGTCGCCGTGCTGGGCGACGCAGGCCGCCACGCCCGCTCCGCCGTCTCGGCTGCGTCGCTGCCGTTGGGGGTCGCCGTGGAAATCGAAGCGATATTCGAGCTGAAATGACCCGCACCCCCCTGCCGCGCGAATTCCTGGACCGCCCGATCGCGCACCGCGCCCTGCATGATCGGACCGCAGGGCGGATCGAGAATTCGCCAGCCGCGATCAGATCGGCAGTCGAGGCTGGCTACGGGATCGAGATCGACCTCCAGCTTTCCGCCGATGGCGTCCCCATGGTCTTCCACGACGAAACCCTCGACCGCCTGACCGCCGAGACCGGCCCCGTCGCTGCCCGCACCGCCGCCGACCTGACCCGCATCCGCCTGACCGGTGGCACTGACACCATCCCCACGCTGGCCGATGTCCTGACCCTGATCGACGGGCGCGTCCCCCTGCTGATCGAGATCAAGGACCAGTCCCTGACCATGGGTGCCACCGACGGCCGGCTTGAGGCGGCAACGGCGGCGGCCTTGCAGGCCTACAAGGGCCCGGTCGCTGTCATGTCCTTCAACCCCGCCTCCGTCCACCACATGGCCCGCCATGCCCCAGACATCGCGCGCGGCATCACCACCTCGGCCTATGACCCAACGGACTGGGCCCCGCTGCCCGAAGCCATCTGCGCCCGCCTGCGCGAGATCCCGGATTATGAGGCAACGTGCGCCAGCTTCGTCAGCCATGAGGCCGCAGATCTGTCCCGCCCCCGCCTTGCGGAACTGAAAGCCATGGGTGCCACGATCCTGTGCTGGACCATCCGGTCGCCCGAAGATGAGGCATTGGCCCGCCACGTCGCCGACAACGTGACCTTCGAAGGCTACCGCGCCGCCTTTCCGGCTTGACGCCAGCCGGTACCGGTCCAGTTGCTCTTTTCCAAATACTCTGCGGGGGTGCGGGGGTGCAAAACCCCCGCGCGACGCCCGCCACGGGGAACCCGCCATGGCCGACCTGACCCTGCATGAAACCCTGGCCGACATTCCAGCCGCGGAGTGGGATGCCGTCGCGGCCCCCGAACAGGCCGACGGGCGGCCGCTTGACCCCTTTACCACGCACCGCTTTTTGCGGGCGCTGGATGCCTCCGGCTCTACCGGAACCGGCAGCGGTTGGCAGGCGCGGCCTTTGGCACTGCGGGATGAAGGTCGGCTGGTCGCCGCGACGCCGCTATACGTCAAGACCCACAGCCAGGGCGAATACATCTTTGACCACGGCTGGGCCGATGCGCTGGAACGGGCGGGCGGCCGTTACTATCCCAAGCTGCAGATCGCCGTGCCCTTCACCCCCGCCACCGGTCGCCGCTTCCTGGGGCCGCCCGAACACCGCGAGACGCTTCTGCGCGCCACCATCGGCGTTGCGGCGCAGAACCGGCTCTCCTCGGTTCATGCGACCTTCTGCACGGAAGCCGAGGCGCTCGCTCTGGCGGGCGTCGAAGACACGCTCCACCGGGTGACGCAGCAGTTCCACTGGGTGAATCGCGGCTATGCGACCTTCGACGATTTCCTCGCCGACCTGTCCAGTCGCAAGCGCAAGATGATCCGCAAAGAGCGTGAGACAGCCCAAGGCCACGGCCTGACGATCCGCGCCCTGACCGGGGATGCGATCGAGCCGCAGCATTGGGATGCGTTCTGGCAGTTCTATCAGGACACCGGCGCGCGGAAATGGGGCACGCCCTACCTGACGCGGAAGGCCTTCACTCTGTTCCACGACACGATGCGAAACGACATGCTGCTGGTTCTGGCCTTCGACAAGGACCGCCCCGTGGCCGGCGCGCTGAACTTCATCGGGCGCGACACGCTTTACGGCCGCTACTGGGGCTGCGTGGAAGATCACCCCTGCCTGCATTTCGAACTGTGCTACTATCAGGCGATCGACTGGGCCATCGCCAACGGCCTTGACCGGGTCGAGGCGGGGGCGCAGGGCGAACACAAGCTGGCGCGCGGTTATCTGCCGGTGGAAACCCATTCGCTGCACTGGATCGCCGACCCTGCTTTCCGCAAGGCCGTGGCGCGCTATCTTGAGGCAGAGCGCAAGGCCGTGGGGCAGGAGATCGAGGTCCTGACCGCCTATGGCCCCTTTCGCCGGTCCGAAGGCCGCGAATAACCTTTCAAGGGGGAACCCCGATGGCTGACCTGCTGCCCACCGAAGATCGCAAGACGCAACTTCCGCCGCTCGCCGAAACCGGCTGGGCTGCTGTGCCTCGCAAAGATGCGATCCGCAAAATTCTGAAGTTCAAGAATTTTTCCGAAGCCTGGGGCTTCATGTCCCGCGCGGCCTTGGCGGCGGAAAAGCTGAACCACCACCCGGAATGGAAGAACGTTTACAACGTGGTCGACGTGACGCTGACCACGCATGACTGCAAGGGGCTCAGCCAGCTTGATATTGATCTGGCGAAAGCCATGGACAAAATGGCCCCTGATGCCGAGGTCCAGCGCAACCACGGCGAACCGGTCATGTCCCTGTGCGAGATCCGCGCGCGAACGGCCTGACTTCCCGCCCGTCGCTCGTCGATGACTTCGTCACTCCTCGCAGGCCCCAGGCCGACGAGGAGACGAAGTCGAACGAGGAGGCGCCCGAAGGTCGGGCGCCACAGGTCAAAGTTGCGACAGCAGATGTTCGCCTGCCGAGATTTCGCAGCCCGGCCCCACTTCCGGGTTGAACTGGGTCACGACGCCATCTTCGACCAGCGCCGAATAGCGCTTTGACCGGGCGAAAAAGCCCAAGGGCGGCAGGTCAAAAGTCATGCCGATCGCTTTGGTGAAGGATGCATCCGCATCGCCAAGCATGGTGATCCCGGCGGCAGTGGCGCCCGTCGCTTCGCCCCAGGCCTTCATCACGAATGGGTCGTTCACCGAGATGCAGATGATCTCATCCACGCCCTTTTCGGCAAACTTCGGCGCGGTGCGGATGAAACTGGGGACATGCGCGGTCGAACAGGTTCCCGTGTAGGCCCCCGGCAGCCCGAAGATCACGACTTTGCGGCCCTTCAGCTTGTCCGACAGCTTTACCCCTTCGGCCCCGTTGGCGCCCATCTGCAACAGCGTCGCTTCGGGCAGCTTGGCCCCGGTTTCAATCGTCATTTTCATCTTCCCTTTTTCCTGTCGGCGCGTTGCACCGGTTGCCCTTGGGGTTATAGGGTCCGCCGCAGGACATGCCAGAGGGATGCGCAATGCGAGTTGTGATCGTCGGAGCCGGACAGGCCGGGGCTGCCCTTGCGGCAAAGCTGCGCGCGCTGGGGCATGCGGGGGACATCGTGATGCTGGGCGACGAACCCGCCCCCCCTATCAGCGCCCTCCGCTTTCCAAGGCCTATCTCCTCGGCGAGATGGAGGAAGAACGGCTCTGGCTGCGCGCCCCCGACTTCTGGGTCGACAACCACGTTGACCTGCGCCTTGGCCAACCCGTCACTGCCCTTGATCCGCTGGCCAGAACCGTGACCGTTGGCGGCAACTTGCTGGACTATGACGCGCTGGCGCTGACCACCGGATCCACGCCGCGCAAGCTGCCTGCAGCCATCGGTGGCGGCCTTGGCGGGGTCTACACAGTCCGGACGCTGGCCGATGTCGATGCCATGCGGGCCGAGTTTCTGCCAGGCCGCCGGGTCATCATCGTTGGCGGCGGCTATATCGGGCTTGAGGCGGCGGCGGTTGCGTCGAAACTGGGCCTTGAGGTCACGGTCTTGGAAATGGCGCCGCGCATCCTGCAGCGGGTCGCGTCGCCGGAAACCTCGGCCCATGTCCGCGCGCTGCATCAGGCGCATGGCGTGACGCTGCTGGAGGCGACGGGGCTCGATAGGCTTCTGGGCGATACCCATGTGACGGGGGCGCTGCTGACCGATGGCCGCAGCCTGCCCGCGGATTTCGTGATTGTCGGTGTCGGGATCACGCCCAACACCCAGCTTGCGGAAAGCGCGGGGCTGACGATCGACAACGGGATCGCCACGGATGCCTTCGGGCGCACCTCTGACCCGGCGATCTGGGCGGCGGGGGATTGCGCGTCGTTCCCGTGGCAGGGCGGGCGGCTGCGGCTGGAATCGGTCGGCAACGCCATCGACCAGGCCGAGGTGGTGGCCGCCAACATCCTTGGCGCGGGCCAGCCCTATGTGGCGCAGCCCTGGTTCTGGTCGGATCAGTTCGACCTGAAGCTGCAGATCGCAGGCCTGAACACCGGCTACGACCACATCGTGACTCGTCAGGGGGAAGGCGAGGCGGTGAGCTTCTGGTACTACCGGGGCGCAACCTTGCTGGCGGTGGACGCGATGAACGACGCCCGGGCCTATATGGTCGGCAAGCGGCTGATCGAAGGCGGCAAGTCCCCCACGCCCGAGGTTGTCATGTCGACCCCGGACCTCAAGTCCCTGCTGAAAGGATGAGGATCATCGGCGGCACACGGCGCGGCACGGTGCTGGCCGATATCGGTGCGGGCGATCCCGCCGCCCATCTGCGCCCGACCTCCGACCGGGTGCGCGAGGCGATCTTCAACCTGCTGATCAACGGCAAGCATGGGGGTAACCCGGTTGCGGGCGCACGGGTGCTGGACCTGTTCGCAGGCACTGGTGCCCTGGGGCTGGAGGCGCTCAGCCGTGGCGCGGCAGAGGTGACCTTTGTCGATGACGGGGCAAAGGCGCTGGCCCTGCTGCGTGCCAACATCACCCGGCTACGGATGGAGGAGGAAACCCGCATCCTGCGCCAAGACGCCCGCCGTCTGCCGCCGAACCCGGGCGATCCCTACAGCTTGATCTTCCTTGACCCACCCTATGGCAAGGCCCTTGGCGAAGCCGCCTTGACGGTCGCCGCAAAGGGCGGCTGGCTGGCCCCCGGCGCGATGATCGTCTGGGAAGAGGATACCCCGCCCGTGCCACCCCAAGGATTTTCCCAGATCGACCAGCGCCGATACGGCGACACTCTCGTCACTCTGCTACGGGCTCCGGAATGAACCGTCCCATGACCAGACCAGCCGCCGTCCTGTTCGATTGTGACGGGGTGATCGTCGACAGCGAAGGCCTGACCGCCACCTTGGTGCGCGATGACTTGGCCCGGCATGGCTTGGCGCTGACACCGCTGGAGTTCGAAACCGGCTATATCGGCGGCACGATGGAATCGGTGGCAGTCCTGGCCCGGCAGGCCGGGGCAGTGCTGCCAGCGGGCTGGGTCGCCAGCATCTACCAGCGCATGAACGCCCTTCTGGCACAGGAGGCGGGGTTGGTGCCGGGCATCCTGACCGTGCTCGACGCGCTGGATCATGCGGGCATTCCCTATGCGGTCGCGTCGAACGGCCCGGCGGACAAGATGGCGATCACACTCGGCAAGCACGGGCTGATCCCGCGGTTTCAGGCGGTGCTGTCAGGGCAGACCCTTGGCCGCCCGAAGCCTGCGCCGGATGTCTACCTTGCGGCGGCAGCGGCCTGCGGAGCCGACCCCACACGCTGCATGGTGATTGAAGACAGTCCCGTCGGGGCAATGGCCGCGCTTGCTGCCAACATCCCCTGCCTCGGCTTTGCCGCGCATGGTCCTGACACCCCGCCAGCCCGGCAATTGGTGGCGCTTGGCATACCCCTGTTCGCCGCCATGTCCGACCTGCCCGGCCTTCTGTCTGTCTGATCTTTGCTTTCTGCCCAAATATCCCCGGGGGATTGGGGGGCGGCGCCCCCCATCAGCCCTGGATGGCGCGCAGGCGCCTTCCAGGGAGAAAGACCTTGCGGCGGTACGCCGCTCCACCAGAAACCCGGCCGTGACGCCGCGTTGCGGGTGACAACCCGGGTGCCCCCGGCCATTCTGCGGCAAAGAGAGGCCTGCCATGTCCAGCTATCCCCACCTGCTTGCCCCCATCACGCTTGGCCAAGTGACCCTGCGCAACCGCAGCCTGATGGGGTCGATGCACACCGGGCTGGAGGAAACCGGCGACTGGGGCCGCGTCGCGGCCTTCTATGCCGCCCGCGCGCGGGGCGGGGCGGGGCTGATCGTCACGGGGGGCATGGCCCCCAACCGGGAAGGCGGGGTGTTCCCCGGCGCGGCGGGGCTGTTCACAGACACGGATATCGCCAACCACCGCCGCGTGACGGATGCCGTCCATGCCGAAGGCGGCCATATCGCCATGCAGATCCTGCATGCGGGGCGCTATGCCTATGGCAAGGACTGCGTGGCCCCCTCGGCGGTCAAGTCGCCCATCTCGCCCTTTCCCCCGCGCGAACTGGACGAGGCGGGGATAGAAAAGCAGATCACCGACATAGCCACCGCCGCCGCCCGGGCCATTGTCGCTGGGTATGACGGGGTCGAGGTGATGGGGTCGGAAGGCTATTTCCTGAACCAGTTCCTTGTCGCCCACACCAACCGCCGCACCGACGGCTGGGGTGGGACCTATGACAACCGCATGCGCCTGCCCGTCGAAGTGGTGGCCCGCGTCCGTGCCGCCATGGGGCCGGGCGCGGTGCTGATCTATCGCATCTCCCTGATCGACCTTGTTCCCGACGGGTCAAGCTGGGACGAGGTCATCCAGCTTGCCAAGGCCATCGAGGCGGCAGGGGCATCGGTTCTCAACACCGGGATCGGCTGGCATGAGGCGCGGGTGCCGACCATCGCCACCTCGGTCCCGCGCGCAGCCTTTGCCGACCTGACGGCCCGGCTGCGCCCCGAGGTGGGCATCCCGGTCATCACCTCGAACCGGATCAACACGCCCGAGGTGGCCGAATCCCTGCTGGCAGGTGGCGCGGCCGACATGGTTTCCATGGCACGGCCCTGGCTGGCGGATGAGGCGTTCATCGCCAAGGCCGCGGCGGGACGCGCGGCCGAGATCGCGCCCTGCATCGCCTGCAATCAGGCCTGTCTGGACCATACATTCTCCGGTCGGCTGACCTCGTGCCTCGTGAACCCGCGCGCCTGTCATGAGACGGAATTGACCTACGCCCCCGCGCCCGTCGCCAAGCGTGTGGCGGTGGTTGGGGCTGGCCCGGCGGGGATGATGGCGGCCATCGTGGCCGCCGGGCGGGGCCATTCCGTCACGCTGTTTGATAAGGCCGATCAGGTGGGTGGCCAGCTCAATCTGGCCAAACAGGTGCCGGGGAAGGAAGAATTTCACGGCCTTGTCGACTGGTTTGCCACCGCCCTTGGCCATGCCAACATTGCGGTGAAGCTGGGCACTTCGGCGTCGGTCCACGACTTGCAGGCGTTTGACGAGGTGATTCTTGCCACCGGTGTCACGCCACGCGATCCGGGGATTGCGACCGACCCCGGGTCGAAGGTCTTCAGCTACATCGACATTCTGAAAGGGGCCGATCCGGGACCGCGCGTGGCCATCATCGGTGCCGGGGGAATCGGGTTCGATGTGGCCGAAACGCTGGTGCATGAAGGCGTCAGCCCCACACTTGACCCCGGCCTTTGGCGGGCGGAATGGGGTGTTTCGGCCCCTTGGGTGGACCGGGGCGGTCTGGCCGCTGATGGCCCGGCACCGCACCCGCCGGCGCGTGAGGTGCATTTGCTGCAGCGCAAGGCGGAAAAGCCGGGACGCGGCCTTGGCAAGACGACGGGATGGATTCACCGGGCAAGTCTGGCCATGAAACGCGTCAGGATGCAGGGCGGGGTGAATTATGAACGGATCACGCCCGATGGCCTTCTGATCAGCCACGGGCCGAACCGCGAGCGGCCAGAGCTGCTCGCGGTCGATGCCGTGGTGCTCTGCGCCGGGCAAGAACCCGAACGAGGGCTATCCGCAGAGCTGACCCGGGCCGGCATCCCCCACCATCTGATCGGCGGGGCGGACGTGGCGGCCGAGTTGGACGCCAAGCGCGCGATTGATCAGGCCGCGCGCCTGGCAGCCGGGCTTTAGCAACCCGGCGCACCCCTTGGCCCTGACCGGGTGGGAAGCACCGGTCTGGTCCAAGGGCTGGCTTGGATGTTCGCTTAGTTGGTGGCCGGAGGCATGATCACGGCGTTGTCGAGAGCCGCCTGCAGTTCGGTCGTATCCACAGCACCATCGACGTTGGTGTCGATGGCGGCAAAGCCTTCTTCCGTCATGTCGGTCCAGACGGCCTGCAGTTCGACCAGCGACCAGGTACCGTTCCCGTCCGTGTCTGCAACTTCCGGCAGGGTGGCCTGCGCGGCAACAGCGGTGGCGAAGGCAAGCGGTGCAAGCACCAGGGCAATGCGTTTCATGAACGTCTCCTTTTTGATCC
Source organism: Tabrizicola piscis (assembly GCF_003940805.1). NCBI lineage: Bacteria > Pseudomonadati > Pseudomonadota > Alphaproteobacteria > Rhodobacterales > Paracoccaceae > Tabrizicola > Tabrizicola piscis. The sequence continues at coordinate 1,884,781 of NZ_CP034328.1, forward strand.
ACAAATGTGGGGCGGCGTGTTCCGCTCCCTGACGCCAATCTGAGGGGCCGCGGGACAATGTTCTAGAGGCGAAGCGCAACCCAAGGATTCAGCAGCGCCGGGCCGCACAATTGGGGGTCGATCTGGAACATCTTTCCGCCTGCGCTGGTCAGATGATCCTTTTGCCGCCATCGACGGGGGTCGCTTCAGGCAAGCCTTCGCCGGTTGCCGCAGGGGAATGGCCGTTTCTCTGCCATGAACGATCCCACACAATACCCCGGATAGGTCGCGCGTTTGCCGCCATCCTGCCTGATTTCCCGACCACACCTAAGGCAAGAAGGCGTGCGTGATGCCACAAAGAGGGCAATTATGGATCGACTGACCGAGATGGAGGCCTTTGCCACAGTGGTGGACCAAGGTGGCTTCACCGATGCGGCAAAGAAGATGGGTATCTCGAAGTCTGCGGTCTCGAAACATGTTTCGGCACTGGAAGCGCGCTTGGGCGCACGACTTCTGAACCGCACCACCCGCCGGGTCTCGCCGACCGAGATCGGCCTTGCCTATTATGACCGTGCCCGACGCGTCCTGAACGACGCGGGCGAGGCGGATGCCTTGGTCACCTCGATGCAATCTGCGCCGTCGGGTCTTTTGCGCGTTTCGGTGGCCACGGATTTCGGCGTGAACCTTCTGTCGCCGATTCTGGGGGATTTCCTGTTGGAATACCCCGACATCACCGTGAACATGGTGCTGAACAACCGCTACGTCGAACTGATCAGCGAAGGCTTCGACATGGCCATTCGCGTGGGCGATCTGGAAGACAGCAGCCTGCGCGCCCGGAAACTGACCGAAACCACCAAGCGGATGATCGGCGCGCCGGCCTATTTCCAGAAATTCGGCCGCCCGCAGAAGATTGACGATCTGAACGACCACAAGCTGCTGCACTATTCGAATCAGGCCAATGGCAACGTCTGGAAGATCACCGCGCCTTCGGGCGAAAAGCGGCAGGTCCGGTCGGTTGGCTGGTTGACGGTGAATGACGGGCAAAGCCTTCTGAACGCAGCGGTGTCGGGCCTTGGCATCGCCTATCTGCCCAGCTTCCTATACGCCGACGCCATGCGCCAAGGCCTTGTCGAAGAGGCGATCCCCGGCCTGCCGGTGGAAACGCTGGGCATCTACGCGGTCTATCCGCCGGGCCGGTTCACCCAGCCCAAAGTGCGCGCCTTCATCGACTTTCTGGCCAAACGCTACACGGAAAAGGGCCCAGACAACTGGTGACTTTTTAGGGTCCGGGTATTCCCCCTCCCGGGTCCTTCAGCGGGTCGAGGTCACAATGACCTCGACCCGTCGATTTTTCTGGCGCCCCTCTTCGGTCTGATTCGTATCGCGTGGGGCGAGGAAGCCCACCCCTTCGGAGGCAATCCGGACCCGATCAACGCCGTGCAGGTCGATCAACGCTTGCGCCACAGCTTCGGCCCGCTGCTCGGAGATCGCGATATTGGCTGCCAGACTGCCGGACGCGTCGGTATGGCCGACCAAGGCAATCGTCGCATCGGGGTTCGCCTCCAGCCAGGCAGCGACGGCGGCCAGCGACGGATAGTCGCCGTCGCTAAGCGTGGCCGCCCCGCTGGCAAAGACCAGGTCATCCAGCACGGCGCTGCCGACCGTGTCCAAGGCGGCTGCGATGGCGGGGCTTGCCTCAACGCTGCGGGGGCGTTCGACTTCGTTCAGATCGACTACGGCTTCTGTCGGGGCATCGGGCAGTGGTGCAGGGGTCACCCGTGTGACCTGAACGAAAGCGGAAAAGGCCGACCGGCTGACGAGGATGGAGATCGCCTCATCCTCACGCTCGGCCGACAGAAAGCGGAAATCGCCCATGTCGACATGCATGTCGGGTTCTGGCATCACCTCGGTCCCGAAACGGAAATCAAAGCCGCCACAGGCCCGGGCATCACAGTCCAGCAGGACGGTAAAGCCTGCCGCCACCACCTGATCGCGCAGCGGGCCCATCACGGCCAAAGTCGTCTGGTCCGGCGCTTCCAGTTGAAACGCCCGCTGGTCAAGCGCGCCTTCTACCGGGCGTGAGGGGACAGAGACGCCGTCAAACGGGGCCAAAGGCAGGGCATAACTGCCGGGAACTTCGCTGCGGCGTTCCTCGCCAATGACTTTGGCCGGAAGGTTCAGGGTCAGCGCAGCCGCAGGCAGGGCCGCAAGGGCCCAGCTTAGGGAAACCACCAGTAAACCTGTCTGCCGCACTGCCCGGGACGCTTTCCGCGATCACTTCATTCGGTAGTGATACTGTCCCACAGTTTGCATGTTAAGGCGAGCGTAGAGCGCGCGGGCGGCAGTGTTCCGCGTGGTCACCACCAGCGACAGCCGGGAGGCACCTTCCCCAGCCGCCCAGTTGGCGGCGGCGCGCAGCAGGATTTCCCCAACCCCCTGACGGCGAAGCGCGGTGCGTACTTCCAGCGCATGCAGCATGGCATCCCTGCCGTGAATGGCCACAAAGGCCACCCCGGCAGGGCGGTCGCCAAGGCGGGCGAGCAATGCCGTCTTGGTGCCAGTCACCCGGTCCATCACGGCCAGACGCGCGGGGCCAATGCCTGCCTCATCCCAGATCGTGCGGGCAATCTGCAGGGGCGGCCAGTGCGGAAAGGCCGACAGCGGCGGAAGCTCGGCCTGCAGGGCCGTGACCGGCGCGGCATAGGCGACAACCGGATCGACGATGCGCCAACCCCGGGCGTCAAGCGCGGCGTCAAGGTCTGCATCCGTTTCGCGGATCAGAACCAGCGGTTCGGCCATCGCATCCAGCGTGGCAAGGTCCGCCTCGGTCCACTTGTCCGCAAGGCTTGCCGCCGACACGCGCTTGCCGCCACCCGCGCCGTCGCGCATGAGGAAGGGACCATGCCGCCAGCTTCGGGCGGGGGGCCATGTCGCCTCCATCACCTCGGCAAGCTGGTCGGGTGTCATCCGAACAGCCGGGTCAGACGGACCATCGCCGCGTCCACCATGGCGGGATCGGTGCCGCGGATCACCAGATTGGTGCCATGCGCCCCGTTCTGCAGGAAGGGATAGGACCCCATCGACAGGTCAGGATATTCCGCCGCGAGTTCACCAAAAGGTCCTGCAATCTCGCCCTCGCCCCGGTTGACGCGCAGGGATTGCGACAACAGCGGCGGCCCGCCAGTCAGCTTGGGCAGGACACTGGCGACCATGGCCTGAAAGATATTCGGTACCCCCGCCATCACATGGACATTGCCGAGCGTGAAGCCGGGCGCGGTGGAAACCGGGTTGTCGATCAGCGTCGCACCCTCGGGGATGCGCGCCATGCGCTGGCGCGCTTCGTTGAAGGGCAATCCGGCCCGGTCGTAATGCGCCTGCAGCAACGCCATGGCATCGGCCCGGTGGCCGATCTTGGCGCGCAGTGCCGCAGCTATGGCATCAGCGGTGATGTCATCATGCGTCGGCCCAATGCCACCGCTGGTGAACACATGGGTGTACCGCCCCGACAGCGCCCTGACGGCGGTGACGATCTCGTCATGCACATCCGCCACGACCCGCGCTTCACGCAGGGTGATGCCGATCCGCGTCAGCTCTTGCGCCAGATGGTGCATGTTCGAATCGCGTGTGCGGCCGGACAATATTTCATCGCCGATCACCAGCATTGCCGCAGTTGGGTTGGTCATGGTGCGTGTTCCCCTTGTCTTGACCGTGGGTATAGCCCTGCCGCCCACGCTTTCAAAGCCCGTGGCTCTGGCCAATTCCGCGCGGGATGCCTAAATTGGGCCGGAAGGAGACTGCCTTGGACGAAGTACGCGCACGGATCACCCGGGACGGCATCCGCATCTATGAGGATGCGGATTTTGCAGGCATGCGTGCGGCGGGCCGGGTTGCCGCAGAAATCCTTGATGATGTGGCAGCGCTTGTCGTTCCCGGAACGACCACGGCGGCGATTGACGATTTCATTACGGATGAGATCAAGCGGCGTGGCGTCACTTCGGCCACGATCGGCTACAAGGGCTACCGCCACGCGTCGTGCATTTCGGTGAACCATGTGGTCTGCCACGGCATTCCAGGGGCAAAGCTGCTGGCTGACGGCGATATCCTGAACGTGGATGTCACGGTGATCGTTGACGGCTGGTTCGGTGACACAAGCCGGATGTATGTGGCCGGCGCCCTGCCCCGCAAATCCGAACGCCTGATCGAAGTGACGCATGAAGGCCTGATGCGTGGCATCGCGGCGGTCAAGCCGGGAAACACCTTTGGCGACATCGGCCATGCGATCCAGTCCTATGTCGAAGCCAACCGGATGAGCGTGGTGCGTGATTTCTGTGGCCACGGCCTTGGCCGCGTGTTTCACGCACCGCCGAACGTGCTGCACTACGGTCGCCCGGGAACCGGCCCGGTGCTGGAGGAAGGCATGTTCTTCACGATCGAGCCGATGGTGAACCTTGGCCGCCCGGAAACCAAAGTTCTGGCCGATGACTGGACAGCGGTCACCCGTGACAAATCGCTGTCGGCGCAGTTTGAACATTCGGTGGGCGTGACCGCCACGGGATGCGAGATTTTCACCCTGTCCCCTGCCGGAAAGTTCCACCCGACTTGGGGGTGATGCACGTCTGGCGCATGGGGCTTGCCCTTCAGTCCTCCGCCTCAGCGCAATGCCGCCGGAAGGCGCGCTTCAGAAGCTCAAGCTCTGCCCGCAGCAGGCTAATCTCGGCGCGCAGGTCTTCCTCCAGGGGCACCCCGGCGACAAGGGTGAACTGAGCGAGCGTAACGCCATCTGCATGAAACAGCACGGTTTGCACGCCTTCGCTTATCACCGAAGGCGGGATTGGCAGGCGCAGGGCAAAGCGGCCGGGCTTTCCGGGGATCGGCGTGACGGTCAGCCCCTCCAGCGCCCGGTCCTGATGGCGGGCCTCAAGCCTTGGCGCGTCGCCCTCGACCCCGGCGAGCACGCCTTCCCAGACGCCTGCAAGGATGCGGGTCTGCGTCAGGGTGATCTGGGGTGGGTTCGGCATATCGGCCTCACAGTTCGGCGCGGGGGCGGCGGCTGGCCACCAGATCGTGCAGGGTGATCCGGGACAGGGCGGGCGCGTTGAAGATCACATCCAGCCACAGATGTTCGATCCGCGTTTCATCCAGCCCGGCATAGGCCAAGTCGAACTCGACCAGCTTGTCGCGGCCCGTGGCGGGAATGTCCTGCATCAGTTGGGCGACATTCGGGCCGTGTTTCAGGTTCAGCCGCGCCACGGCCTGCAACGGGCGATCACAGTCGACCAACGCGTCGATGCGCAACAGATGGCGCGACCGCAGGCCTGCCACCGCTTCCGGCGGAAACGCGATGGCCAAAGACAGGAACGACCCCCGGAAGCCGAAGACATCCAGCGTCAGGCCAAAGGGGGCACGGTCAACCTCGCCGTGGTTGCGCGTCTGGCGGAACGCCACCTCACCCAAGGGGCAATCATGGAACAGCGCCAGATCATCGCTGATCGCCGTTCGCCCCGCCACGGCCACCGCACCCGGAGAAGAGATCGCCCCACGCCAGACATCCGGCCGCCAGACCCAATCCGTACCAAGCGGAGCGCGGGGCAAACCTGCACCAAGCGCAGGCAGGCCCAGACGATGGTCAGCCGCATGAATGACCCGGTCGATCTGGCGCCGCATCGTCCGCGCTTCGGCCCGCAGGCTGCGCAGGGTAGATGGCTCCATCTTTGCCGCATCATCCGCAGCCTTTGTCCAGCGGTCCTGCACCTTTCGCAGGCGCCACTGGTCAATCAGCTGCGAAAGGCGCCGGGCCATGGCTTTGGCTTACTGGTCCATGTAGACGTGGCTTTCGGCCTTCGCGCCCGGGTGCGTCACGGCCCCCCAGCGCGCGCCGCCGACCAGCTTGGCGAACTTGTGGACCGCCCCGCTGGTATAGGCCGTCTTGCGCGGGCCTTTCCATTCGGTCTTGCGCTTGGCCATCTCCTCGTCTGACACGTTGACCGACAGCTCACCCGTCAGCGCGTTCAGCGTGATGATGTCGCCGTTCTTCAACAGGGCAATCGGCCCGCCATGGGCCGCTTCCGGCCCGACGTGACCGACGCAGAAGCCCCGCGTCGCGCCAGAGAACCGGCCGTCGGTGATCAGCGCCACCTTCTTGCCCATGCCCTGACCGGACAGGGCTGCGGTCGTCGACAGCATCTCACGCATGCCCGGGCCGCCTGCGGGGCCTTCGTTGCGGATGACGATGACCTCGCCTTCCTTGTAGGCGCGCTGCTTCACGGCTTCAAAGGCGTCTTCCTCACACTCGAACACGCGGGCTGGGCCACTGAAGACCTGCTCTTCGTCGCTCATCCCGGCGACCTTCACGATCGCCCCGTCCGGTGCCACATTGCCCTTCAGCGCCACGACGCCGCCCGTCTTGGTGATGGGCGAGCCGATGTGATAGATCACCCGGCCATCTGCCTCACCGCGGATTTCCTCAAGGCTTTCGCCCAGTGTCTTGCCGCTGGCGGTGATGCAATCAAGGTGCAGCAGCCCCTCTTTCGCCAGTTCCTTCATCACGACGGCGACGCCACCAACTTCATGCAGGTCCTTGGCGACGTATTTGCCGCCCGGCCGCAGGTCGACGAAATAGGGCGTGTCCTTCATGCAGGCGGCAACGTCGAACAGGTCGAAGTCGATCCCCGCCTCGTTCGCCAAGGCAGGCAAATGCAACGCCGCGTTGGTGGAGCCACCCGTGCAGCCCACCACCCGGGCCGCGTTTTCCAGCGACTTCAGCGTCACGATATCCCGCGCGCGGATGTTCTTTTCGATCAGGTGCATGACGGCGACACCCGACGCCTCGCCATACTGGTCGCGCGATTCATAGGGCGCAGGGGCGGAGGATGAGTTCAACAGCGCCAGCCCGATCGCCTCGCTCACGCAAGCCATCGTGTTCGCGGTGTACTGCGCGCCGCAGGCGCCACTGGACGGGCAGGCCACCCGCTCCATGATCTCAAGTTCCGCGTCCGAAAGGTTCCCGGCCTGGTGCTTGCCCACGGCCTCGAACATGTCCTGCACGGTGATGTCCTTGCCCTGATAGCGGCCCGGCAGGATGGAGCCGCCATAGATGAAGACCGATGGCACGTTCAGCCGCACCATCGCCATCATCATGCCCGGCAGGGATTTGTCGCAGCCCGCAAGGCCGACCAGCGCGTCATAGCAGTGCCCGCGCATCGTGAGTTCAACCGTATCGGCAATCGCATCGCGGGATGCGAGCGAGGACCGCATCCCCTCATGCCCCATCGCGATCCCGTCGGTCACGGTGATCGTCGTGAATTCCCGCGGGGTGCCGCCGCCCTTCTTGACGCCATGCTTCACGATCTGCGCCTGACGGTTCAGCGCGATGTTGCAGGGGGCCGCTTCGTTCCAGCAGGTGGCGACGCCGACCCACGGCTGGTGAATCTCTTCCTCGGTGATCCCCATCGCGTAGAAATAGCTGCGATGCGGGGCGCGCGCCGGACCTTCGGTCACATGGCGGCTGGGAAGCTTCGACTTGTCGAAACGCTGGTTGGTCATGGCGGCTCCTTGGCAAGCAATCGGGCAGGCAATGGCATCGCGCAAGGGATAAAGGCCAGCCCGCGAAGGGGCAAGCCGAATTGGGCAAGGCCAGAGGAATGTCCGTGCCTACTCGCCGTTGATCGCCACGGTGGCCGAGCGCATCATCCCGTCCAGCGAAAGGCGCAGGCCGTCAACCGCGCTGACGTAGCTTTCCAGAGGCGCGGCCATGGCAGGCACCCAGCCCGAAAGCCGTGGAGCCATGATGTAGACCGCTGCACCGATGATCGCCACGGTCATCACCATCAGAAAACCGCTGCGAAAGCCCATCGACTCACGCACTGGGGGCAGGGGTTGCCCATCTGCGGCCTCGGTCGCGGTTTCGGACGGGCGCAGGGTCGAGTTGATCTCTTCGACATCCGGCAGAAGATCGCGTCGGGCCGAGGGTTTGTGGGCGGCTTCGGTATCGCCGTCCAGCAAGGCCCCGTTCGACGCCACAAGCGCCGGTTTTTGCCGACCGGGCATCGCCGCATCGATCCCAAGGTCAGTCTGGCTTTCCAGCGGGCGCGCCTCGGCCCGGCGGGCCTGCGCCTCACGCTCGGCCTCTTCGCGCAGAATGGCCAGCACGCTTTCGTCCACCGCATAAGCCGGAGCTGGCGCTGGCGCGTCGGTATCGCTTTCCCCCGGAGCAGGTTCTGACACGGCCTCAGGCTCGATCTCAGCGGCCGTGTCTGCCACGGGTTGAACCCGGGTATCGCCCAAAGCCCCCGCCTCGCCCGCAACCTCTGCGTCAAGCTTGGCAATTACGGCGTCCGCCTCGGCAAGCGCGCTGTCAAGATCGGCTGAGGCGCTGTCCGGCTTTGCGTCCAGTTCAACCTCAGGTGCAGGCTCTGCAACACCTTCCGGCGTCTTTTCCGGTTCGATCGCCGCCACCTCGGCAGGGATGTCCGCCGTTTCGACTGCCGCTACTGGCGGGGGCGTCTCCTCCACTGCGGCAAGGGGTTCTTCAACAGGCGCTTCAGCCGCCACCTCAACCAAAGCCTCTGGCCCCGGGTCAGTCAAAGCCGCAGGGCTGGTCTCTGGTTCGGGTGTGACTTCGGCCACAGGTTCCGCCACGGGCGTTTCTGCAACCGCGGCCGGAGGCGCTTCATCAACCGGTGCTGCGGCAGAGCGTTGGCGCATCTGGAACCACGCATGCCCGCAATTCGCGCATTGAACGTCCCGTCCAGTGTCCGGGATCGCATCCTCGGGCACTTCGTACTTCGCCTCACAGTTCGGGCAAACCAAACGCATTCGTGTTCCTCAAAGCCTGTTTCTGGCTCCCCCAACTGGTTTGTAAACCCTAATTCCTGTCGTTCCAAGGCTTTGTAGCGCACCCTTGTGCAATCGTTTACGCCTGTGCGATGGAAAGCGCAGTCGCGCAATGTTCTGGCGCGGCAAAAACATCAGCAAGACCGGCAAACCGGGCAGAGGACCTGTCGTGATCGCCTTCGAGAATGTGGCCTACAATTACGGCGGGGGGGATCTCTTGTCAGACGTGTCCCTGCGCCTTGCGCCGGGATCGTTTCATTTCCTGACCGGACCATCCGGGTCGGGCAAATCCACCTTCCTGAAACTCGCCTATGCCGAGCTTCGGGCGACGTCGGGCCGCGTGAACCTGTTTGATCGCGATGTGAAAACCCTGTCACGCGACGATGTCGCCCGCGCCCGCCGCCGTATCGGCATCGTCCATCAGGACTGCAAGTTCCTTGACCACATGTCACTCGCCGCCAACATGGCGCTGCCCTTCACCGTGTCCGACCGAGAAAGCGATGGGCAGGACATGAAGGACCTGCTCGGCTGGGTCGGGCTTGACCACCTTGCCGATGCCCTGCCCCCGCAGCTGTCGGGCGGCGAACGCCAGCGTGCCGCCTTGGCCCGGGCAGTGATCGTCGACCCTGACGTGATCCTTGCGGATGAACCCACCGGCAACGTGGATTGGGACATGTCGCTGCGCATCCTGACCCTGCTGGTCGAGCTGAACCGGATGGGCAAGACGATTCTTGTCGCGACCCATGACCTGAACCTGATCCGTCAGGCCAAGGCACAAATCCAAGCCCGGGTGCTGCGCATCGCCAAGCACCGGATCCAGCTTGCGGGGGCCGATCTGTGAAACTGCCCGCCGCCAAACCGGCCAGCCCGGCGACCCGTGCGCTGCAAGTGGTGCCGCCTTCCGGCCCCACTGCCTGGCTGACCACCTTCACCGCCGGGGCGATGACCTTCCTCTGCGTCTTTGCACTTGCCCTGTCGATTGCCTCTGGTCGCCTTGCCGACCGCTGGTCCGAGGCGCTGGCGCGCACCGCCACGATCCGCCTGTCCGCCCCGGTGGAGCAGGTGCAGATCCAGACCGACGCGATCCTGTCTGTTCTTGCGGCTACCCCCGGCATCGCCAGCTTCCGCGCCATCGACGATGCCGAGACGCGGTCCCTGCTGGAACCCTGGTTCGGCCCCGGCCTGCCGATCGAGGCGCTGCCGATCCCCCGATTGTTCGAGGTGGTCGAAGCGACCCCCGGCTATGACGCCGAAGGTCTGCGCCAACGCCTTGCCGCCGAAGCCCCCGGCGCGCTTCTGGACGACCATACCCGCTGGCGCCGCCCCCTGGCCGAGGCTGCGGGCCGCATCCGCCTGCTGGGTGTCCTGTCCATTGCGTTGATCGGCGCCACCATGGCCGCGATGATCACCCTTGCCGCCCGCGCCGCCCTTGCCGCCAACGCCGAGGTGATCCGCGTCCTGCGCCTTGTGGGGGCCAAGGACAGCTACATCGCCCGCGCCTTTGTCCGCCGCTTCACGCTGCGCACGCTGGCCGGGGCCACGGTCGGGGCGGCTGCCGGTCTTGCCGGTGTCGCCGCCCTGCCCGCCGCCGATGCCGCCGGCGGGTTCCTGACCGGCCTTGGCTTTGTGGGGTCTGCCTGGGCTTGGCCCCTCATCCTGCCCCCGCTTGCAGCCCTTGTGGCGTTCCTTGCCACCCGCCGTGCCGCCCTTGCCAAGTTGAAGGAACTGACATGACCGCACTCCGCTGGGTCCTTTCGCTGGTCTTCGTGGTCCAGATGTATCTTGCCATGGCGGTCCTCGCACTGGTCTTCGCCCCATGGGCGCTGTTCTCGCGCCGGGGGGCGCGGACCGCCTGCAAGACCTACTGCGTCTGGGTGATCTTCACCCTGCGCCTCCTGTGCGGCCTGAAGTGCGAAGTGCGTGGCACCCCCCCGATGGCCGAGACGGTCATCGCGGCGAAACACCAAAGCTTTCTGGACATCATCCTGATCTTCAACGCCGTCCCGGCGGGCAAGTTCATCATGAAGCGCGAGTTGATGTATGCCCCCTTCCTTGGCCAATACGCGCTCAAGATCGGCTGTGTTCCGGTGGACCGCGGCAAGCGTGGGGCTGCAATCGCCAAGATGAAGGCGGATGTCGCGGCGGGCAGTGCCGACCCCGGCCAGTTGATCATCTACCCACAAGGCACCCGCGTCGCCCCCGGGGTCACGAAGCCGTACAAGGTTGGAACCGGGCTGCTCTATGACCAGCTTGGGCAGCCCTGCTATCCCGTCGCCACCAATGTCGGGGTCTTCTGGCCAAAGCGCGGCATCCTGCGCAAGCCGGGCCTTGCGGTGGTAGAGTTCCTGCCCCCCATCAGCCCCGGTCTGCCCGTCCCTGCCTTCATGCAGCGGATTGAATCCGATATCGAAACCCACTCCAACCGGCTGATGGCCGAGGCTGGCTTTCGCGGCTGAACGGGCTCGACGCTGTCAGAGCAATGGGGCAGGTCAGCTCAGCGGACAATCCGCGACTGAAAGGTCCAGCGCCAATGTGGACGCAGGCCCAAAGCCCAGACCCGAGACGTTGATGTAAAGCGCCCCAGCCTCGGCCCAGACCTCTGTCACCTTCATGGTGGTGGCTGCAGGGTCGATGGCAACGCTATCAAACAGGGCACATTCCGTCTCGAACCGCAGCACATAGCCGTTGAATTTCGATTCGTAGAACCGGCCGATCCCCTTGGGATAGCTAAGTTCGATCCGCGTCGGGCCGATTTCCACATTCACCGGAACCACGTCCAGACCGCCGGTAAACCCTTGGCGGTCCAACCCGAACTCCACGCCCTGCCCTACAGTGACGGTCCGTCCGCGTGCGACCATAAGCGGCGCGTCGCGCACGTCCCACGTCTCGACGGTGAAGGTGACCAGACGCCCTTCCAGAGTGCCCGCCAAAACCTGACAGACCGAAACCGGGCAGGCCAGCACCGCAGCAAGGATCGCCGCCCGGATCATGCGAATTTCAGCGCCGCGATCCCGGCAAGGATCAGCAGCACCCCAAGCACGCGCATGGCATTGACCGTCTCACCGAACAGGAACACCGCCGCGATGGCCGTGCCGACCGCGCCGATGCCCACCCAGACGGCATAGGCCGTCCCCACCGGCAGGGTCTTCATCGCGACCGACAGCAGGTAGAACGATCCCAACGCCAGCACGACTGTGATGGCCGAGGGGACCACGCGGGTGAACCCTTCGGAATACTTCAGCCCCAGCGCCCAGCCGGTTTCCATCAGCCCGGCAATCGCCACGATGATCCAGGGGTTCACGCAGCAAGTCCTTTCGCGCCCATATCAAGGAACTTTTGCCGACGGTCCTTGATCAGGGCCTCGGGCTTCTTGCCGGACAGGTCTTTCAGCATCGCCTCGATGGCCTTGCCCACGGCGTCAATCGCCTCTTTCGGTGCGCGTTGCGCGCCGCCCATCGGCTCTTTCACGATCCGGTCGATGACCCCAAGCTTCTGCAGGTCCTGTGCCGTCAGGCGCAAAGCCTCGGCCGCTTCGCGCATTTTTTCGGCGTCTTTCCACAGGATGCTGGCGCAGCCCTCAGGCGAGATGACCGAATAGACGCTGTGTTCCAGCATCGCCACCCGGTTCGCCGTCGCAAAAGCCACCGCGCCGCCGGATCCACCCTCGCCGATCACGACAGAAATCAGCGGCACGCCGATGGCCAGGCACTTTTCGGTGCTGCGGGCAATCGCCTCGGCCTGACCGCGTTCTTCCGCGCCCTTGCCGGGATAGGCACCGGGCGTGTCCACCAGCGTGATCACCGGCAGGCGGAACCGGTCGGCCAGATCCATCAGCCGGATCGCCTTGCGATAGCCTTCCGGCCGGGCCATGCCGAAGTTGCGTTCGATCCGCGTCTTGGTGTCATTGCCTTTTTCGTGGCCGATCACCATGACCGGCTGGTCCTGAAACCGCGCGATTCCCCCCATCACCGCATGGTCGTCGGCAAAGGCCCGATCCCCGGCAAGCGACGTGAACTCGCTGAACAGCGCCTCGACGTAATCCTTGCAATGCGGCCGGTCGGGATGCCGCGCCACCTGGCACTTCTGCCATGGCGTCAGGCCTTTATAGAGATCGCGCAGCGCGGTTTCCGCCTTGCGGTCCAGCGCCTCGGCCTCTTTCGAGACATCCATGCCCGGGCTGGTCTTGGCCATCGCCCGCAGCTCTTCGGCCTTGCCTTCGATTTCGGCCAGAGGCTTTTCAAACTCAAGGTAGTTCATGACGCTTCCTTCCGGGGACCTTGCCTATATGCCCTTGGGCAAGGCGTGATGCAACTCGGCAAGCGTCAGTCTGACGCCTGACCAAGGTCCAGCGCTGCAAGATGCGCCACGTGATCCGGCCCGCAGCTCAGCTTTTTCGCAAGCTTGCTGTCTGGCATCACAACGCGCCAGAACGGCACCACCTCGTCCAGGCGCTTGCCTTCCTCCAGATCGCGCAAGCTGACCTCGGCCACCACCCGAAGGTAGATCGCCGTCGTCACCGGGCACATCGAATTGGCCCCCGCCTTCCGCGCGAGCTCATTGCGCAAGCGATCCATCGTCCGCGTCTCGCCGGGCGGGATCTTCGCAACATAGGCCGCGATGTCCCCGGGTGAGGAGATCAGCATTGTGTTCCCAGCCTTCACGCCCGCAAAATCGGCGTGCAGCATCACCACATGTGGCGGCTTCGCCCCGCCAAAGCGTTTGCGCCAGTCAGTCGGCTTCTTCGCCATCTACCCCTCCACCCGCGCCTTCAAGGCGGCAAGATATATGGTCGCGAAAGCGCCCGGGTCAAACATCAGGCGCGAAATGATCCGGCCCAACGGCGACGGCACCGTCGCCCGTTCAACCACTGCGATGCGGGTGCCCTCTGCCACTGGCTCCAGCACCGCCTCCCATATGCCGGAATACCCCGCGTCCGAGGTGAAGCGGAGCCGGATGCGCGCCTTGGTCATCTCCTCCGCGGCAAAGGCGATCTTTTCACCCCGGGGGGTGATTTCTTCCCAGCCCTCGGCCGTGCGCGTGACCTTGGCCACAGCGCGCCATTCAGGTTGCGCTTCCACGTCGGCGATCACCGCAAGCACCCGGTCCGGTGGTGCTGCGATCACGGTTTCGGCGCGCCCTTCGCGCGTGGCCGGAAGCAACCAGCCGATCAGGAAGATCACGATCGCCAAAAGGGCCAGGCCAGCAAAGGTCAGGATCAGGATACGCATGAACACCACTCCGAGTCAGGTGGTCCTGCCGTAGCAAGTTCTGTCGCTGCGTCGAAGTATCTCAAGAATCCGGGTTGTTTATCAGCGGGTTGTCTGAAATCCCACCCACCGGAAACAGCAGCGCCCCGTGGCTGGGCCACGGGGCGTGCATCCTCCCTAGTCGCCGCGCGGGGCCTCCCGTCCCCTGGTGCGCGGCTCAGGTATTCTTTGCAATCCGCCCAAGGTCAGGGCTGACGCTGCGTGAACCTGCACGTTTCACGGGCAGTTTGTCAACGATTCATGCGCCCGCAATCATCTCGGCCTGCCGCACGATCACTTCCGCCTGCCGCATGGAGGCGATGTCCACCAGCCGCCCCTTGTAGACCGCCGCCCCCTGCCCGGCGGCCTTCGCCGCCTCCATCGCCGACAGGATCTCGCGCGCTTCGGCTACCGCAGCCTCGGACGGCGTGAAAACCTCATTGGCCAGCGCCACCTGCTTGGGGTGGATCGCCCATTTGCCGACCATCCCCAGCGTTGCCGACCGCCGTGCCTGCGCCCGGAACCCTTCCTCGTCGGAAAAGTCGCCGAACGGTCCGTCGACCGGCAGAATGCCATGTGTCCGGCAGGCGGCAACGATCGCGGCCTGCGCCCAATGCCAGGGATCAGACCAGTATTTCGCCCCCTCGCGGTGCATGTAATAGTTCTCCTGCGTCCCGCCGATGCCGGTCGTCTGCATCCCCATCGACGCCGCGAAATCCGCCGCACCCAATGACATCGCCTGCAGGCGCGGGCTGCTGGCGGCAATCTCCTCGACATGGGCGATCCCCGCCGCAGTCTCGATGATGACCTCAAGGCTGATCCGCTTCGTGCGCCCTGCCGCCGCCTCGCAGGCTGTGACCAGCGCATCCACTGCATAGACATCGGCCGCGCAGCCGACCTTGGGGATCATGATCTGGTCCAGCCTTGGCCCGGCCTGTTCCAGCAGATCGACCACGTCGCGGTACCAAAAGGGGGTATCAAGCCCGTTGATCCGCACGCTAAGCGTCTTGCGGCCCCAGTCCACCTCGCTGATCGCCTTGATGATATTCGCCCGCGCCTGCGGCTTGTCCGCCGGGGCAACTGAATCCTCCAGATCAAGGTTGATCACATCCGCCGCACTGGCCGCCATCTTGGCAAACAGCTCAGGCCGTGATCCGGGGCCGAAAAGCTGGCAGCGGTTCGGGCGGGCGGGGGCAGCGGGTTGCAGACGGAAGCTCATCGGTCAGGCCTTCGGGCAATCATGTTTCACTGGACGCGGTCCCTGCGATATTATCTTGCGCAGCGGATCGCAAGCGGATTTCGCACTTGCAGCAAAACCGACCGGCCCCCAAGCTTTCGGCATTCTTCGCTTGCGCTTGGCCCCGGCCCGGCGAAGAAAGCCTTCAGGCTTGATGAGCGACCCCCATGATCACCGTCACCGAAGACATCTTCCGCCTGACCAAGGCCTTCACCATCAGCCGCGGGACCAAGACCGAAGCGCGGGTGCTGACCGTCCGCATTTCGCGGGGCGGTGTCTCCGGCTGGGGCGAATGCGTTCCCTATGCCCGCTACGGCGAAACGCTGGACAGCGTGCGCGACCAGATCGAAGGCCTGCAAGGCGGCATCACCCGCCACGACCTGCAATCCGCCCTCCCAGCCGGCGCAGCCCGCAACGCCGTGGACTGCGCGCTTTGGGACCTTGAGGCAAAGCAGGCTGGCCGAAGGGTCTGGGACCTTGCGGGGCTGCCCGCCCCCGGCCCGGTCCTTACCGCCTACACCCTGTCGCTAGCCCCGCCGGTTGAGATGCGAATGGCGGCGGCAGAAAACGCCCATCGGCCGATCCTGAAGATCAAGCTTGGCACCCCCGACGACATGCCAAGGCTTGAGGCCGTCCGTCAGGGCGCACCCCGGTCCCGGATCATCATCGACGCGAATGAAGGCTGGACGCCCGAGGTTTACACCGACCTCGCCCCTCACCTTCTGCTGCTGGGCGTGGAACTGGTCGAACAACCGCTTCCCGCCGGTCAGGATGACATGCTCGCCGAAATCGCCCGCCCCGTCCCGGTCTGCGCCGACGAATCCTGCTTTGACCGCGCGTCGCTGGCGGGCCTGCCGGGCAAGTATGACGTGGTGAACCTGAAACTCGACAAGACTGGCGGGTTGACCGAAGCGCTTCTGGCCCGCGACCTTGCCCGCCAGATGGGCCTGAAGGTGATGGTCGGCTGCATGGTCGGCTCCTCACTTGCCATGGCCCCTGCCGTTCTGCTGGCGCAGGGCGCCGGGTGGACCGACCTTGACGCCCCGCTCCTGCTGGCCGAGGACCGGCCCGATCCCATCCACTACGATGCGGAAGGTGTACACCCGCCCGACGCCGGGCTTTGGGGCTAGGGGAAGCCGATGGGTCTTGGACTTACAGTCGGACTGTATGCCGATCTTGACCAGAACGACCCGGAGTCTGCCGACGAAGCACACCAAAGCTTCGCCGCCATGGCCAAGGCGATGGCGAACTCCGGTCTGGTTCCGCATACCGAGCCCAAGGATTGTGTCACCTGGAGCGCAGACGGCTACGGCTACACCGGGCTCCATGCCCTGCGCGAAGTGGCCGGATTGGTCTGGCGGGACCTGCCCATTCCAATGGATCATCTCCTGACCGGCACAGACACCCCCAACGCCGAGGCGCTGTTCTCAGCGGCAGCCGCAGCATGCGCGCCAGAGCGGCGACAGGGCCTGTTCGAACGGCTGCTTGGCGAAAAGCGAACCCCAAGGCCGCCGCTGCCGCCGTTTGCCCATCTGGTGCTGCATTCGGACGCCGATGGCTTCTATGTCCCGGTTGACTTCGTGCAGCCCCTCATCCCCCTGCCTGCCCCGCGGGGAACCGAACTGCTGTGGCCCTTGGGATCGGTTCAGCGACTGTCGGCTGAACTGGACGTCCTTGGCCGCGCGCTCGCTTTGCCTGATCCGCTGCCCGATCCGGACACGCTGTTGGAAACCTGGCTGGAAGGCCCTGCCCCCGGCCCGATCACCGCGCCATGGCAGGCCCAGCCCATTGCGACCCATTCGCTGATCATCCTGCGCCAGGCCTGCGATCATTCCCTTCGGACCGGGGCCGCCATCGCCTTTGTCTGACAGGCAGTCTTGACCACGACCGCCGTTTGGCGAAGAAGCACGGTACACCCCATGGAGGCCCCGATGACCCGCACTGTCTATGTGAACGGCGACTACCTGCCCGAGGGCGACGCGAAGGTTTCAATCTTTGACCGCGGGTTTCTGATGGCCGACGGGGTGTATGAGGTGACCTCGGTCCTTGACGGCAAGCTGATCGACTTTGACGGCCATGTGAAACGGCTGTGGCGGTCTCTGGCCGAGTTGGAGATGACTTGCCCGGTCTCTGAGGCTGAGTTGCTGGCGATGCACCGCGAATTGGTAGCGCGGAACGGGATTGATCAGGGGATGATCTATCTGCAGGTCACGCGGGGCAATCCGGGGGACCGAAGCTTTGTGTTCCCCCCGGCCGACCTGCCCGGGACGATCGTGGCCTTCACCCAGAACATCCCCAACCTTGCGGATGCCCCCGCCGCCAAGACCGGGTTCAAGGTCATCACGATCCCGGACCTGCGGTGGAGCCGGGTGGACATCAAGACGGTGCAGCTTCTTTACCCGTCGATGGGCAAGATGGCCGCGAAGAAGGCGGGGGTGGACGACAGCTGGTTCACCGATGAGGATGGCGCGGTGACCGAGGGGACATCGAACAACGCCTACATCGTGAAGGGCAACCGGATCATCACCCGTCAACTGGGCAACGACATCCTGCACGGGATCACCCGGGCCGCCGTCCTGCGCTTTGCTGAGGAGGCGCAGTTCGAGGTGGAGGAGCGGGCCTTCACGGCGGCAGAGGCGCAAGGGGCGGATGAGGCATTCTCCACCGCGGCCTCGATCTTCGTGATGCCGGTGGTCGAGGTGGATGGGAAACCCGTGGGATCAGGCAAGCCGGGGCCGGTGGCTGTAAGGCTGCGGGAGATTTATCTTGACGAGATGCGGAAGGCGGCGATCTGACGTGTCCCGGGCGGGGACATTTTCGAGGTCCTTTGATTTCAATGGGTTGGCCGTGGGCGTTAAGGGTTTGTTAGCAGTATGCGGTGCGGGAGTCGGGGTGAACCCCGACCTACGGGATTGAGCGCAGCCCTTTTCACCTTTGACGGCTTTCGGCGCGGGGTTCGCGACGGGCTGCCTTTGGGCCTGAGCATCTTTGCCTATGGTCTGGGCTTCGGCCTTGTGGCCGCGCAGGCGGGGTTCGGGATTGCGAAGGCGGTGGCCACCAGTGCGGCGATCTATTCCGGGTCCGCGCAGCTTGCGGCGATCAACCTGCTGCAGACCGGAGGCGCCACGCTCGCCGCCCTTTTTGCCACGATCCTTGTCATCAATGCGCGATACTTTCTGTTTGGCGCGGCCCTGCAGCCCTGGCTGGGGCAGGTGAGCGCGCCAAAGGCCTATGGCAGCCTGCTGCTTTTGGGCGATGCTAACTGGATGGTGACGATGCGCGCCATCGCGGCGGGCGAGGAGGACCGGGCCTATCTGGCCGGGACCGGAACGCCGATGTTCGTGGGCTGGCTGACCGGCACGGCGATTGGCGCGGGGGCGGTCAGCATCCTGCCCACGCCCGAGGCGCTGGGGTTTGATCTGATGCTGGCGGCCTTTGCCACGGCCATGACCACGGCTATGGTCAAGGTGAGGGGCGATCTGGTGCCAGTGGCGGTGGGCGCGGCAGCGGCGCTGATCATCGGAAAGCTGGCCGGGCCGGGTCTGGCCGTGATCGGTGCCGGGCTGGCCGGGGGCGCGGTGGCGGCAGTGACCTTCAGGGGCAAGACCGGGACATGACCGACAATTTCGCGATTCTGCTGCTGGTCATGGCGGGGGCGGCCTTCTTTTGCCGGGCAGCGGGGTTCGTGCTGATGCGGGTGATGCCGTCCTCACCCCGGGTTGAGGCGGCGCTGCGGGCGACCCCGCTTTCGGTAATGGCGGGGATTGCCGCACTGGCGCTGGCGCAGGGCGGGCTGGCCGAGGCGCTGGCGCTGGCTGCGGTCGTGGGGCTGACGATTGTGGTGGGCAGCGATGTGGCGGCGGCGCTGTTGGGTGTGGTGGTGGTCGCGGTGTTGCGGTGGATTGGAGTGTGAGGGCCAGACTGTGATGGGCAGAGTTGCCGCTTTGCAGGCAGATCGGCCCATGCCATGCTTGCATCGGCCAGCAACCGGCAGGCGATAATGCCCTCAGGGTAGACTGCACTTCCTAAAGGAAAGGACCGCTTTTGCCCCACTTCTTCTCAAAGCTGCCCAGCATCATGCGGACCGCAAGTCTGGCGCTTGGGCTTTTGGCTCCGGCTCAAGCCATGGCACAGATCGACTTTTCGGCGATGCCGGTAGGCTGTAGCTGGACCACCACGTTTTCCGACGGGCAATCCGTCACGGAAACCTATCTTGGGCAGGCAAAGGGCAAGTACAAGACCACGGTTACGCAGGCCGGCAATGCCAAGGCCGTGATACGCACAATGCTATACGACAAGAGGGGCCGCATGGTCCGCAAGGATTGGGCTGATGGCAACTGGGAGACATTCACCCCTTACAGCTGCTATTCCGAGCCGGGCAATTGCACCTACCGCTACAAGAATTCGGACGGGGTAAGCCAGAAGATCGCCAGCGAGACCCAAAAGCAGGGTAAGGGCTATCTGGTCAAGGCCGGGCCGGTCGGGGGAAAGGCGTATAACGACGACTACTTTGAGATCGGCGCCTTTGGGTTGAAAACAAAGCAGAAGTCCGAAAACTATGCGTCCCGGTTGACGGCAATGGACAATTGCGAGCCACAGAGCTGAGCCGAGGATCAGCGCGAGCCGTTCAGTCTTTCTTGCCGACGTTTTCGGCGAAGGCTTTCTGGAAGGCGGCCTGTTTGGCGGCGTCCGCCCCGGTCTGGGTCTGCGCCACCCAATCAGCGTAGGGCATGCCGTAGACGATTTCGCGGGCCTCATCCTTCGACATGTCGATCCCGCGTGCGTTGGCCGCTTCCTGATACCAGCGCGACAGGCAATTGCGGCAGAAGCCGCCAAGGTTCATCAGGTCGATATTCTGCACATCGGGGCGCTTGACCATCAGGTGGTGCATCAGCGCGCGGAAGGCGGCGGCTTCAAGTTCCGTGCGGGTCTGGTCATCCATGTCAGAGGTCCTTCAGCACTTCGGTCAGGATCGGGGCAAGGCGGGCGGCCCAGTGGGCTTGGCTTTCAGGCGTGTCGATCAGGTCGTTCCTGAGTTCGACAAGGGTGTTGTGGCGGCCAAGGCGCAGGGCGTGGCGGTCGATCGCGTCCCCCGGCAGGTGGCCAGAGTAGGGTTCGTTGTCGCCGATGCAAAGGTCTGTTTCGCGGGTCAGCCGGTCGATCAGCCGGCGCGACAGGCGGTCATCAAGGTGTGAGTACAGCACCCCGACATGCCAGGGGCGCGGCGGGCGACCGCGCAGGCAGGGGGTGAAGGAGTGGATGGCCAGAATCACCCGCTGGGGGTGGAGGGCGGCCAGACGGGCATAGGCGGCGTGGTAGGGCCGGTAGAGGCGATCAAGCCGGTCTTCCACCGCCTCGGGCGTTATGTGGCGGTTGGCGGGGATGATCGTGCCGTCATAAAGCTGCATGACGAGGGTGGGGTCATCCTCGCCCCGGTTGGGGTCGATCACCAGGCGGGAAAAGTGGGATAGCAGGACCGGGCTATCGAGATGCTGGCCAAGCTCGCGCGCAAGGCCGGCGGCACCGACATCCCAGGCGATATGGCGGGCCATATCCGCGGCCGGGATGCCCAGCGTGCCACCGTTCACCCAGTCGGGGACGTGGTTCGAGGCGTGGTCACAGGTGACAAGCCAGCGGCCGGGGCGGTGTTCTCCGTCGATGTGGAAGGCCAAGGCGGTCCTTTCGCGGCAATCGGGGGGCGTTCACCCCTCCTTAAGGTCGATCTGCGCGCAATTCCAGCGACGTGCGCCTGCCAAAACGCAAAGAGCAGCGTTGCGAGAGCTTTCGGATTGCGCCATAAGGCACGCGGCCCACATGAACCGAAATATCAGCAGGAGGATGGCGATGCGCCGCCACCGCAACGTGAAGATTGTGGCCACGCTTGGCCCGGCATCCAGCAGCTACGAGATGATCCGCGCCTTGTTCGAGGCCGGGGCCGACGTGTTCCGCCTGAACATGAGCCACGGGGTCCATGATGACATCCGCAAACGGCATGAGATCATCCGGCAGGTCGAAAAGGACCTTGGCCGCCCGATCGGGATTCTGGCGGACCTTCAGGGGCCGAAACTGCGGGTGGGCGTGTTCGCCAACGGGTCGGAAGAACTGGTCGAGGGGGCTGCCTTCCGCATGGACCTGTCCACCGAGCCGGGGGATGTGACGCGGGTGAACCTGCCGCACCCCGAGATTTTCGCGGCGCTGGAGCCGGGGACGAGCCTTCTGGTCAATGACGGGAAGATCCGCCTTCTGGTCAACAGCTGCGGCAAGGACTTTGCCGAATGCACGGTTGAAGTTGGGGGCACCATCTCCAACCGCAAGGGCGTGAACGTGCCGGACGTAGTGCTGCCGGTGGCGGCGCTGTCGGAAAAGGACCGGGGCGATCTGGAGTTTGCCTGCACGCTGGGCGTCGACTGGCTGGCGCTGTCCTTCGTGCAGCGCCCGGAAGATGTGATCGAGGCGCGGGGTCTGGCCAAGGGTCGGGCGGCGATCATGTCGAAGATTGAAAAGCCGGCGGCGGTGAAGGCCTATGACGCCATCCTGCAGGTTTCGGATGGGATCATGGTCGCGCGGGGCGATCTTGGGGTGGAACTGCCGGTCTATTCGGTGCCGCCGATCCAGAAGCGGCTGGTGCGTGGCGCGCGGGCGGCGGCAAAGCCGGTGATCGTGGCGACGCAGATGCTCGAATCGATGATCGAAGCGCCGGTTCCGACGCGGGCCGAGGTCAGCGACGTGGCGACGGCGATCTATGAAGGCGCGGATGCGGTGATGCTGTCGGCGGAATCGGCGGCGGGGAAGTATCCGATCGAGGCCGTGACCACGATGAACAACGTGGCGATGAGCGTCGAGAAGGACCCGACCTACCGGTCAGTGATCGAGGCCAGCCGCGTGGTGCGGCGCGAATCGGTGGCTGACGGGATCGTCGCCGCCGCGCGCGAGATTGCCGAGGCGACGAATATCAAGGCGATCTGCTGCTTCAGCCAGTCGGGCAACACGGCAAGCCTGGTGGCACGGGAACGGCCGCATGTGCCGATCCTGGCGCTGACGCCGCTGATGTCGACGGCGCGGCGGATGGCGCTGACATGGGGCGCGCATTGCGTGATCACCGAACCGCAGGACCGCTTCAAGGGGGCCGTGCTGGCCGCCGTGCGTGCCGCGCGGGATGGCGGTTTTGCGACCGAGGAAGATCAGATCGTGGTCACCGCAGGCGTGCCGTTCAACGTGAAGGGCACAACCAACATCCTGCGCGTGGCACCTTGCGACGAACGGTTGATTTCGCGGGTTGACCCGGAGTAATCTTTCCCTCGGACAGCAGCCAAGCGGTGTGCCGGGGGTATCATGGATACGGATCTGGTATTGACGGTCGGGCTGGTGCTTCTGGCGCTGTCCCTGCCATCGCTTCTGTCGGCCTGGGTGGAACAGCGGGTGCCACGGGTGGGGTCCGTCATGGTGATCGGGGGCATCGGCATGATCGTCACGGCCCTGATGTACCGCCCGGGCGGCTATGCGTTTTCCGATGTGCCGGATGTGGTGCTGGGCGTCATCGCCCGGCTGCTGGGGTGAACACAGGCTCTTGCACCCGGGAACGGCCCCGCCTATAGGGACGGCTTCGATACCCGCAGGACCGGCCAACGTGGCATGCCGAGTCCTGCCTGAAACCACGGAGATGGAAATGCCCAAGATGAAGACCAAGTCGGCGGCGAAGAAGCGCTTCAGCTTCACGGCCTCCGGTCGGGCCAAGGCTGGCGTTGCCGGCAAGCGGCACGGCATGATCAAGCGGACGACCAAGTTCATTCGCGATGCTTCTGGCACGATGCTGCTGTCCGCCTCGGACACCAAGATCGTCAAGAAGTACATGCCCTACGACCGGTAAGGAGAGCACCAGATGTCCCGCGTCAAATCCGGTGTGGTCACCCACGCCCGTCACCGCAAGGTGATCAAGGCTGCCAAAGGCTATTACGCCGCGCGCAGCACCAACTTCCGCACCGCCACTCAGGCTGTGGACAAAGCCAACCAATACGCGACCCGCGACCGCAAGACCCGCAAGCGCAACTTCCGCGCGCTGTGGATCCAGCGGATCAACGCCGCTGTCCGGCTGTTCGATGCCGAGATGACCTATTCGCGCTTCATCAACGGTCTGGCGAAAGCCGGGATCGAGGTGGACCGCAAGGTTCTGGCCGATCTGGCCGTGCATGAGCCCGAGGCGTTCAACGCCATTGCCGGTCAGGCGAAAGCCGCGCTGGTCTGAGGTTTCAGGCTGCTGAATTTGGAAAGGCCCTGCGGCGACGCGGGGCTTTTTCTTTTGCGGCGATGCCCTGCCCCGGCGTCGGAGCGAGGGGTTTCACACCCCTCGCGCTCCCCGTGGGATATTTGCGGAAGAGAAAAACAATTTTAGCTAATGTTTAGCGGTTGAAGACGCGGGAGGGGTGGAGTTCGCCGCCCTGGTACTGCCCGACGGCAATGGCCTGGCCGTTCAGGCTGGCCCAGCCTTCGGTGCCCCAATCCGCATTGGCGATGACCATGCCGGGGTTGCCGTTCCGTAGGCGGGCAGCGCCTTCGGGGGTGGCGGGGAATTCGGGCAGGTCTTGCAGCCCGAGTTCGAGGGGCAGGAGGCGCGTGTCGAGGGCGTCGGTCTTCGCCTCAGCCTCGACCGTTTCCATCGTCACGCCGTCTTCGGCATCGAAGGGGCCGGACCAGGTGCGGCGGAGCCATTCGACATGGCCGAGGCAGCCCAAGGCCAGCCCAAGGTCACGCGCGATGGAGCGGACGTAGCCGCCTTTGCCGCAGACCATCTCAAGCTCGACATGGTCGGGGTCGGGGCGGTTCAGCAGCGTCAGGCTTTCCACCCAAAGCGGGCGGGGGGCGAGGTCCATCACCTCACCCTCACGGGCGAGGTCATAGGCGCGGTCGCCGTCGACCTTCACGGCGGAATATTGCGGGGGGACCTGACTGATGTCACCGCGGAAGGCGTGCAGGGCGGCTTCGATCTGCGCGTCGGTGGGGCGGCTGGCGCTGGTCGCGACGACCTTGCCCGAGGCATCATCCGTGTCGGTCTGGGCACCCAGCGTCACGCGGAAGCGGTAGCATTTCAG
Source organism: Tabrizicola piscis (assembly GCF_003940805.1). Taxonomy (NCBI): domain Bacteria; kingdom Pseudomonadati; phylum Pseudomonadota; class Alphaproteobacteria; order Rhodobacterales; family Paracoccaceae; genus Tabrizicola; species Tabrizicola piscis. The sequence goes on from NZ_CP034328.1 coordinate 1,909,161, forward strand.
CGCGTCGGTGATGTAGGGGATGGTCTTTGTCGCCTCACCCAAGGCCACGGCGAGGACACCGGTGGCATCGGGGTCAAGCGTGCCGGCGTGACCGGCCTTTTGCGCCGAAAGCGCCCATTTCACCTTGTTCACGACAGCGGTGGAGGTGACGCCGGCGGGTTTGTCCACGATCAGCCAGCCGGTGACGGCGCGGCCCTTCTTGATGCGACCCATGGGGATCAGCCTTTCGGGATGACGGTGCCGACGATCGGCCCCATGGGAAAGCCCGCGTCGTGGCGGTTCAACTCGGGCGCGTAGAGGCGCGAGATGTTGCCATCAAAGTAAAGCGCGTCGGAGAGGCCAAGCTCATCGCGGAACAGGCGGGCGAAGGCGTGGAAGTTCACCGCGTCATCCGAAATGGCGAAGATGGCGCGGGTGCCATCGGCGCTGACGCCGACGCCGTTGCGGACATAGAGGCTGTCGCTGCCGGGGAGGAGTTTCGGGTGCAGATCGCCGTTCAGGACCAGCATCGGGCCGGACTGGGTGGCATAGCGGCAAGCGGGCTGTTCGGCCTTGTAGCTGAGGCTTTCGATCACGCGGAAGCTGTCGCCGATGCAGAAGACGCCGTTCGGCAGCAGGCCGAAATTGCCGGGGCCGTCGCTGGTGACGATGGCAGAGCGTTCCTGCCCGTCTTCGACATAAAGCCCGACCGGAGCGAGGTCGCGGTGGTACATGCCGGCGTTCATTGCAAAGCCGAGGGTCTGGCCCGTGGCTTCCAGCGCCACGTTCACCCGGGCGAAGCTGCCATACGCCCCCTCAGTCCCCGAGTGGAACAGGCGCAGGTCTTCGCCAAGCGCCACTTCGCACAAGGTGTAGGCGGCGCGGTCGAAGGTGATGTCGCGGCAGGTGGCGGCATCGCTTGCGACGGGGGCGAGAGAGAGCGCCAGAGCGAGGGCCAGTGCCGGGCGAAGCATCAGTCTTCCCCGTCGGGGGTGTCTGGGGTTTCGATGTCGCGCTGGACGGTGGGATCGGCGAACAGGCGGCGGGTTTCGTCGAGGCGGTCGAAGGTTTCATCCGGGCGAAAACGCAGGTCAGGGGCGTATTTCAGCGTCATGCCCTTGACGACGCGGTGGCGAAGCTCGGCCTTGTTGCGGGCGAGGGCGGCGATAGCATCCTGCACGGGGACGGACCCCATCAGCGGCATGACATAGACGGTGGCGACCTTGAGGTCGTTCGACATCGACACCTCGCCCACGGTGATGGACATGGCGTTCAGGTCGGGGTCATGAATCTCGGCCCGGTTGAGGACGTCGGACAGGGTACGGCGGATCAGTTCGCCGACGCGCAGCTGACGTTGCGAGGGGCCTTGGCCGGAGGAGGGGCGATTGCTGGACATGGCGCCCATGTAGGCCGTTTCAGCGCGCCCTGCAACGGCGGGCTTTTGTGTGCTGCGGATCGGCGCTAGGACGGGGGAAAGCGGAGGTGTGGCATGGGTGACGTTCCAGGGATCGTGGTGACGGGTGCGTCCGGGCGGATGGGGCAGACGCTGATCCGGCTGGCCGAGGGGTCTGACCGGCTGAAGCTGGTGGCCTGCGTGGAACGGGCGGGGCATGCCTGGATCGGCCGCGATGTGGGCGAGGCGATGGGTGGCGCGCCGATTGGCGTGACCGTAACGGATGACCCGCTGGAGGCGTTTGCCAAGGCGCAGGCGGTGGTGGACTTCACCTCACCCGCGGCGACGGTGGAGTTTGCGGCCTTGGCGGCGCAGGCGCGGGCGGTGCATGTGATCGGCACCACGGGGCTGGAGGCGGAGCATCTGGCCCGGATCGAGGCGGCCAGTCGGCATGCGGTGATCGTGCGGGCGGGGAACATGTCCTTGGGCGTGAACCTGCTGGTGCGGTTGACCGAGAAGGTGGCGGCGGCGCTGGATGCCGATTGGGACATCGAGGTGGTCGAGGCACATCACCGGATGAAGGTGGATGCGCCTTCAGGCACGGCGCTGATGCTGGGGGCAGCGGCGGCGGCGGGGCGTGGCGTTGCGCTGGAGGACGCCAGGGTTTCGGGTCGGGACGGAATCACCGGGGCGCGCGAACGCGGGACGATCGGGTTCTCGGCGATCCGGGGTGGCGACATCGTGGGCGAGCATGACGTGATCTTTGCCGGGATGGGTGAGCGGGTGATCCTGCGCCATGTGGCGACCGACCGGGGGATCTTTGCGCGCGGGGCGTTGCGGGCGGCGGTCTGGGGTCAGGGACAGAAGCCCGGACAATATGACATGATGGATGTGTTGGGCATCTGACGAGTCATCCAGTTCCCGCGCACCAGCGTATCAGTCTGGTCATAAGCTCGGGGGCTTGCCATGCTGCGATTTATTGCAACTGTTTTCATGCTGGCCGCACCAGTTTCGGCTGGGGCAAACGACTTTGAGCCGATCAACGACAAGGGCACCTTTCTGTCGCTGATCAAGGACCGGGTTCTGCGGATCGGCCTTTACAATCTGTCGCTGAACGTCCTGCCGGATGGCCGGATCGAAGGCAGCGCCTTGGGGTGGTCGATCACCGGGTCCTGGGACTGGAAGGACGGCTATTTCTGCCGAGAGATGGACTGGAGCGGCATGGAGATCGACTATAACTGCCAGCTGGTCGAAGCGCAGGGGTCCGACAAGATGCGCTTTACGGTCGATCAGGGCGCGGGCGATTCGGCGGTGTTCCGGCTGCGCTGAGCGTTCTTCTGCCCGCCAGAAATCGGCCTGTCAGAAATCGACGGCCAGACCCTTTTTCTCCCAATCGCCATAGCGCACGGGTTCCGGCCCGTCGCGCCCGCCAAGTTCGGGCGGCAGCGGGGCCTTGGCTTCGGCTTCCTTGCGGCGCGCCTCGGCTTCGGCGAGGGCGCGCTTGGCGGCAGGGGGAAGGTTTTCGGGGTCCATGCCGTGTTCCTTGTGCAGGGGCTGTCCCTGATATACGCCGCGCGGGGCGGGCAGCAAGGGGTTGGCGATGGCCGAAGGTGTGACAGCACGGGCGACGGCGGTGGCGATCCTTGACGGGATTCTGGGCGAAGGGCGGATGCTGTCGGAGTTTTCCGGCCCGGACCTTGCCCCTGCGGACCGCGCGCGCGCCTTGCGGCTGGCGGGATCGGTGCTGCGGCATCTGGAGCCTGCGGACAAGCTTCTGGAGCGGCATCTGCGCAAATCCCCGCCCCTGACGGTGCGCAATGTGCTGCGGCTGGCGGTGGTCGAGGTGGCGCAGGGTGCCCCTGCGCATGGCGTGGTCAATGCCGCAGTCGACATCGTGCGCAGCGGCAAACGGACGGCGCATCTGGCGGGGTTGGTCAACGCGGTCCTGCGCGCCTTGACGGACGTGGCACCGCTGCCACCACAAAAGCTGCCGCGCTGGATGCGGCAGCCGATGGTCCACGCCTATGGCCGTGACGCGGTGACGGCGATCGAGGCGGTGCAGGCGGCCGAGCCGCCGCTGGACCTTAGCTTGCGTGCCGGGTTCGAGGCGCCAGAGGGTGAGGTGCTGCCGACCGGAAGCCTGCGGCTGGCGACGCCGGGGCAGGTGTCGGGCTTGCCAGGCTATGCCGCCGGGGGCTGGTGGGTGCAGGATGCCGCCGCCGCCCTGCCCGCGCGCCTGCTTGGGACGCAGCCCGGCGAGCGGGTGCTGGACCTGTGCGCGGCACCGGGGGGCAAGACGCTGCAGATGGCTGCCGCCGGGGCGGATGTGACGGCGGTGGACATCTCCGGCCCCCGGATGGCGCGGGTTGAGGCCAACCTTGCGCGCACTGGCCTGGCAGCACATCTGGTGGTCGCCGATGCGCTGATCTGGGAGCCGGACGCGCCATTTGACGCGATCCTGCTGGATGCGCCCTGTTCGGCGACCGGGACAGTGCGGCGGCATCCGGACCTGCCGTTTGTGAAGGACGGATCAGAGGTGGCGGGGCTGGTGGAGTTGCAGGCGCGGCTGCTGGACCGTGCCCTTGGCTGGCTGAAACCGGGGGGGCGGCTGGTGTTTGCCACCTGCTCGCTTCTGCCGGACGAGGGCGAGGGGCAGTTGGCGGCGGCGCTGGCGCGGCATCCGGGGCTGGCGGTGGAGCGGGTGGAAATGGCGGGGGTCGAGGCGGATTGGTGGACGGAGGCAGGGGGGCTGCGGTTGCGGCCGGATTACTGGGCGGACCGGGGTGGGATGGACGGGTTCTTCATGGCGCTGATCCGGGCCTGATCGCCCTTGGCCGACCGCCGGGGGTTTCACACCCCCGGACCCCGTGGGATATTTGGGCCAATATGAAAGCGAAGCGGGCTAGGATCTTTACGGCTTTGGCGGGAAGATCCGGTAGTAAAGCGCGTCGGGCAGGAAGTTGCCGCCGCGGAACAGCCAGCTGAAGGCCGTGGGGAAGCTGATCTTGAAGCGGCCCGATTGCATGTGGCGGAACATGATGTCAGCGGCGGCTTCCGGGTCCATGATGAAGGGCATGGTGAAATCGTTCTTCGCGGTCAGCCGCGTGCGGATGAAGCCGGGGTTGGCCAGCTGCACGGCGATGCCGGTCTTGCGCAGGTCGGCGTAAAGCGATTCCGCCAAGACCATCGTCCCGGCCTTTGACGCGGCGTAGCCGATGGCGCCGGGCAAACCCCGGAACCCGGACAGCGAGCCGGTGATCACGACGTGACCCCGGCCTTTGGCAACCATGCCGGGCAGCGCCGCCCCTACGGCACGGATGCAGCCGGTGAAGTTGACATTCGCCATCGCCTCGGCCGCCTTGGCGTCCCAGTCCTGGGCGCGCATCGGCCAGTAGACCCCGGCGAGGAAGACCATGCCATCAAGATCACCCAGTTGGGCGGCGGCGGCGTACACGCTTTCGGTGGAGGCCACGTCCACGACGAGCGCGGTCGCCTTACCCGGCAGGCTGGCGACCGCCTTTGCCAGCGCATCCTGATTGCGGGCGGAGAGGATCAGATCAGCCCCGGCGGCGCTGAGCTTCTGGGCCAGTGCAAGGCCCAGACCTTCGGAGGCGCCGACGAGCCAATAGCGTTTTCCGGAAAAATCCCTCATTCGGCGGGGGTCATGTCGGCGGCTGGGACGCGGCGCATGGTGGCGACCAGTTCGGCCACCTTGATCCCGAACTTGCGAAACTGCGAGCGGTTCATGATGGTGCCGTTTTCCATCAGATACATCCAGTCCACCACATCCAGCACATGGCCCCCCGCCTCGGGCGTGAGGCGGATGCGGTAACGCAGGACGACGCCGGGGCCTTCGACCCGGCCATGGCCAAGGCCCACAACATCGGCGGCCGTGGCGGTGATGTCGCCGGTGTTGGCCACGGCCAGCGTCCAGGCGCGGTTCTGGACGGAACCGCTGTCATAGCGGAACACTTCGCTGAGCGTGCCGATGTTGCCTTCCCACTTGCCATCCATGTCCGCGACGAAGCGCGAGGCGACGCGGCCCATCGGACCGAAGATCATGCCTTCGCACTGGATCGGGCCGGAGAGATGCTGGCGCAGGTCGAACTGGGGGCCGAGGCCGGAATAGTCCGACGGGGACTGCGCCTGGAACGAAGCGTAGCGGCTGCGAAGGGCCAGCAGCGTGAGGATGATCACGGCGCCGAGGAGGGCAGAGAGGATCGGGGTCACGTCAGGGCTTCCTTCGTAGGGGCAGGGTCGGACAGCGGGGTAAAGGCAAGCAGCAGGATTGCCGTTACCTTCAATACGCAAGGAAGCGCTGCATAGATCAAAGTAAGGGTGCGCAGGGCGGATTCGCTGTTGTCCGGTCCGGGGCGGAACCCCGCAAGGTCCAGCGCAGGAAGCAGCGTGGCTGCCGCAAAGGCCAGCGAGAGCTTGGACACGAAGGACCACAGGCCGAAGGCCGCGGCTTCGCGCGTGCCAAGCTGGGCAAGGCGTTGGGCGAAGATCGCGGGCAGCAGCGTGAGGTCAGCCCCGAGCGCCGCACCCGAGGCGGCGCAGATCAGGGCGAAGGCGATCCCGTCGCCGGTGCCAAGGGTGAAGGTCCAGAGGAAGGCGAGGATCGCAAGGGCCATCGCTGACAGAAGGACGGGGCGGGGGCCGTGGCGGCGGGCAAGGATGCTCCACACCGGGGTGGAGAGAGCCGCGGCGAGGAAGAACAGCAGAAGGAGCGGGCCTTCCCAGCCCGGCAAACCCAGGCGGCTTTCGACGAAGAACAGGAACAGGGTCGAGGTGACAGCAACCGGGGTGGCGTTCAGGAGGGCGATGAGCAACAGGCGGCGGGCAAGGCGGTCGGCCAGAACGGGACGGAACAGGGCAAAGGGGCTTGGCGTGGGTTCGGCGGCGTGGCCCTGCCACTGGTGGTGCATGGCGAAGGTGGCGACCAGTGCCAGAGCGGCGAACAGGACGGCGAAGGCGGTGAAGGGGCTGTCGGTCGCGGCGGCCAGCGCCACGGGGGCGACAGCGGCCATGCAGACGCCCAAGAGCGAGCCGCCTTCGCGCCAACCGGCAAGGCGAATGTGACCGCCAGGGCCAAGGGTTTCGGCCCGGGCCACGCCTTCGGCGTAAAAGCAGATGGTCAGGAAGGAAAACGCGCTGAAGAGCCCCGTGAGGCACAGCGCGAACCACCAAAGCGCCGGGATGGGTGGGGTTACCGCGAACAGGGCGGCCATCGACACCACCAGAAGCCCCACGGCAAGGGCCACGCCAAGGCGGCGGCGGGGGCGGGTCGCCTCGGCCAGCCAGCCGAGCGCGGGGTCTTGGACCACGTCGATCAGGCGCAGGGCGGCAAGAACGAAGCCCATGGAGGCGAGCGACACACCGTAACTGTCAACGTAGAACTTTGGCGCGTGGATATAGATCGGCAGGCCGGCCGTGGCGATCAGGGCGGCAAAAAGCGACCAGGCATAGAGGCGGCTGGTCATGGCCGGCACGGGCTGCTGTTGCGTGTGCGGGGGCGGGTGTTGAATTGAGCGCGTTCCGCGCAAGCCTTTTTCCTCGCCTCTGCGCGCAGGCGCGCAACCGGCTTGGGCGAAGGGCCTTCGGCGAGGATATTTGGGCAGAAAGGAAAGGGTAAAAGTCTGGGGGGCGCGGTCATCGCGAGATGTCTTCGCCGGGGGGCGTGGGGCGGGAATTGAACTTCACCCGCTTCAGCGCCAGTTTCAGGGCCTGCCAATGGATCAGCGCCAGGACCCGGCGCGAACCGAACGGGCGGCGGAGGGCGGAGGCGAGGATGCCGCGGTTGGTCAGGGGTTCGCGGAGGCCGATCAGATTGGTGAACAGGCCACCGTCAGCCGTGGTATAGTCGATCCAGATTCCGATGCGGTCAGGGCGGATGTCGAAGCGGAAGTCGTAGGTTCCGGCAACGGGCTGAAACGGCGAGACGTGGAAGATCTTTTGCGCGCGGATCGTATCTTCACGCGTGATCGGGGCGCGGTCGTCGCGGTGGCACAGGTAGGAATGCCGGTCGCCATAGGTATTGGACACTTCGGCAATCACGGCGCGCAAGTGGCCGAGGGGATCATAGGCGAGCCAGAAGCTGACCGGGTTGAACACATGGCCCAGCAGCCGGGGTTGAGCGAGAAGCAGCACGCGGTCGGTCGGCAGGCCGTTTTCAGACAGCACCTGCCGTGCCCATTGCGCGCCCCTGCCCTGCCCCGGCGCACCGCCATGGTCGCTGTCCTGCAGGGACATGAGGTTGCCAGTGTTGCGGGAAAACAGGCGCGGACCTTGCGCTTTCTCAGGGTCGAGAAGGATGTAATCCACCGTGTAGCGAAAGGCGTTGCGGACCGGGCCCTTGCGGCCATGAAACGTTTCGGCCCGGATCCGCTGAACCTGCATCACGCGGCCAGCCTTGCCATCCGGCGTTCGGCCATTGCCGTGACCACATCCACCGCAGAGGCGAAGCCATCTTCATGGAACCCGTTGCGCATCCATGCGCCGCAGAACCAGGTGTTCTGGCGGCCATTGCTGGCGCGGATGGCGTGCTGCGCCTCCAATGCGGCGACGTCGAAGACCGGGTGATCGAAGGTGTTCACATCATGGATCAACTCGTCCCGGATCGGGCGCGCGGTGTTCAGGGTGACAAAGAGCGGGTCATCCTGCGGGATCGGCTGCAGCGAGTTCATCCAGTAGGTGAGGTCAATCCTGGCCCCTGCCCCGCTCTTGGGTTCGACATAGGACCAGCTTGACCAGACCTTGCGCGACTTGGGCATGAGGGAAGCGTCGGAATGCAGGACGGCTTCGTTCGGCTGATAGCGGATGGCGGCAAGATTTGCGGCCTCCTGCGGCGTGGCGTCGCTGAGCATCCGCAGGGATTGATCGGAATGGGTGGCAAAGACGACGTCATCGAACAGCTCCCACTCATCCCCGACAGCGCGGACGAGGGCGGACCCTGCCTCACGCCGGACGGCGGCGATGGGGGTGGCGGTGCGGATATCGACGCCTTGCGACAAGAGGGCCGATTGCAGGCGGCGGACGTATTCGATCGACCCGCCCTTGACCGTGTACCACTGGTGCTGGCCGTCGAAATCCAGAAGCGCGTGGTTGCGGAAGAAGCGCACCAGCGCCTGCGCGGGAAAGTCGAGGATGCCGGAGGTGGGGGTCGACCAGATCGCGCCGGAAAACGGGGTGATGTAGTGATCGCGGAACCAGGCCCCGGTGCCCAAGCGGGCCAAGAGGTCGCGGATCGTCATGGTGGGGTCTGACGCCACAGCCTCGGCGTTGCGGTTGAAGTGCATGATGTCGCCCAGCATTCGCAGGAAGCGCGGGTCAAGCGCGTTGCGGCGCTGCGCGAAGATCGCATCGACCGAGGCGAGGCCATATTCCAGCCGCCCGCCCTTGATGGAGGCCCCAAAGCTCATGCTGCTTTCCACGGTGGGGACGGCAAGCTTTTCAAACAGCTTAATCAGATGCGGATAGTTTACGTTGTTATAGACGATGAACCCCGTATCGACAGGCTGATCCTTGCGCTTGCCCGCAATCACGGTGCGGGCGTGGCCGCCAAGGCGCGGATCAGCCTCATAAAGTACGACGGCATGAGTGTCGGCCAGAAGATGCGCGGCGGCCATGCCGGAAATCCCCCCTCCGATAACAGCGACGCGGCGGCGGGCAGAACCCAAGGTCTCGAACGGCATTCAGGCAAACTTCCTTAAGGGCTTTGATTGCCTTACGCGGCGAACACCCGGTCGGATCACAGTGACCGCGGGAAAAGGCACTGTCAAATGAAGTTGACAGTCCGCCCTTGACAGTTTTCCGGACTGAACCAAATCGGTTTCCAAGACTGATCCGCTGGGCAGCGTGGTGCGTAAATGTTCCATGATGCTTGACGCCACCAGACCGGTTAAGACGGAGCGATCCGGCCCGCTGCAACCAGGTGTTGTGGCCGCCGGGAACGGGTTGCCCGGCAGGAAGGACCGACTGGTGTCGAAGGCGGATGATGGAACGGATTGGGCGGGCCTGCTTATTCAGGTGCGCGACCGTCAGGACAGGGCGGCCTTTGCGGCGCTCTTTCGCCATTTCGCCCCCCGGGTGAAGGCGTTCCTGATGAAGTCGGGCGCGGGGGCGGCGCTGGCCGAGGAATGTGCGCAGGATGTCATGGCGACGCTGTGGCAGAAGGCGCATCTGTTTGACCCCGCGCGGGCATCGGTGTCGACCTGGGTCTACACCATCGCGCGGAACAAGCGGATCGACGCGCTGCGGAAGGACCGCCGCGCCGAGCCGGAAGAACTGGACTGGGGGCCAGAGCCTGAACCCGATCAGGCCGAGGTGATGGAAGCCCAGCAAGATACCGAACGGTTGGGCCAAGCCTTGGCGCAACTGCCTGCAAAACAGCGTGCCTTGATCGAAAGGGCCTTCTACGGCGAATTGTCGCACAGCGAGATTGCTGCAGAAACCGGCCTACCCTTGGGAACGATCAAATCGCGCATCCGGCTGGCGCTGGACAAGTTGCGCCACCACATGACGTGAAGGACTGGACTGAAATGACGATACGCCACCATCTTTCGGACCCGCTGTTGATGGCCTACGCGGCCGGTCAGCTGCCCGAAGCCTTTAATCTGGTCGTGGCCACGCATGTGTCGCTTTGCGACGAGTGCCGGGCGCGACTGGGGGCCTTTGATGCGGTCGGCGGTGCCTTGATCGAAGAGATCGACGAGATTTCGATGGGCGAGGCGGCGCTTGAGGCAGCGCTGGCCCGGATCGAGGATTTGCCGCAGGCCACCAAGGCCGAACCCTTGAAGCCGGCGGGGATCTTCCCGGCGCCACTGGCCGACTATATCGGCGGTGATCTGAACGCGGTCCGCTGGCGGCGGATCGGGGGCGGGGTCAAGCAGGCGATCCTGCCGACCGGACCCGACGCTTCCGCCCGGTTGCTGTACATTCCGGCGGGAACGGCTGTTCCCGACCACGGTCACCGCGGGATGGAACTGACGCTGGTCCTGCAAGGCGCATTCGCCGATGACAACGCCCGCTTTGGCCGCGGCGACATCGAGATTGCCGATGAGGAACTGGAACACACGCCGGTTGCGCTGGCGGGGCAGGATTGCATCTGCCTTGCGGCCACGGACGCTCCGCTGCGGTTCCGGTCGATGCTGCCGCGTCTGGCGCAGCCGTTGTTCCGGATCTGACGGGATTCCGGGCTGAAGCCCGGCCTAGGCTGCGGGCAAACCGTAAAACCTTGCCGCAAGAACGGGCCAGTCACCGGTCAGGGTGACTGGCCCGTTTGTCAGAACAAGGTCCTCCCGCGCCACAGGTTGCCCGTTCACCGTGACCGGCCCAAGCGCGTAGAGCGCCAGCAGGCCACCTTCGGGCAGGCTGTCGTTCTGGGCCAGGAACACCTCTGGCAGGGGCAGGCTGCGCGCGGTCATCACATTGAAATCGTCGGATTGCTGGCCGTTGGTTTCCGTCGCTGTCAGCGCCACGTCGCCGGGGAAGGCCACGGGGACCAAGGGTTCGCAGCGGAAGTCATGGCGATCGCCTGTCAGCCGAAACCCGGGGCCCGACAGGACTGTCAGGTTGCGCTCGATCCCCGGAAACAGTGAAAACGGCCCATCCTCGACCACGGATGCGCGGGAGAGGCGGGCGAGAAGCTGACCATCCCGTTCCATCTTCCAGAGTTCGACCGTGAAGCCACGGCCGTTCTTCCACGGCTGGCGGGTGTAATCGGCGGGGGTCAGGTGGCGCTGGGTCATACGCTCTTTTTTGCGCGCCGCTTTGACAATGACAACCCGTCCCGGGCTTGACCCGGGACCTCCCGTTGCGGCCAGTTCGGCCGTTGGACGAGGCCCCGGATCAAGTCCGGGGCGGGGTTTACTCAGCGGCGGTCGGACCGATGACCTTGACCGGATCATCCGGCGCGATTTCCTCGAAGTCGAAGTTGTCCAGCCGCCGGGCGCGCTTGCCAGCGCGTTCCGAGGAAATCTTGATCTCTTCGATGTCCTTGGCCGCCTGCCCGAAGTGGCGGTCAAGGTTTTCCACCCGCGTGCCCAGCCGATCAACGTCCCCGTAAAGCAGCGCCAGTTCCTTGCGGATCGCACCGGCCTGTTCGCGCATCCGTGCGTCTTTCAGCACCGCCCGCATCGTGTTCAGCGTGGCCATGCTGGTGGTGGGGGACACGATCCAGACCTTCACGGCAAAGCCCTCGCGCACGATCTCGGGGAAGTTCGCATGCAACTCGGCATAGACGGCTTCGGACGGCAGGAACATCAGCGCGCCGTCGGCGGTTTCGCCTTCGATGATGTATTTCTCGGCGATGGCGCGGATATGGGCGCGGACGGCAGTGCGCATCTGCTGTGCCGCCTCAACCACGCCTCGCGGGGTGTCAGCGCGGCGGATCGCCTCATAGGCTTCAAGCGGGAATTTGGCGTCGATGACGATGGGGCCGGGCGGATTGGGCAGGTGGATCAGGCAATCGGCGCGCTTGCCGTTCGAAAGGGTCGCCTGCATCGTGTAGGCGTCCTTCGGCAGGGCCTTTTGCACGATGTCATGCAACTGGATTTCGCCAAAGGCACCGCGGGTCTGCTTGTTGGACAGGATATCCTGCAGGCTGAGGACGTTGCCCGAGAGTTTCTCGATATTCGCCTGTGCCTTGTCGATGGTTTCCAGCCGGGTCTGCAATTCGCCCAAGGACCGCGCCGTGCGGGTGGAGGTGCCATGCAGCGCCTCGGTCATCTGGCGCTGCACTTCGGCAAGGCGCTGTTCCATCACTTGCAGCATCGCGGTCTGGCTGACGGCCTGCGCCTCGGACACATGGTGGAGCCCCCCGGCGAGCCGTTCCTGCCCGTCGCCCAATTGCTGCATCCGGCTGGAGAGCCAGCCGATTTCCCGGATCAAAGGTTCCGCCGCCGTGGCCGACCGGCTGACGCTGCGCAGGATGAGGAGGAGGAGCGCGACCAAGGCAATCGCGATCCCGCCAAGAAGCAGGATCTCGGGATCGTTCCACTGATAGGTCTGACCGAAGAGGGTAATCATCTGCGGCCGAACAGGCGTTCGATGTCGTGGAGGCTAAGCTCGACATAGGTCGGCCGGCCGTGGTTGCACTGGCCGGACAGCGGCGTCGCCTCCATCTCGCGCAACAGCGCATTCATCTCCTCGGCCCGCATCTGGCGACCGGAGCGGACGGAGCCGTGGCAGGACATGCGCGACAGGATGGCGTCGATCTTGGCCTGCACCAACTGGCTGTCGCCTGCGTCCGAAAGCTCATCAAGGATGTCGCGGCACAGGGCTTCCCCGTTCACCGGGCCAAGGATGGCCGGGGTTTCGCGGATGGCGATGGCGCTGCCACCGAAGGGTTCGATGCCAAGGCCGACCTTGGCAAGCGCGGGGGCGGCATCGAGCAGCCGGGCGGCGTCGGTCGGGGACAGTTCCACGATTTCAGGGATGAGAAGGGCCTGAGCGCGGATGCCGGTGTCCGCCATCTGGCGCTTGAGCCGTTCGTAGACGAGGCGTTCGTGGGCGGCGTGCTGGTCGACGATGACGATGCCGGTGGCGGTCTGGGCGAGGATGTAATTCTCATGCAGTTGCGCCCGGGCGGCACCAAGGGGGTGGGCTTCGGTCCGCTCATCGCTTGGCTGCGCCCGCTCTTCGCTGGCGAAGACGGGGGCCTGAGGCGCCTCGGCAAAGCCGGAAGGAGACTGGAAGGCAAAGGCGCGCGACAGGCTGGGCTGGCTGGGGCGGTCCATCTGGTAGACAGGGCGGAACGCCCCCAAGGTGGCCGCGCCGACGGTGGAGGACGCGCGGTGGCCCGCCCCGGTCAGCGCCGATTTCAGCGCGGTGATGATCAGTGCGCGGGCGGCGTCGGGTTCGCGGAACCGCACCTCGGCCTTGGCGGGGTGGACGTTCACATCGACGCGCTGGGGATCGACGAGCAGGTTCAGCACTGCCGCCGGATGCCGGTCACGGCTGAGGACATCGAAGTACGCGGCCCGCAGCGCGCCGTAGAGCATGCGGTCCAGCACCGGGCGACCGTTGACGAACAGGTATTGCTGCACGGAGGACCCGCGCGAATAGGTGGGCAGGGCGGCATAGCCCTGCAGGCGCAGACCTTCACGTTCGGCGTCGATGCGCAGGGCGTTCTCGGTGAAATCCCGGCCCAGCATGCCGGTCAGGCGGCGTTCCAGCGCGTCGAACAGATCGCCCGGCTGGGGATCGGCGCGGAAGAGGACACGCGCTTCGGCCCCATCAGCCACCTCACGCAGGGTGAAGCCGACTTGGGGTTCGGCCATGGCCAGACGGCGGACCACTTCGGCCAAGGCCTGCATCTCGGCCCGGTCGGAGCGGAGGAATTTCAGCCGGGCGGGCGTGGCGCAGAACAGGTCGCGCAGTTCAACCACCGTGCCGCGCGACAGGGCAGCAGGGCGCGGGGGCGCAAGGCGACCGGCATCACAGGCGATCAGCGCGCCATCATGCCCTTCGGCGCGCGAGGTGATGGTCAGACGGCCCACCGCGCCAAGCGACGGCAGCGCCTCACCCCGGAAGCCGAAGCTGCGGATGTTCAGAAGGTCAGACCCGTCGATCTTGGACGTCGCATGGCGCGACAGGGCGAGCGGCAGGTCAGCCGCCGTCATGCCGCAGCCGTCATCCGTCACGCGGATCAGGGTCTTGCCACCACCGCCAATGTCGATCTGGATGCGCCCGGCGCCGGCATCCAGCGCGTTTTCCACCAGCTCCTTCACGGCGGAGGCGGGACGTTCCACCACCTCACCCGCCGCGATGCGGTTGATCGCCGCCTCATCCAGTTGGCGGATCGTCGGGCGGCCATCGGCGCCCGTTATCTTGGGGGTGTGAACGGTCATGCCCCTATCTGTAGCAGGGGCACCTGAGTCGGGGAAGAACGAAACGGGATTGCCGCACCCCGGGCTTGCGGTTTTTGCCGCCCGTGTCATACGGGGCGAAACTGTGAGGCGGACATGCAAGACATCCTGTCATTGGCCGGGGCCAACCTGCTGACACCGATGATCCTTTGCTTTGCGCTGGGGCTGTTCGCGGCCCTGGCCCGCAGCGAGTTGACCATCCCCGAGGCCGTGGCAAAGGGGATGTCGATCTACCTGCTGTTTGCCATCGGGTTCAAGGGTGGCGTGGCGGTGGCCGACCACGGGCTTGACGCCCGGCTGGTCGCGGCGCTGGTGGCCGGGGTGGTGCTGTCCTTTGTCATCCCCTTCGTGGCCTTTGGCCTCTTGAAGGCGATGACGCGGCTTTCGGCCACCGACGCAGCGGCAGTGGCGGCGCATTACGGGTCGATCAGCATTGTTACCTTTGTCACCGGGACGTCTGTGGTGCAGGCGGCGGGGCTTTCGTCCGAGGGGTACATGGTGGCGGTCGCGGCGGCGATGGAGGCGCCTGCGATCATCTCGGCGCTTTACCTTGCCAGCCGGTCCGGGGGGCGGGCCGAGAAGATGGACGCGGACCTGTGGCGCGAAATCCTGCTCAACGGGTCGATCGTGCTGCTGGTGGGGTCGTTCCTGATCGGGCTGGTGACCGGCCAACCCGGCATGGCGCGGATCGAGGCGTTCATCGTGGCACCGTTCCAAGGGGTGCTGTGCCTGTTCCTTCTGGACATGGGGCTGGTCGCCGGGCGGGGGATGCGCGGGGCCAAGGGCGTGATGACGCCGGGGGTGCTGGCCTTTGGTCTGGTCATGCCGGTGGTCGGCGCTGCCTTTGGCCTTGCGGCGGGGATGGCGCTGGGGCTTTCGACCGGGGGCGTGGCGCTGATGATGGTGCTGGCGGGGTCGGCCAGTTACATCGCGGTGCCGGCGGCGATGCGGGTCGCCTTGCCCGATGCGAACCCGAGCGTTTACCTGACGCTGTCGCTGGGGGTGACGTTTCCGTTCAATCTGGTGATCGGTATTCCGGCCTGGGTGGCTGTGGCAACGGCGATGGGGGGGTGAGATGCAGACGCACAAGGCAAAACGGGTGGAGATCATCATCGAAGCGCCGATGGAAAGCCGCCTGACTCAGGCGCTGGAAAAGGCGGGGGTGACCGGGTTTTCGGTGCTGCCGGTCCTTGGCGGATCAGGCCGGTCAGGCCGCTGGACACGAGAGGGGCAGGTCGGGCGCAGCGGGATGGTGGCGGTGGTCTGTCTGGTGCGACCGGAGAAGCTGGACGGGTTGCTGGAAGCCGCCTTTACCGTTGTCGAACGGCATATCGGGGTGATCGGGGTCACCGACGCCGAGGTGCTGCGGGCGGAACGGTTCTGACCTTGCCTCGCGGTCGCAGAAAGGAGCGCGTTCCGCGCACGCCTTTTGTCTCGCCTCTGGCGCGTGCCGCGCCAACCGGCTCGGGTCAATGCGCTCCGCGCGGGGATATTTGGGCATAAGGGAAATGAGTGCGGAATGACAGGTAGGGTGCTGCTTCTTGGGGCGACCGGGACCATTGGGCGGGCTACGGCGCGGGCTTTGCTTGATGCGGGCTTTGAGGTGGTGGCATTGGTGCGGCAGGGCGCTGTGTCGCTGCCCGGGTGCCAGGTGGTTCAGGGACGGGTGACCGATCCCAGCGATGTGGCGGCGGTGATGGCCGATGCCCGGCCTTCTGCGGTGGTGTCCTGTCTTGCCAGCCGGACGGGGGAACCTGCCGATGCCTGGGCGGTGGATCACGCGGCGCATTCGGCGGTTCTGAAGGCGGCTGTGGCGGTGGGGGTGGGGCAGTTCGTGCTTCTCTCCGCCATCTGCGTGCAAAAGCCGAAGCTGGAGTTTCAGCGGGCGAAGCTGGCCTTTGAGGCCGAGTTGATGGCAGCGCCGATTGACTGGTCGATCGTGCGGGCGACGGCTTATTTCAAGTCTCTGTCCGGTCAGGTGGCGCGGGTTCAGGCGGGCAAGCCGTTCCTTGTGTTCGGCGACGGGCGGTTGACAGCCTGCAAGCCGATTTCGGACGCTGACCTTGGGCGTTACTTGGCGCTGTGCCTGACAGAGCCTGCGATGCGGAACCGGGTGTCGCCGGTGGGTGGGCCGGGGCCGGCGGTCACGCCGCTGGATCAGGTGGCCATGCTGGAGCGGTTGACGGGCAAGCTGGTGACAGTGAAGCGCGTGCCGGTGGCGATGATGGATGCGATCATCGCGGGGCTGGCGGCGGGGGGTATCCTGTCGGCCAAGTTGCGGGCGAAGGCGGAACTGGCGCGGATCGGGCGGTATTACGCGACCGAGTCGATGCTGGTCTGGGACGGCGCGCGCTATGACGCGGAGGCCACGCCCGAGTTCGGGACCGACCGGCTGGAGGACCATTATGCCGCGATGCTGCGCGGTGAGGTGGCGGACGACCGGGGGGCGCACAAGGTTTTTTAGATGCGGCGATGCCCAAGATTTTTCGGCGAAAAATCTTGGGCTGCCTGGAGTGGCGTCAAAGGCCGGTGGGTTGGCCGACGATGACGAAATGCAGCGCTTCGGGCAGGAAGATGCGCTGTGCCACGCGCTTGATGTCGTCCATCGTCACCGCCTCGATCTTGGCATTGCGGGTGGCCGCGTAGTCGATGGGCATGTCATCCATCTGCATGCCGACAAGAATGTTGGCGATGCGGCCGTTGCCATCAAATCGCAACGGATAAGAACCGGTGAGATAGGTCTTGGTGTCGGCCAGTTCCTGTTCCGTCAGCCCTTCGGTTGCGATGCGGGCCCATTCGGCCTGAACGACGGCAATCGCTTCGGCGACCTTGTCGTTCGAGGCGGAGAACTGGCCCATGAAAAGCTCGGCCTGGTCCATGCCGACAAGATAGCTGCCGATGCCGTAGGTGAGGCCGCGCTTTTCGCGCACTTCCGACATGAGCCGGGCGGTGAAGCGACCGCCGCCAAAGGCTTCGTTCAGGATGAAGGCGGCGAAGAAATCCGGGTCATCGCGGGGGATGCCAACATGGCCAAACAGGACCGAGGCCTGCGGGGTGGGAAAGTCGATGACGGTCTGGCCGGGGGGAAGGAGGAGGTCTGCCTTGGGTGGCAAGGGGGTGCCAGTGGCGGGAAGGTCGCCGAGCAGCGTGTCGAGGAGGGGGCCAAGTTCCTCGGCCGTGATGTCACCGGCAGCGGAGACATAGATCCGGTCACGCGCCAAGGCGCCTTGGTGGGCGGCGAGGATGTCATCGCGGGTGAGTTTGGTCACCGTGTCGATGGTGCCGTCGCCAGTGGAGCCGTAGGGGTGGCTGCCGAACGCCAGCGCGTCAAAGGCGTTGGCGGCGAGGGTGTCGGGGTCCTTTTCGTTGGACCGAAGGTTGGAAAGCACCTGTTCGCGGACGCGGTCGATGGCGTCCTGGTCGAAACGGGGTTCCACGAGCGCTTTGCGGAGGAGGGTGACGGCCTCATCACGGTTCTCCGTCAGGAACCGGACCGAGACGCCGACAGAATCAGTGCCGGAGTCAAAGGTGAAATCGGCGGCAAGGGCATCGCGGGCTTCGGCGAAGGCGCGGCTGTCAAGGTCGGCGGCGCCTTCTTCCAGCAGGGCGGTCATCAGGTTCACAGCACCCCGCTTTTCCGGTGCGTCAAGGGACGTGCCGCCGCGGAACTGGATTTCCAGCGCGGTGAACGGGATGTTGTGGTCTTCCACCAGCCATGCGGTGATGCCGCCGGGGGAGACCACCTCTTTGATCTGGATTTCGGCATAGGCCGGAAGGGTCAGGGCAAGGAAGGCTGCGAAAACGGCACGGATCATTCGGTGGCCTCGGGTACGGTCGCTGTTGCGGGGGCTGCCTCAGGGGTGGCCACAGGGGTGTCTTCTGGCGCGGCCTCTGGGCGGGTCAGCCAACCGGTGACGGCGTTCCGGCGGTCAAAGACCTTGGCGGCGGCGGCCATGATGTCAGCCTCGGTCACCGCGGACAGGGCTTCGTCCCAGCTTTCGATATCGGCAAGCGTAAGGCCGACTGATAGCCCCTCACCATAGCGGCGGGCGAGGCGGTTGACGTCGTCGCGGGCGTAAATGTCACCGGCGCGGACCTGCATGCGGATCCGCTCCAGCGCGGCGGGGTCGGGGCCGGTGGCGAGGAAATCGTCGATCACGCTGTCCATCGCGGCTTCGGCATCGGCAAGGCTGACGCCGGGGGCGGGGACGACAATCAGCCCGAAGGTCGCATCGTCGATGGAGGTGCCATCGTAGAAGGCCGAGGCGTAGACGGCGGTTTGCGTGTCAAACTGCAGCGCCCGGGCAAGGACAGATGTCTGGCCAGAACCGCCGAGGAGTTCGGCCAGAACGGTCAGGGCGGCGGCGTCCTTCTGCGCGCCGGGGTCGCGCTCGGGGGCAGTATAGGTGCGGTAGATATAGGGTTCGGACACGCGTTCATCGGCAAGGGTGATGCGGCGTTCGGCCAGTTGCGGCGGTTCCTGCGGACGGTCGCGCGGGGTTATGCCGTCGCTGGGGACGATGGGGCCATAGTGCTTTTCCGCCAGCGTGCGGGCGGTGTCCGGGTCAACGTCACCGGCGAGGATCAGGATGGCGTTGTTGGGGGCGTAGAAGCGTTCGTAATACTCCAGCGCATCTTCGCGCGACAGTTGCTCCATCTCATGCCGCCAGCCGATGATCGGGATGGCATAGGGGTGGTTCAGGTACTGTGCCGCGCGCATCTGTTCGGACAGAAGCGCGCCGGGGTTGCTGTCGGTGCGCTGGCCGCGTTCTTCAAGAATCACCTGGCGTTCGGTCAGGACATCTTCTTCCGTCAGGCGCAGGTTGCGCATGCGGTCTGCCTCCAGCCCCATGACCAGATCAAGTCGGTCGGCGGCGACGCGCTGGAAATAGGCCGTGTAGTCCCACGAGGTGAAGGCGTTGTCATCGCCGCCCTGCGCCTCAACAATCGCGGAAAACTGGTTCGGGCCGATGGTATCGGTGCCCTTGAACATCAGGTGTTCAAGGAAATGCGCGATGCCGGAATGCCCGGGTGGTTCATCAGCAGCGCCGACGCGGTACCAGATCATCTGCACAACGACGGGGGCGCGGTGGTCTTCGATCACCACCACCTCAAGCCCGTTGTCGAGGGTGAAACTGGTGACGGGTTCGGCTGCGGCGGGCAACGCCAGCGTCAGGGCTGCGAACAGGCCAACGGTCAAGCCGTTCAACAGGCCAAGTTTTCCGGGCATAGAATCCTCCGCGCGGGCTTTGGGGATAGGTGCGGGCCTTTGGCCGCGTTTCAAGCCCTGCAAACGGGCTTGTTACTGTTCGCCATCCTGGCGCGGCGGGGCCGAAGGCGTCTTGACGCCCAGCTTCCGCCAGCGGGACACTTCGGCCTGCTGTTCCAGACGCTGCGACCGGTAGGCGCGGTAGTAGACGTTCACGTTCAACAGGCGTTCCAGGATGCGGCCGTTATTGTCGCGCCGCCACTGCAGGTCTTCCGACGCGAGTGTGGAACGGATGCCGGAATCAACGCCGAAGCGGGCAGCGTGGCTGTAAAGGGCGCCATCCCCGGCTGGGATGCCACCACCGGCGGAGGGACGACCGCCCAGTGCAACAACAGCTTCGTCCAGCGGTTGGGGATCGGTGCGATTGCTGCCGCCCAAGGCAGGTTCCGGCAGTTCGGCAAGGTTTTCCGGCATTTCAAGCGGCTTTGGCGGGACGATGCCGAATTCGTCGGGGCCTTCGCCACCGCGCAGATTCATCAACTGGGGCGTGCCACCGCCGCAGGCGACAAGCGTCAGCATCGCCGCAACCGCGATGATCGCCTTGCCCTTTGCTGCCCGCATTCGCTGCCTCCGCACCCGTCTTTTCCCCGTCTTAGCCTAAAGCTTGGGCCTCGTCACGGGGTCTTTAGCGCTTTGTCCGGGCAGGTTTTCCACCCTTGGGGTTATTCCCGGCAAAGATCACCAGCCCCAGCGCCCCGGCGAAGATGGCGATATCGGCCACGTTGAAAGCATAGGGATTCTCGATCCCGCAGCAGGACATGTTCAGAAAGTCGGCTACAGCGCCATAGGCGATGCGGTCGATCACATTGCCAAGCGCGCCGCCGACCAGCAGGCCGCCGGACAGTTCCGCCTTCCAGTTGCCGCGTTCGCTGCGAATCCACCAGATCACCCAGACCGAGATCGCAAGCGCCACAGCGATCAAGGTCCAGCGCGTCAGATCGGACCCACCGGCAAGCAGGCCGAAGTTCACGCCATAATTCCAGGCCATGCGAAAGACGAGGAAGGGGGGAAGCACGTCGATTTCACCGCGGTTGATCAGGTCAAGGCCGTGGACGATGGCAAGTTTGGTGATCTGGTCGATCCCGAAGGTCGCGGCGGCGGTGATCCAGAAGCGGCGCATGTCAGTGCCGGAAGTGGCGCATGTTGGTGAAGACCATGGCAAGGCCACGTTCGTCCGCCGCCGCGATCACCTCATCATCGCGCATCGATCCGCCAGGCTGGATGATGGCGGTGGCCCCAGCCTCGGCAGCGGTGATCAGGCCATCGGCAAAGGGAAAGAACGCGTCCGAGGCGACGACGGCACCTTTGGTCAGGGGCGCGGGCAGGCCAAGGGTTTCGGCCATGTCTTCGGCCTTGCGGGCGGCAATGCGGGTGCTGTCGACCCGGCTCATCTGCCCTGCGCCCACACCGACCGTCGCGCCGTCCTTCACATAGATGATGGCGTTCGATTTCACATGTTTGGCGACGGTCCAGGCAAACATCAGGTCGGCAAGCTCCTTGTCCGTAGGCGGGCGCTTGGTCACGACCTTGAGGTCGGCCGTCGTGATATGGCCCGCGTCACGGTCTTGCACAAGGAAGCCCCCGGCGACCTGTTTGAAGGCAAGCGCCTTTGCCTTGGGGTCTGGCAGGGCAGAGGTGGTCAGCAGGCGCAGGTTCTTCTTGCCAGCGAAAATCGCCTTGGCTTCGTCGCTGGCACCGGGGGCGATGACGACTTCGGTGAAGATCTTCACGATCTCCTCCGCCGTTTCGGCATCCAGCGGCTGGTTCAGCGCGACGATGCCACCGAAGGCCGAGGTCTGGTCGCAGACATAGGCGCGCTTGTAAGCCTCAACCAGCGTGGCGGCAGTGGCCACGCCGCAGGGGTTGGCGTGCTTGATGATGGCGCAAGACGGCGCTTGGCCAAGGTCGGCCACCAGTTCGAAGGCGGCGTCGGTGTCGTTGATGTTGTTGTAGGACAGTTCCTTGCCCTGCCACTGGCGGGCGGTGGCAACGCCCGGGCGACGGGTGCCGTCGGTATAGAAGGCGGCACTCTGGTGCGGGTTTTCGCCGTAGCGCAGAGGCTGGGCGAGTTTGCCGGCAAAGCTGCGGTAGCGGGGGGTGGGTTCCTTGATCTCGCCCGCCAGCCAGGTGGAAACGGCGGTGTCATAGGCGGCGGTGCGGGAGTAAGCGGTCAGGGCCTGCTTCTGGCGGAAGGCCAGCGTCGTCGCGCCGTCATGGGTCTTCATCTGGGCGATCAGGGCGTCGTAATCGAACGGATCGGTGATGACAGTTACGAAGCGATGGTTCTTCGACGCGGCGCGGATCATGGCGGGGCCGCCGATGTCGATATTTTCGATGCAGGTGGCGTGGTCGGCGCCTTTGGCCACGGTTTCCTCGAAGGGATACAGATTCACGACCAGAAGGTCGATCGGTTCAATCCCATGCGCGGCCATGGCGACAAGGTGTTCGTCATCATCGCGCAAGGCCAGAAGGCCGCCGTGGACATTGGGGTGCAGGGTCTTGACCCGGCCGTCCATCATTTCCGGGAAGCCGGTCACCTCTGCCACATCGCGGACCTTGAGGCCTGCCGTGCGCAGCATCATCAGGGTGCCACTGGTCGAGATGAGTTCGACCCCGTGGCTGGCCAGCGCTCGGGCAAGGTCCAGAAGGCCGGTCTTGTCCGATACCGAAATCAGCGCGCGGCCGATGGGAACGAGGTTGGTCATGCTGAAACCCTGTCGCTGTGCCCCTGGACGGACCTGTCAGCCCTGCCCTTCCGGGTCAGCACCTTCCAGATCACGGATGGCGAGCGGAGTATCCTTTGCCTTCGCCAAGGTCCAGCCTATCCGGGTCTCAAACCCAAGCGCCTGCGCGCGGAGCACGATTTGTGTGCAGGGGCGCGGCTTCACGCGGCCTTTTTCAAGGTAGGCCGAAGGTTCCAGCGTCAGGCTGGCCTGACCGGAAAAGCGGAACACCCAAATCTCGCCGCTGCGCAGCGCCATGGAAACGGCGGTGTCGGCCATGTCGAGGGCCGAATCCACCTCGGGGTGCAGATGAAAGCGGATGGTGAAGCCCGCGCCGGTCATGGCGGTGGTGGTCATCATGTCTTCAAAGCGCTTGCGGGCATCGGCGGTCAGGGCCGTCAGCGCATCGACGCCGGACAGGCGGCGGCCATCGTGGCTGAGCGTCAGGCTGCGGCTGGCGGTAAGGCCATGGCTTTGCAGCCAGCCGTCATGGGCAACGTAAAGGTCGGCGCCTTCGGTCCCTTGCGTCATGCGTGAGGTGGTGATGTTGGCCCGCTGATCCAACGTGGACCCCGATGGCCCAAAGCGTGAGGATGAGGCCCCATCAAGGCAGAGCGCGGAATGCGACTGCGTCGCGCGGGCCGCCTGCCGCCATGACGGGCCGAAACTTTCGCCCGACCCGCAGTTCACGATCAGCGGGCGACGGCCCGAGGTAAGCTCGAACGCGGCGGTCGAGGCATGGGCGGTCCGCGCTGCCCGCCCGCCGGGGGGCGATGAGGCATCGACGATGACCGAGGTGCGCCGCCCGGACAGCCGGACAAAGCCCATCGCAATGGCCGGTGTCGCCCCCGGGCGCGTTCCGGCAGCGGCAAGCGCTTGGTCAAGGCGACCTTCCACACCCTTGCCGCCGCCGTGAAAGCGGGCAAGGTCGCCATCGGCGTGGCGCAGGGTGCGCAGCGCCGGGGCCATGCGGGTGATCGCCGCGGAAACCGCCGGTGGCACCGGATGCGCGGCTTCGGTCATAGCGCTGGCGGCCCAGGTCAGCAGGGTCAGCACCTCAAGTAATTCCTCGGGGTTGCGGGTGGGAATCCCGCCTTCGGCGTCAATCTCGGCCGTGCAGGCGCGGGCAAGGGCGGTGGTGGCCGGGGCAACAAGGCGCTCCATCCCGATCAGGGACTGGCCCGCGTAGACCAGCCCAGTCAGCGCCTCGAACTGCGGCAGGCCCGAGGCCGCGGCCTTCCAGCGGCGGGACAGATAGACCGACTGCCGGGCCAGCGCGCGATAGAAGGCCTGGGTGTCGGCCCGGTTGCGGCCCGACAACAGCAGCGTGGCGTGATGGATCCAGCGGATCATACGACGGCCGGTCAGGTCAGGCGTCCAGCCGGGACCACGGCCCGCGCCGTAGCGGGCGATCCAGCCCCATGTCCAGTCTTGCGCACGCCTGCGCGCATCCGGGGTGCCGAAGGCGGCCAGATCGTCCAGCCAGGCGAAGCCCTGAGCTTCGGAAATGAAGGCGGGATCGGGGGCGGGAATGTCCCACAGCGCAGTGTCGGGGGCTTCGGCCAGATGTCCGGCCAGCAGGATGTTCCCGGCCACCAGCTGCTTGCCACGGGCATAAATCCCGATGGACCGTGGTTCGGGCTGCGACACGAAGCCACCCGCAGGCCGCGTCGTGCGGGCAGCGAATGCGGCCAACCTGTCAGCCAGCCGGCCAAACCGTTCCTGTGCCTTGTCGTTGCTGCCCAAGCCTGCCGCCCCATCCGCCCGGTTTGCCCGGATCATCGCCGCAAAGCATAGCGCGGTCAGGTGGCCCCTGTCACGTCAAAGCCGTCCATCAGACGGATCGGCCCAGACCTGGACCAATCAGGTCACATGGGTGATCCGGTCCATGTATTGGGCCAGATGCGACACCTCGCCCAGCCAGCGGGCCAGAAGCCGTGGGTCATGCGGTGCAGCGTGGACCCCGGCGGGGATTTCGCGGTTCAGCACCGACTCGATCGCCAGAGAGACGGGGACGGACACGAGCCGCCCCATCGCCGTGCCGCGCACGTCGCCCCAGGCATCCATGGCCCAGGTTTCGTGGAAGACCGGCTTGCCATCCTGTTCGGCCTTCAGGGACACGAACAGAACCACACGGTCAGGCTCCCCTTCGGCATAGGCGTTTTCCTGCAAAAGCTGCGCGGCGCGGGCGTCGAGGGCGGCGTTGATTTCGGCCAACGGCTTTCCTTCAAGCCCCTCAATCTCGGCGAAGATCGGGGCCCAAGCGTCGGCCCAGCCGTTCAGACGGATGGTGCCACGGACGAAATCGCGGACGTTCCAGTGCGGTTCGAACCGGTATTCCTCCATAAATGGATAGCTGTCGCGGTTGGGATAGACCTCAAAGCTTTCGGGCTGCGGCAGGGGGGCGTCGTAGCGCGTGATGGCGTCCCAGGGCCGCGCAACGCGCAGTTCGGTGAAGTGGCGCAAGCTGCGCGAGGGCGAGCGGAGCGCCTTGAGCACGCCAGCCGGGGCCCAGCTGAACTTGTAGCGGAAGGCGTTGGCGATCTTCGGCACACCACCGCAGTAGGACGTGAAGCTGATGACATTGTCCGGCGCATAGGCCTTGGAGGCGCGGTAGCGGGCGACCAGATCATGCGCCATCAGATGGTCGATGCCGGGGTCAAGGCCAACCTCGTTGATCGACACCAGACCCGCCTCGCGGAAGGCCTGATCCAGTTCCCGCATCTCCGGCGCGATGTAGGAGGAGGAGGTAAAGTGCGCGCCCTTGGCAAGGCAGGCCTTGGCGATGGGCACATGCTGGTCGGCCGGCAGCATCGACACGGCGATGTCACCGGGCTGCAGGGCGGCGGTCAGCGCCTCAAGGCTGTAGGGGCGGATGTCGGTGGCGATATCGCCGACTTCCGCCTGCGCCTTGGCGACTGTGCGGTTCCAGACCACGACGGGGTGGCCCGCTTCGATCAGGCGGCGCAGGCCGGGGATGGATGACAGGCCTGTGCCGCACCAGTGGATGGTCATGGTCTTTCCTCCTTCGCTTGCCGTGGGATGCAGCAAGAATCTTCGAAAACTCCTGCAAATCTTTTCGAAAAGATTTGCGCGGGCTTAGGCGTTGGCGACATGCCGGTCGAATTCAGCTTTTGCCCGGCCCCAGACGCCCGCATCAAGCGCAGGAAGCGTCAGAAGCGAGGGCAGGAGCTGGGCGGCGTAGTCTTCAGACGATTCCACCGGCATCAGGGATGGCAGGTTGTCGATGGCGGTCACGTCCAGCGGCGGGGCGTCATGCACCCGCAGCGCCGGGGCATCCCAGTCTGTGGCGCGGTCATAGACCTTGATCGGCGAGAAGTCCGAGGTCGGGTCGCAGGCGATGTCGCCGATGACGGTCAACTTGCGCGGGTCGGTCTTGGCGGAGGCGGGCACAAAGACTGGGCAGCCGGGTCGGGCGAGGATGCAGTTGAGGAAGATTTCATGCTGCAAAACCTCGGGGAACGGCCCGCCGGATGCGGTCTCGGCCATGTCCCAGCGGGTGACAGCCACGCCCATCGCAGTGCAAAGGTCGGCGGCACCGGAGCCGACGCGGCCAAGCGCGCCGATGATGATGGCGCGGGGGCGGGACAGGCCGTCAAGCTCGGCGGCAAGCTGGTCAAGAAGTGCTGCCTTGGAAGGGACCTTGCGGACCGGGCCGGCAATGGCGCCGCGCTGTTGGGCGGCCCAGCATTTCAAGGACACGGCAGCCCCAGCATAGCCCGCCCAGTAACCGAAGGCGGCGACGCGGCGGCCATCTTCGTTGACGAGGTATTCAAGGTCATAAAGCGTGCCGCCCCCCGCCTTGAACCGCTGCAGCAGGACACGGCCGGCGGGTTGGCCCTTGTAGGCGTGGCCGAACATGATGTGGCGGTGGGTCAGGGGGGTGCCATCCTCGGGCAGTTCCTTGAGGCCGAAGATGATCGCGTCTGCCGGGGCCTGTGGCCACAGGTTTTCGGCGGCAATCTCACAGCCTGCGGCGCGGTAGCCGTCGATGGGGATGGCGCGGGTCGACGACGCCTCGACCGTCACGCGGAGGCCGGCCTTGATCAGCGCGGCGGCGCCTTCTGGGGTCAGTCCCACGCGCTCTTCATGTGGCCGCTGTTCGGCCCGCACCCAAAGATGGGTCATCGGTCAAGTCCCCTCATATCCGGTTTCCTGACTGATAGCGCCAAGCGGGGGCCGGGAACAGGGGGGAAGGCGGGCCACAATCGGGCAAATCCGGCCAAGCAGGGTTTGCAGAATCTGGTCTGATCTGGTTTCTGGGATACGAAACTGAAGGCACATAGTAATGCAGATTGAAGCGACAGCCCTTGCCGATGTGAAGATCGTGACACCGCGCAGATTTGGCGACGCAAGGGGCTGGTTCGTCGAGACTTGGAATGCAGCCCGCATGACCGAAGCGGGGCTTGACCTGCCGTGGGTGCAAGACAACCATTCCTTCTCGGCCGCAAAGGGCACGCTGCGGGGGCTGCACTACCAATCCCCGCCATACGCGCAGGACAAACTGGTGCGCTGTTCGCGGGGTGCAATCCTGGATGTGGCGGTGGATATCCGCAAAGGCTCACCCGGCTATGGCAAATGGGTCGGGGTGGAACTTTCGGCCGAGAACGGGCAGCAAATGTTCGTGCCCAAAGGCTTCCTGCACGGGTTCCTGACCCTGACCGACGATGTCGAGGTGCAGTACAAATGCACCGAGCTTTACAGCCCTGCACATGATGGTGCAGTGCGCTGGGATGATCCCGCAATCGGGATCGACTGGGGGACTGACGCGCCGATCCTGTCCGACAAGGACGCGAAAGCACCGCTGCTGGCAGAAATCGGTACCCCGTTCCAATGGGGGCGCGCATGAAGCTGCTGGTTACGGGAGGGGCAGGGTTCATCGGGTCTGCCGTCGTGCGGGCAGCGATTGCGCGCGGGCATCAGGTGGTCAATGTTGACGCGCTGACCTATGCGGCCTGTCTGGAAAGCCTTGCGCCAGTGGCGGGGTCGAACCTTTACAGCTTCGAGCATTGCGATATCCGCGACCGTGAGGCTTTGGACAAAGTGTTTGCCGCCCATTCCCCCGACGCGGTGATGCACCTTGCGGCGGAAAGCCATGTCGACCGGTCCATCGACGGCCCGGGCGAGTTCATCGCCACCAACATCACCGGCACCTACACCATGCTGGAGGCGGCGCGGTCCTATTGGGTGGGCCAAGGCAAGCCGGAGGGGTTCCGGTTCCACCACATCTCCACCGATGAGGTGTTTGGCTCGCTTGGGCCGGAAGGGCGGTTCGATGAAGACACGCCCTATGATCCCCGCAGCCCCTATTCGGCATCGAAGGCGGCCAGCGATCATCTGGTGCGCGCCTGGGGCGAAACCTATGGCTTGCCGGTCGTGGTGACGAACTGCTCCAACAACTATGGGCCCTACCATTTCCCGGAAAAGCTGATCCCGGTGGTGATCCTGAACGCGCTGCATGGCCGCCCGATCCCGGTCTATGGCGCGGGGGAGAACGTGCGCGACTGGCTGTTCGTCGAAGACCATGCCGAGGCGCTTTTGACCGTGGTCGAACGCGGCACGGTCGGCAGGACCTACTGCATCGGGGGCGAGGCCGAGGCGCGGAATATCGACATCGTGCGCAGCATCTGCGCGCTGATGGACGAGATGCATCCGCAAGGCGCGCCGCATGATCGGCTGGTCACCTTCGTGACCGACAGGCCCGGGCATGATGCGCGCTATGCGATTGATCCGTCGCGGATCCGTGAGGAACTGGGCTGGCGCCCATCGGTCACGCTGGATCAAGGGCTGCGCCGGACAGTGCGCTGGTTCCTCGACAACCGCGCCTGGTGGGAGCCGCTGCTGGTGCGGCAGGGCGTGGGGCAGCGGCTGGGGACGAAGGCGTGAGCATGAAGGTGCTGGTCTTCGGTCAGACGGGCCAGGTCGCGCGGGAACTGGTGCGCCGGGCACCGCAGGGTGTGACGGTCATCGCCTTGGGCCGGGACCGGGCAGACCTTGCCGATCCGGGGGCCTGTGCGGCCGTGGTGGCCGAGGCGGCGGTGGATGCGGTCATCAACGCAGCTGCCTGGACAGCCGTAGACAAGGCCGAGACCGAGGAGCCTGCAGCGACGATCGTGAATGGCGCGGCCGCAGCGGCGATGGCGGCGGCGGCGGCAGCACGGGGGCTGCCGTTCCTGCATATCTCCACTGACTATGTCTTTGACGGGACAGGGGAAAACCCCTTTACCCCAGATCACCCGACAGCGCCTTTGGGGGCCTATGGCCGGTCAAAGCTGATGGGCGAGGCGGGGGTTCGGGCCGCAGCGGGGCGTCATCTGATCTTGCGGACCTCGTGGGTGTTCTCGGCCCATGGGGCGAACTTCGTCAAGACGATGCTGCGGCTTGGGCGCGAGCGGGACGTGCTGCGCGTGGTGGCCGATCAGGTCGGCGGCCCTACCCCAGCCGCCGCGATTGCCGACGCTTTGTTCGTCGCGGCCCGGGGCCTGTGCGATGGCGCGCCGGGCGGAATCCATCATTTTGCGGGCGCGCCAGATGCAAGCTGGGCGGATTTCGCGCGCGAGATCATGGCTATGGCGGGGCTTGGCTGCCGTGTGGAAGGCATTCCTTCGTCGGAATATCCTACCCCGGCGCAGCGGCCCCTGAACTCCCGGCTGGATTGCGCCGGGTTCGAGACGGCATTTGGCATGCCGCGCCCGGATTGGCGGGCCGGTCTTCAGGATGTATTGACGGAGTTGGGCGCATGAAACGCAAAGGTATTCTGCTGGCCGGTGGCACGGGGTCGCGGCTTTGGCCCATTACGCTGGGGACATCAAAGCAACTGCTGCCGATCTATGACAAGCCGATGGTCTACTATCCGCTGTCGGTCCTGATGCTGGCCGGCATCCGCGAGATTGCGATCATCACCACGCCCGATGACCAGCCGCAGTTCCAGCGCCTTTTGGGCGACGGCGGGCAATGGGGGGTCAGCTTTACCTGGGTTATCCAGGAACGGCCGGAGGGTTTGGCACAGGCCTATCTTCTGACGCGCGATTTTCTGGACGGCGCGCCTTCGGCAATGGTTCTGGGCGACAACATCTTTTTCGGCCACGGCCTGCCAGAAGTCCTGACCCGCGCGGATGCGCAGGCGTCTGGCGGGACGGTCTTCGGCTATCACGTCGCCGACCCCGAACGATATGGTGTGGCCGCCTTTGATGCCGATGGCCGGGTGACGATGATTGTGGAAAAGCCCAAGGTCCCGCCGTCAAGCTTTGCCATCACCGGGCTTTACTTTCTGGACGGACGCGCCCCGGACCTTGCCGCCAAGGTGCGGCCATCAGAGCGGGGGGAGCTGGAGATCGTTGACCTGCTTGAAGCCTACCGCGCCGAGGGGTCGTTGCAGGTGGAGCGGATGGGACGCGGCTTTGCCTGGCTTGATACCGGCACACCGGGCAGCCTTCTGGATGCAGGGAACTTCGTGCGGACGCTGCAGGACCGGCAGGGGATGCAGGTCGGATCACCGGACGAGATTGCGTTCCGGCAGGGGTGGATCGACCGCGACGGGTTGGCCGCACGGACCCGGGTGTTCGGGAAAAGCAGCTATGGGACACAGCTCGCTTCGGTCTTGCGGGAGTGAGCGATTTCTTTGAAGACATCGAGCCGGAGCCTTTGAAGGCTCCGGTCCGGAATTTTTGAAAATTCCGGGGCTTCGGGGTTAGTGGGCGGCTTCGGGGGACGGACGCCGGATCTGGGCGGCGGCTTCCATCACAAGCGGGCGCAGGTCCCTGCCGCCGGCGTCGATCACCTCAAACAGCTGGCGGCGCATCCGGGGTTCCCAGAAATCGTTGATATGACTGGCCAGTCCGGCGACGCCTTCTGCATGGGGCTTGGACTCCATGAAAGTGGCGATCTGATTGGCCATGTGGACAAGTTTTTCAGCGGACATGGCTTTCCTCAAGAATGCGGTCGGAATGGGTGAAGACCTCAAACCGGTCAGACCGGGCAAGGGCGATAAGTGTGATGCCAGCGCTTTCCGCCAGCGTCACGGCATCGGCGGTGGGGGCAGAAACCGCGATGATCATCGGCGCCCCAAGCATGGCGACCTTCTGCACCATGTCGATGGACACGCGGGACGTCAGGACCACCGCGCCCGCAGGGCTGGTTCCTATGCGCACCATGGCGCCGACGAGCTTATCCAACGCGTTGTGGCGGCCGACATCTTCCCGGGCAAGGGTCAGCTTGCCATTCCAGAAGGCGGCACAATGGACCGCGCGGGTAGCGTCGTGCAGGCGCTGCTGGGCGGGAAGGCTGGCGACAGCCTCCATCACATGCGCCGGGGTCATGCGGAAGGCTGACGGCTGCGCCGTGGGGACATCGCGCAGCGCCTGATCCAGACTGTCGATACCGCACAGGCCGCAGCCGACCGGGCCTGTCATCGTACGGCGGCGGGCGGACAGTTTCGCTTCGGCTTCAGGGGCAAGCCAGATCTGTACATCGCGGCCCTTGGGCAGGGTTTCAACCTCGACCGACAGAATATCCGCGGGCGTCGCAATGCCTTCGGTCTGCGCAAAGCCATAGCCGAAATCCACCAGATCCTCAGGCGTGGCCATCATCACGGCCTGCGTCGTGCCGTTGAACGACAGCGCCACGGCAACCTCCTCGGGCAGCATGCGCTTGCCAGACTGGGCCCCCGGTTGGACCGAGGGACCGAAAACCAGCCGAGGGGTCGCCCGCGCGCCGATCATGCTGTCGGTCATTCCGCCGCCAGAATCCGGCGCGAATGGGCGGCTTGGGCGTTATAGTCCTGCTGCCATTCCGTCGGCCCGTTGGAGGGCGAGACCTGAACCGCCGTCACCTTGTATTCCGGGCAGTTGGTGGCCCAATCGCTGAAGTCGGTGGTGATGACGTTGGCTTGCGTATCGGGATGGTGGAAGGTGGTGTAGACCACACCCGGGCTGACCCGATCGGTAAGCGTGGCCCGCAGGCTGGTATCACCGGAACGCGAGGCCAGACGCACCCAATCGCCCTCTTTCACGCCGCGCACTTCGGCGTCGTGGGGGTGGATTTCCAGCAGATCCTCATCATGCCAGATCACGTTCGCCGTCCGCCGGGTCTGCGCGCCGACGTTGTATTGCGACAGGATCCGCCCGGTGGTGAGGAGAAGCGGAAACCGCGGGCCCGTGCGTTCATCGGTGGCCACGTATTCCGTCCGGATGAACTTGCCCTTGCCGCGCACGAAGCCGTCGATATGCATCAGCGGCGTCCCTTCGGGCGAGGCCTCGTTGCAGGGCCACTGGACCGATCCCATCTCCTCCAGCTTCTCATAGCTGACGCCCGCGAAGCTGGGGGTGAGGAGGGCGATTTCGTCCATGATCTGCGACGGGTGGGTGTAGGTCCAGTTCGCGCCCATGGCTTGGGCGAACAGCTGGGTCACCTCCCAGTCGGCATAGCCCTGGCGGGGGGCCATCACCTTGCGGACACGGTTGATCCGGCGTTCGGCGTTGGTGAAGGTGCCGTCCTTTTCCAGAAAGCTGGAGCCGGGGAAGAACACATGCGCGTAGTTCGCCGTCTCGTTCAGGAAAAGGTCGTGGACGATCACACATTCCATCGCCGCAAGCCCCGCCGCGACGTGCTTGGTATCGGGGTCGGATTGCAGGATATCCTCTCCCTGGCAGTAAAGGCCCTTGAACGTGCCCTCCACCGCCGCGTCCAGCATGTTGGGGATGCGCAGGCCCGGTTCGTTGTCGATCTTGACGCCCCAAAGGTCCTCGAACACTGACCGCACGGCGTCATTCTTGACGTGGCGATAGCCGGGCAGTTCGTGCGGGAAAGACCCCATGTCACACGATCCCTGCACGTTGTTCTGCCCCCGCAGCGGGTTCACGCCCACGCCGGGACGGCCGATGTTGCCGGTCAGCATGGCAAGGTTGGCGATCCCGATCACGGTGGTGGAACCTTGGGAGTGTTCCGTTACGCCCAGACCATAGTAGATCGCCCCGTTGCCGCCGGTGGCGTAAAGCCTTGCAGCCGCTCGAAGCTCATCAGCCTTCACGCCGGTCAGCAGTTCCGTCGCCTCGGGCGAGTGGTTCGGCTGGCTGACGAATTCGGCATAGTCCTGGAATTCGTCCCAATCGCAACGCTCGCGGATGAAAGCCTCATCCATCAGGCCTTCGGTCACGATCACATGCGCCAGCGCCGTCACAACGGCGACGTTGGTGCCCGGGCGCAGCGGCAGGTGGTGCGCGGCCTTCACATGCGGGCTGTCGACCAGATCAATCCGGCGCGGGTCGATCACGATCAGCTTGGCCCCTTTCCGCAGGCGCTTTTTCAAGCGGCTGGCAAAGACCGGGTGACCGTCCGTCGGGTTCGCGCCGATGACGATGACAACGTCAGTGTGTTCAACGCTGTCAAAATCTTGCGTGCCCGCGCTGGTACCGAACGTCTGGCCAAGGCCATAGCCGGTCGGCGAATGGCACACCCGGGCGCAGGTATCCGTATTGTTGTTCATGAACACGGCACGGGTCAGTTTCTGGACCAGATACGCCTCTTCATTCGTGCAACGACTGGAGGTGATGACCCCCACCGATTGCCGCCCGTATTTTTCCTGGATGCCCTTCATCCGGTTGGCCGCAAACTCCATCGCCTCGGGCCAGGAGACTTCCTGCCAGGGGTCGTTGATGTTCTCGCGGATCATCGGGTTCAGGATGCGGTCCTTGTGCGACGCATAGCCATAGGCGAACCGGCCCTTGACGCAGGAATGGCCCCGGTTGGCCTTGCCGTGTTTGTAGGGCGTCATGCGAACCAGCTCATCGCCCCGCATTTCGGCCTTGAAGCTGCAGCCGACGCCGCAATAGGCGCAGGTGGTGATGACGGAATGCGACGGGGTGCCGATGTCGATGATCGACTTTTCGGTCAGCGTCGCCGTCGGGCAGGCCTGTACGCAAGCGCCGCAGCTGACGCAATCCGAGGCGAGCGCATTGTCGGTCTTTGCGCCAAAGGAAACGCGGCTGTCGAAGCCCCGACCTTCGATGGTCAGGGCGAAGGTGCCTTGCACTTCCTCGCACGCGCGGACACAGCGGGAGCAGACGATGCACTTGGCCGGATCATAGGCGAAGTAGGGGTTGCTGTCGTCTTTCGGCAGCCACTGGGGATTGGCCTCACCACTGGTGTTCTTCGCGCGGAAGTGGGTATCCACCGCCTCATAGCGCACATCGCGCAGGCCGACGGCACCAGCCATGTCCTGCAGCTCGCAGTCGCCATTCGCCGCGCAGGTCAGGCAGTCCAGCGGGTGGTCACTGATGTAAAGCTCCATCACGCCGCGGCGCAGTTGCTTCAGCTTGGCGTTCTGGGTGTGGACCTTGAGGCCCGGGGCGACGGGGGTGGTGCATGAGGCCGGGGTACCGTTGCGGCCTTCGATTTCCACCAGACACAGACGGCAGGACCCGAAGGCCTCAATGCTGTCAGTGGCGCAAAGTTTGGGGACCTGGATACCTGCCTCAGCCGCCGCGCGCATGATGGACGTGCCTTCAGGGACGGTCACGTCAAAGCCGTCGATGGTCAATGTGACCATCTGTTTGCTTTTCGCCGCTGGCGTGCCGAAATCGCGATCCGGGATGATGAAGTCTTTCATTCGGCGGCCTCCTTCATCGGGGCAAAGTCATCGGGGAAATGGGTCAGTGCGCTCATCACCGGGTAGGGCGTGAACCCCCCCAAAGCGCAAAGCGAACCCGCTTTCATGGTGTTGCACAGGTCGGTCAGCAGCGGGATGGCATCCGCATCCCCCTTGGCGATGCGGTCGATGGTTTCCGTTCCGCGCACCGCACCAATACGGCAGGGGGTGCACTTGCCGCAGGATTCGATGGCGCAAAACTCCATCGCGAAGCGGGCCAGGGAAAGCATGTCGGCGCTGTCATCAAACACGGTCAGCCCCGCATGGCCGATCAGCCCGCCTTGGCCGGCGAATTCCTCATAGCCGAAGGGCGTGTCAAAGTCCTTGCGCGGATGGTAGGCGCCAAGCGGCCCACCGACCTGCACCGCCTTGACCGGGCGGCCGCTTGCGCAACCCCCTGCGATATCTTCAACAATCTGGCCCAAGGTCAGCCCGAACGCCGTTTCGTAAAGCCCGCCGTAGCGAACATTTCCGGCGATCTGCAGCGGGATCGTGCCACGGCTGCGGCCAAGACCGAAGTCCTTGTAGTAGGCCGCCCCCTTGGCCAGGATCACCGGCACGGAGGCCAGCGAAATCACGTTGTTGACGACCGTCGGCTGCCCCATGAAGCCTTGCAGCGCCGGCAGCGGCGGCTTGGCGCGAACCACGCCGCGCTTGCCTTCAAGGCTGTTCAGCAGCGACGTTTCCTCGCCACAGACATAGGCGCCAGCGCCGACCCGAATTTCGATGTCGAAGGCCGGGCCAAGCAACCCCGCATCCTGGGCAATCGCCACAGCGGCTTCCATCACGCGGATGGCGATGGGGTATTCCGAACGAACGTACACAAACCCCTTGGTCGCCCCGCAGGCAAGACCCGCAATCGCCATGCCTTCGATCAGGGTGAAGGGGTCACCCTCCATCAGCATGCGGTCGGCGAACGTGGCGCTGTCGCCCTCATCGGCGTTGCAGACGATGTACTTGCGGTCACCGGGGGCCTCGGACACGGTTTTCCACTTGATGCCCGTAGGGAAACCCGCCCCGCCCCGCCCGCGCAAGCCGCTTTCAGTCACCTCGGCCACGATTTCGGCCTTGGCCATGGTTTGCGCCCGGCGCAGGCCCAACAGCCCGCCATGCGCTTCGTATTCAACCAGCGACAAGGGGTCGATCACGCCAACGCGGGCGAAGGTCAGCCGAGTCTGGCCCACCATCCACGGCAGGTCTTCCACCAGGCCCAGCGCCATTGCATGGGCCGACAGGTCACCGAACAACGCGGGCACGTCTGCCACCGTCATCGGCCCAAAGCCCAGACGCCCGGCATCCGTCACCACCTCGACCAGCGGTTCCAGCCAGACCATCCCGCGCGAGCCGTTGCGGACAACATCGACCGTCACGCCCCGGCGCGTGGCTTCGGCAACAACCGCAGCGGCAATCGCATCGGCGCCAAGCGCCACGGCGGCGCTATCAAGGGGAATGTAAACTTTCATTCGGCAACCTCCGCGACGATCCCGGCATCGCAGCGGCCGACCAGTCGCCCATCCACCATCGCCGCAGGCCCGCAGGCGCATAGCCCGAGGCAGAACACCGGTTCCAGCGTCACGCGGCCATCAGGCGTGGTTTCGTGCCAGTCAATGCCAAGCGCCGCCTTGACGGCACCGGCCACCCGGTCGGCACCCATGGCCTGACAGGCCTCAGCGCGGCAAAGTTTCAGCACATGGCGGCCGGCGGGCATATCGCGGAAGTCGTGGTAGAAGGTGACCACGCCATGCACTTCGGCCTTGGACAGGTTCAGCGCTTTGGCAATCTGCGGAACCGCCGCCTGCGGGATGTGGCCGAAAGCGGCCTGTACGTCATGCAGGATGGGCAGCAAAGGGCCTTCAAGGCTGCGATGCGCCTCAAGGATCTCGGCGATCCGGTCGGAAAGGTCTGCGGAATCAAGCATGCGGGCGTCCCTGGCTGGCTTGCCGCCGTGATACGCGGGTTGATAGGGAAATCAATACAGATATGTCGTTAGTTGATAGACGTAGCCTATCAACGGAACTGCCGCAACGCCTCATCAATCAAGGCTTGCAGGACCGGCGTCTGCGGGTCACGGCGGGCGGCGATCAGGCCGACGGTGTGTTCCGCCTCGGGCTCCACAATGGGAACGGACAGAAGCCGCCCATCCAGAAGGAACATGTCGGCCAACCGCTTTGGCACGATCGACGCCCAGCGCCCGGTCAGCACATGCGCCACAAGGGCGACGGTGGAGTTCGATTCGATCATCGGTGCCGCCACCACCCCGGCGTCCCCCAGATGCTGGTTGACGATCCGCCGGTTCTGCATGTCCGCCGTCAGAAGGCACAAAGGAATGGTCGCAAGATCCGCCCAGCTGACCTGACGCCGACCGGCAAGATCACTGCCCTTGGCGACAAGCAACCGGTAGAATTCGGTGTAAAGCGGCAGTTGTGACACGCGGCCAAGCGGTTCGTTGTCCAGATAGGTGATCCCCGCCTCAAGCTCCAGGCTTTCGATGCCGGTAAGGATTTCCACGCTGGTGCGCGACAGGATCGACACGCGGACATTGGGATGCCGGGCGGTGAAGGGGCCAGTCAGGTCGGCCACCATCGGCAGGGCCGTGGGGATCACCCCAAGCCGCAGGTTGCCAGACAGGCCCGACCGGACCACCCGCATTTCATCCTTCAGCGCACGCACATCGCCGACTATGCCTAGCGCCCTGTCAAGAACGCGCTGGCCTTCGGGGGTCAGGCCCTGAAACCGGCTGCCGCGAAACACCAGCTGAACGCCAAGCTGATCCTCCAGCTGCCGGATGGCGCTGGAGAGGGATGGCTGCGTGACCCCGCACGCCTCGGCCGCGCGGCCAAAATGGCGTTCCCGCGCCAAAGCGATGAACATTTCCAGCTTGTCGATCATGCCTCAACCCTGCCCCGGCGCAGCCCTTGCCCGCAAGCCCCCGAAGGCCTAACTCTGACCCATGAAACGTTTCATCCCTTTCCTGCCAAAACCCGCCTTTGTCCCGGTCATCCGGCTGTCCGGCACCATCGGGTCCGGCCAACGCGGCCTGAACGACGAAGCCCTCGCCCCGCTGATCGAACGTGCCTTTGCGCGCGGTAAGCCGGCGGCGGTGGCGTTACAGATCAACTCACCCGGCGGGTCGGCGGTACAATCGTCGCTGATCGCGGCGCGGATCCGGCGGCTGGCGGTGGAAAAGAAGGTACCCGTCCATGCCTTTGTCGAGGATGTGGCAGCCTCGGGCGGGTATTGGCTGGCCTGTGCGGCAGATGACATCTGGGTCGACCAAAGCTCGATCATCGGGTCGATCGGGGTGATCTTCGCGTCCTTCGGCTTTCCGGAGCTTCTGGCCCGGCAGGGGGTAGAGCGGCGGGTGGTGACGGCGGGGCGGTCGAAAAGCTTCGCCGACCCGTTCCTGCCGCAGAAGCCTGAGGATATTGATCGTCTGAAGGCCCTGCAGACCCCGATCCATCAGGCCTTCATCGCCCATGTAAAGTCCAGCCGGGGCGCGCGGCTGGACCAGACCGCCGACCTGTTCAATGCCGATGTCTGGGTTGGACAGGGGGCGGTGGACCTTGGGCTGGTGGACGGTCTGGGCCATATGGTGCCAAAGCTGAAGGCGCTTTACGGTGACAAGGTGAAGCTGGTGCCCTATGGCCGCAAGCGCAGCCTGTTCCAGCGGTTTGGCCTCGCGATGGTGGACCAGACGCTTGGCGCGGTAGAGGACCGGGCGCTTTGGGCGCGGTACGGGCTTTAGGATGCTGTTCAAGATCATCCTCGTCTTTCTTGGCCTCATGGCGCTGATTGCCCTGATCGGCCGGGCGTTGTTTCCGTCTGCTTTGCCCCGCGTCCTGCGGAAAAACTCCAAAGCCCCTGTCTGCGCCAAATGCGGGCGCTATCTGATCGGCCGCAAGATATGCGACTGCGGGGGCAAGGCAAAATGACGGCATTGGTGACGGGCGCGGGCAAGCGGCTTGGCCGCGCGATGGCGCTGTATCTGGCGGGGCGCGGGCATGACGTGGCGGTGCACTACGCCTCCTCACAGGACGAAGCTGAAACGCTGGCGACCGAGATCCGCGCCTTGGGACGCAAGGCCCAGACCTTCAAGGCCGATCTCCTTGTCGAGGCTGACAGCCAAGCCCTGATCCCCGACGCAACCGCTGCCCTTGGGCCGCTGACCGTGCTGGTCAACAACGCCTCGATCTTCGAATACGACCGGATCGACACGGCGACGCGGGAAAGCTGGGACCGTCACATCGAATCCAACCTGCGCGCGCCCTATGTTCTGACGCAGGCCTTCGCACGCCAGTGCCCGACGGCCACGCCGGACGAAGACGGCGAACTGCTGGCCAAGGGCCTGATCGTCAACATGATCGACCAGCGCATACTGAAGCTGACGCCCGAGTTTTCCAGCTACACCATCGCCAAGATGGGCCTTTGGGCGCTGACCCGGACGGCGGCACAAGGGCTGGCCCCGCATGTCCGCGTCAATGCCATCGGCCCCGGCCCTACCCTGCAGGGTGCACGCCAATCGGCGGATCACTTCGCCCGCCAACGCGCCAGCACGGTTTTGGGGCGCGGGGCGAACCCGGCGGATATCTGCGCAGCGCTTGGGTTTTTTCTGGATAGCCCGGCCGTCACAGGCCAGTTTCTGGCCATCGACGGCGGCCAGCATCTGGCCTGGCAGACGCCCGACGTGCTTGGGGTAGAATAGTCCTTGCCGCCAAGCCGAAGAAAGTTGTCCACTTTTCGCGTGACGTTAACGGAAATGTCATAATTCCCCTGATTTTTCAGGGATTTGCGATGTAGCCGAAAATCTTTCTTGTGAAATCAATGGGTTGGTATTGTGCCCAAAAAACAGGCAACCCAAGGAAGCGGGCCGAAAACAACAGAAAATCCGCGCTCGTGAAATCTTCTCCGCAGACTTATCCCCAGAAAGAGTGGACAGCTTTCCTCTTGCCCCCACCCGTGGTTCATTGCAGCCCCGACACAGAATCGATGCCTGCCCAACATGGATGAAAACCCCAAGACCACCGTGCGCGTCGGACATGACGTGATCCAGGATTATCTCCGCACGCTGGACGGCTCGCCCGGCGTCTACAGGATGCTGAACGCCGCTTCCGAAGTGCTGTATGTGGGCAAGGCGCGCAACCTGAAGGCGCGGGTGTCAAACTATGCCCGCCCCTCGGGCCATTCCGGCCGGATCGCCCGGATGATCCACGAAACCGCCTCGATGATGTTCCTGACCACGCGCACGGAACTTGAGGCGCTGCTTCTCGAACAGAACCTGATCAAGCAGTTGAAGCCGCGCTACAACGTGCTTCTGCGCGACGACAAGTCGTTTCCGAACATCTTGATCTCCAGCGAACACCCCTATCCGCAGATCAAGAAGCACCGCGGCAAGAAGTCCGAAAAGGGCGCCTATTTCGGCCCCTTCGCCAGCGCCGGCGCCGTGAACCGCACGCTGAACCAGCTGCAGAAGGTCTTCCTTCTGCGCAACTGCAGTGACTCCATGTTCGAAAGTCGCACCCGCCCCTGCCTGCAATACCAGATCAAGCGCTGCAGCGCGCCTTGCGTCGAAAAGATCAACCGCGAGGGGTATGCCACCCTTGTCGATGACGCCCAGCGCTTCCTCGAAGGCAAGACCACCTCTGTCCAGGCCGATCTGGCCAAGGCAATGACCGAAGCCAGCGCCGCGATGGAATTCGAACGCGCCGCCGCCCTGCGCGACCGGATCAAGGCGCTGACGCAGGTCCAGCAGACGCAAGGCATCAACCCCCAGGGCGTGGCCGAGGCGGATGTGGTCGCGCTCCATCTGGAGCATGGCCAGGCCTGCGTGCAGGTCTTCTTCATCCGCGCCAACCAAAGCTGGGGCAACCGCGACTTCTACCCCAAGACCGGCGCGGGCGCGGAGGAGCCGGAGATCATGGAGGCCTTCCTCACCCAGTTCTACGATGACAAGGAACCCCCGCGCCTTGTCCTCCTCTCCCACCCGGTGGAAAACCCCGACCTCGTGGCCGAGGCTTTGGCCATCCGCGCCGGTCGCAAGGTGGAACTCGCCGTCCCCCAGCGCGGCGAAAAGGCCGAACTGGTGGAAAACGCCGCAAGGAACGCCCGCGAAAGCCTTGCCCGCCGGATGGCGGAATCGACCACGCAGAACAAGCTGCTGACCGGTCTGGCCGAGGCCTTCGATCTGGACACCCCGCCGCAGCGGATCGAGGTTTACGACAACTCCCACATTCAGGGCACCAATGCCGTGGGCGGGATGATCGTTGCGGGGCCGGAAGGCTTCCTGAAATCGCAATACCGCAAGTACAACATCAAGTCTGATGCCGGGGCCAACTCCGACGACTTCGGCATGATGAAGGAAGTCCTGACCCGCCGCTTCGAACGCCTGTTGAAGGAAGACCCCGAGCGGAAGTCGGACATGTGGCCCGACCTTCTGCTGATCGACGGCGGCGCGGGGCAGGTGTCGGCGGTGGCCGAGATCATGTCCGAACTGGGGGTGGAGGACATCCCGATGGTCGGCGTCGCCAAAGGCATCGACCGCGACGCGGGCAAGGAGGAATTCCACCGCCCCGGCGAACGCCCCTTCGCCCTGCAACGGAACGACCCGGTGCTCTACTTCATCCAGCGCCTGCGGGATGAGGCCCACCGCTGGGCCATCGGCGCCCACCGCGCCAAGCGGGCCAAGGCGGTCAGCCTGACGCCCCTCGACGACATCCCCGGCATCGGAGCCACCCGCAAACGCGCCCTCCTGCAACACTTCGGCAGCGCCAAAGCCGTCGCACGGGCGGGCCTGTCAGACCTGCAGGCCGTGGACGGGATTTCCGAGGCAATGGCGAAGACGATCGCGGACTACTTCTCGGCGAAGGGGTGAATGCGGCAAAATCGTAGGGTGCGCTACAGCGCACCATCGCGGCATGCAGAGAGGCTTCCTCTGCGTTTTAGGGTCCTGTTATATGGGTCGAGAACGATTATATGGGTCGAGAACGAGTTTGCGCTTAGGGAATTGGCAAACCGGTACTGAGTTCTGGTTGTCCCGAATCTCTTCCCATCCAGCCGATCGGGCCAAACATCATTCAACCACCCCAGCACCCCCTCAACCCGCCCCTCCGTCACCGCCTCCTCCGTGATCTCCAGCGTCACCGCCTTCAGCCGCACCCCCTCACCAAACACCGCCGCAAGGCCCTTTGGGTCCACCCTCCGCACCGTCTCGGGCTTGGTGATGTCGTCAAAAGTCACGAGCATAGGGATCAGATCGCCGGACAGCGTCACAGGTTCGGTTTGCCGTGGAATCGCGCGCAGCCACTCTCCGCGCGTCATGCCCTCGAAGCGATCCTTTGCCGCCCGTGCAAACAGCTCCTCGCTGCCACCGATCAGCGCAACGAGATATTTGCCCGGCAGAACCTCGACCACCGTCGCCTCGCCGATCAGGTCATAAGCGACCTCCCTCCCGGTTATGGTTTGGCCGCCTCCATAGAAACTGACGCGCACCTCGATGACCGACGATCCGGTGACCTCACCTGTGGGCGTGTGAATGACGACAGTCAGCTTCTGCCGCCAGCGATGCGTTTCAGGCGCGAAGGTCATCCAGACTATTGCAACAAGTGCAAGAAGAACCGCCGCCAGACCTACAACCACCCGCATCCCGAACCACCCAACCTCAACCGCTCCGCCTCACCCTACCACACCCCCGCCAAGCCGACCCCCTCCGAAACCCCCACCTTTCTCTTCGCCAAATATCCCCGCCGGAGGCATACCCGAGCCTTTTGCGCGTCCTTCACGCGCAAAGGGCGAGACAAAGGGTCTTCGCGCGGCACGCGCTCCTTTTCACAACGGCATCAGCCCGGCGACCCGGATGACGACGATCCCCCTTCCCCCTCTCCCCCCCTTCGTCTACGAATTCCTCATGCGCTGGAACATTCCGAACATCCTGACCGTCATCCGCCTGCTGGCCGCCCCGGGCGTGGCGATCATGTTCCTCTACTTCCACCGCCCCTGGGCCGACTGGTTTGCGCTGGCGCTTTTCGTGGGGGCAGCCATCACCGATTGGTTCGACGGCTACCTTGCCCGGCTCTGGAAGCAGGAATCCAAGTTCGGCGCGATGCTCGACCCCATCGCCGACAAGGCCATGGTGGTGATCGCGCTGATGGTCCTGACCGGCTACAACGGGATGAACCCCTGGCTGATCCTTCCCGCCACCGTCATCCTGTTCCGTGAGGTGTTTGTGGGCGGCCTTCGGGAATTCCTTGGTTCCAAGGCCGGGCTTTTGCAGGTCACCAAGCTGGCAAAGTGGAAGACCACCGCCCAGATGGTTGCCATCGCCGTGTTGTTCCTTGGCACCGGGCTGGACTACCTGAACGTCCTCGCGCTGGAGGGGATGACCCCGGAGCAGCACATCGCGGCCGTCGTTGCCGGTGAGGCTGAGGCGATCCGCACCTGTGGCTCGCGCGACTGTGCGTCCTATGCGAACGTGGTCGGGATCGGGCTATTGTGGCTGGCGGCCTTTCTGACGCTGCTGACGGGGTGGGAGTATTTCTCGAAATCCCTGCCATTTCTGCGGGATGAAAAATGATCGACGTCCTCTACTTCGCCTGGGTGCGGGAACGGATCGGGCTGCCGCGCGAACGGGTGCAGACCTCGGCCGTGACTGTGGCCGGGCTGATCGACGAATTGCGCGCCCGGGAAGACCGCTATGCTGCCGCGTTCGCCGACCTCTCGGCCCTGCGCGTGGCGCTGGATCAGGAGCTGTCGTCCTTTGATGCCCCCCTTGCCGGGGTGCGTGAGGTGGCGTTCTTTCCTCCGATGACCGGGGGCTGAGATGCGCCTGTCGGTCCAGTCCGCGCCCTTTGATCTGGGGGCCGAGACCGCCCGCTTTGCCAGTGGCGTCACCGGGGCCGGGGCGGTGGTGACCTTCACCGGGATCGTCCGCGATGACTCCGGGTCCTTGGCGGCGATGGAGATCGAGCATTATCCCGGCATGACCGAGAAGGCGATTGCCGGGATCGTCGAGGAAGCCTCGGCGCGCTGGCATCTGGCGGATGTGCTGGTGATCCACCGTTTCGGGCGGCTTGGCCCGGGTGAGGCGATCATGATGGTGGCGACGGCGGCGGCGCATCGGGGGGATGCTTTCGCCGCGGCGGAGTTCCTGATGGACTACCTCAAGTCGCGGGCACCCTTCTGGAAGAAAGAGATCGGGGCTGATGGGGCCGAGTGGGTGGCTGCGAAGGAGGCTGACGAGGTGGCCCTGAAGCGGTGGTAGTGTCCCTGCAAGGGACATCCTTCACAGGCAATGATTTCAAGGGCTTGGACAGCCCGATTCACGAACCCTTAACATTTGATCCGAAACGGGACCGCCAGCTGGGCTGCAGATCCCCGGGCTTTGCGCTGGCCATAAAGACCGCGCGGGCAATGGCGCGGGCAAGGCAGGTGGCTGCAGCGTGGCCGATCTGGAAGCTGTCGGTCACTGGGTCGGCCATCGCCCGCGCCCCGGTCGAGGCGCTGAACACAAGGTCACCGTCCAGCAGCGTATGCGACGGCACCAGCGCCCGCGCCATCCCGTCATGCGCGGCGATTGCCATGCGGTGCGCCTGCGCCTTGGTCAGCGCGGCGTCGGTGGCGACGATGGCAATTGTCGTCGCCTCGCCCAGCCGCTTGCGCGGCAGGGGGGCGTCCTCAGGGATCATCGGCGCCGGTCCAAGGCCGCCGAATTCTGCGCCTTCCTCCCATGGGGCGGCCCAGAAGTGGGCGCTTTCCCCCACCGTGGCAGACCCAAGCGCGTTCACGGCCACCAACGCACCCACAGTAATCCCCGACGGCAGGACGGCAGAGGCCGAGCCAAGACCGCCCTTCAGCGTGCCGGTCATTGCCCCAAAGCCAGCGCCTGCCGTGCCGAGGGTGAAGGTGTCACTCGCAGCCTCCAGCGCCGCGCGGCCAAGCGCGGGATAGGGGCTATCCGTCCAATCCTTGTCGCCGCCGTTCAGCAGGTCGAACAAGATTGCGCCCGGCACGATCGGAACCTGTACTGGGCCGACAGCAAAGCCCCGGCCCATGGCGCGCAGGCCCGCCATGATGCCCAAGCCTGCGTCCAGCCCGAAGGCCGAGCCGCCACAGAGGAAGAGCGCATCCACCTCTTGCACCAGCTTGTCCGGGGCCAGAACGTCGGTTTCCCGGGTGCCGGGAGCGCCGCCCATCACATGCACGGCCGCCACGAAGGGGCGGTCGGCGGTCAAGACAGTGACGCCGGAGCGCAGGGCTGCATCCTGTGCGTTGCCGACACGCAGGCCCGGCACATCGGTGATCAGGTTGAGGGGGCCGGAGCGCATCAGATGTGGACCTTGGTCACCGCAGTGGCCGGATCGCCGGTGTTTGGGGTGCCCGCGGGTTCGATCAGAAGAAGGTGGGTTTCAACCACTGCACGGGGGCGGTGCTGCATGCCCTTGGGGACCACGAAAACCTCACCCGGTTTCAGCGTGACGGTGCCATCGGGCAGATCGATCATCAGCTCACCAGAAAGGACCATGAAGAAATCATCAGTGTCGGGGTGGTCGTGCCAGGTAAACTCGCCCAGTACCTTCACGACCATCAGGTCATGACCGTTGAAGGCGCCAACGATGTGGGGCGACCAATGGGCACTGAATTGCGAAAGCTTTTCGGCCAGGTTTATCGGGGTCATGGGAAAGCCTCCGGGCTGCGTAACGCGACGATAAGGCCGGAGGCATCGGAAGCGCAAACGGTGGACAGGGTGTCCGCTCCTCGTTCGACTTCGTCTCCTCGTCGCGAAGGGCGGGCGACGAGTGACGAAGTCATCGAGGAGCACAGGGTCAGAAGTCGAAGATGTCCGACAGGAAACTTTCCTTGCGCTTCTTCTTGTAGCCACGGCGATAGTCATCATCGTCGTCGTCATCGCGGCGGCGGCGGTCGTCATCGCGGTAGCCCTGCGGTGCGCTGCGGGGTTCCGGCTGATAGACGGGGGCGGCCTGACGCTGCATGGGCGGCGGCGGCGGTGCGGCGACGGGTGCCGCAGCCACAGGGGCGCTGCCGCCAAGCGAGCGCTCGATGATCTTGTCAAGCTCACCCCGG
Organism: Tabrizicola piscis; assembly: GCF_003940805.1. NCBI lineage: Bacteria > Pseudomonadati > Pseudomonadota > Alphaproteobacteria > Rhodobacterales > Paracoccaceae > Tabrizicola > Tabrizicola piscis. The sequence continues at coordinate 1,954,132 of NZ_CP034328.1, forward strand.
TCAAGCCAGACGCCCCGGCACTTGGGGCAATAGTCAATTTCGACCCCGCCGCGATCAGCCATCACAAGCGTTTCATTGTCTACCGGGCAGCGCATCCTGTTCTCCATTCCAATTGCTTGCCGCTTTAGATGGGGTCGCAAAGCGGGGCCGCAAGGGTCGCAAAGGCGCTTGCGCGAAATGCCGCGAAGCCGCAGAAAGGGGGCGAGCCGTGGCGATGGCGTCGCCACAGGGGCTTTTGCCCCGACGCTTGCGGGCTGCCCGCTACCGTCCTGTACGCCGGGACCTTTCGGGGTCCCAGAAGCGCACCCCGTGACGGAGGTCTGACATGCCACTGAACCGACCCGAGATGTACCGTTTCCACAACGGCGAGAAGGCCACCCTGCCCTTTGCCGCCGAGGAATATGCCGACCGGCTGGACGGCCTGCGCGAGATCATGGCGATGCATGATCTGGATGCGGTGGTGCTGACATCCATGCACAACGTCGCCTATTATTCGGGGTTCCTGTACTGCACCTTCGGGCGTCCCTACGCTTGCGTCGTGACCAAGACGGAGTGTGTGACGATCTCTGCGGGCATTGACGCGGGCCAGCCCTGGCGGCGCAGCATTGGCGACAACATCACCTATACCGACTGGACGCGTGACAATTTCTGGCGCGCGGTGGCGTCTGTGACCGGGACGGGCAAGGCGGTGGGCTGTGAGGCCGACCATCTGACGATGGACCGGGCCGAGAAGTTCAACACCTTCCTCAAGCCCAAGCGCGGGGTGGATGTGGCCCCGGCCACGATGCACCAACGGATGACGAAATCCCCCGCCGAGATTGCGCTGATCAAGCATGGGGCGAATGTGGCCGACGTCGGCGGCTATGCGATCCGCGAGGCGATCAAGGTGGGTGCGACGGAACTTGAGGTGTCCATCGCCGGGCGGGACGCGATGGAGCGCGAGATTGCCAAGCGCTTCCCGGATGCCGAGTATCGCGATACCTGGGTGTGGTTCCAGTCCGGCCTGAACACCGATGGCGCGCATAACCCGGTGACGAACCGCAAGCTGCAGCATGGGGATATCCTGAGCCTCAACTGCTTTCCGATGATTTCCGGCTATTACACCGCGCTGGAGCGGACGCTGTTTGTCGGAGAGGTGGACGATGCCAGCATGAAGGTCTGGCAGACCAACATCGACAGCCATGAATTCGGGATGAAGCTGCTGCGGCCGGGGGCGTCCTGCGCCGAGATCACCATGAAGATCAACGCCTTCCTGGCGGAGCGGCAGATGCTGCAGTACCGGACCTTCGGCTATGGCCACAGCTTCGGCATCCTGTCGCACTACTATGGCCGCGAGGCGGCGCTGGAGCTGCGCGAGGATATCGACACGGTGCTGGAACCCGGGATGGTGATCAGCATGGAGCCGATGCTGACGATCCCCGAGGGGATGCCGGGGGCGGGGGGATATCGGGAGCATGACATCTTCGTCGTGACCGAAGATGAGCCGGAGGATATCACGCATTACCCCTATGGGCCTGCGTTCAACGTGGTGGGATAGGGGTTCGGGCCGGGGAAAACCCCCGGCCCCGACACTCAGGCGCGTTTGATCAGGCGGATCAGGAACAGAAGGATCACGGCGCCGATCGTGGCTGCGATGATCGCGCCAAGGATGCCGCCGCCAAGGCTGATGCCAAGGCTGGGCAAAAGCAGGCTTGCGACAAAGGCACCGACGATGCCGACGATGATGTTGCCAAGCAGGCCGTAGCCGTAGCCCTTGACGATCTGGCCAGCCAGCCAGCCTGCGACCGCGCCGATGATCAGCGTGATGATAAGTGCTTCAATGCCCATGGAAGTTCCTTTTTTGCCGCTTCCAGAATGGAGCGATGCAAGACAACGCACAGAATCGTGAGCGGTTCCGCCTGCGCGGGATGTTTCTGGTGTGGCGGACCAGACCCGATTCTGGGGACCGATTCTGGAGCTATGCGCCAGCGGTCAGGCCAAAGCACCATGCCTGTGGTGAATCCGGGGGGATTCGTCACCCAAGTGCCGAAACCTGCGGAAAGATTCGACAATCTTAACGGTTTAGACTTGACGCAGACCCATGCGCGTGGCGCAAGCTGCGGCCAACTGCCACAAGAAATTGAGTCTGCCAAGTGTCCCAATCCCTTGCCCGGATCTTCGCGATCCTTGCCCTGCCATTGCTTGCCGCCTGCGCGGGAAGCCCACGCACCGACGACGCCCCGGCCGCCGTGCCAGGCTATGAGGGTATCCAGGACGGTGAGTTTTTCATCGAGCCGGTGCCGGAGCGGTTCTTGGCCGGGGGCAACCAGAAGCAAGAGGTGGCCTTTGCGGGTGACGAGGCGCCGGGAACGGTTGTCGTCGATACCTTTGCGCGCAAGCTGTACTTCGTGATGGAGGGTGGCCGCGCGATGAGCTATCCGATCGCCGTAGGGCGTGAGGGGCTGTCGTTCCGGGGTACCGGCGTGGTTGGGCGCAAGGCGGAATGGCCGTCGTGGCAGCCGACCGCCAACATGATCCGCACCCGGCCTGACCTTTATGCCGCCTATGCCGGCGGCTTGCCCGGTGGTCTGCAGAACCCGCTTGGTGCGCGCGCGCTGTATCTGTACCGCGGTGGACGCGACACGATGTTCCGCATTCATGGCACGTCCGACGCCGCATCAGTCGGCTATGCCACCAGCGCGGGCTGCATCCGGCTGTTCAACCAGGATGCCATCGACCTTTACAACCGCGTGCCGAACGGCGCCCGCGTGAAGGTGCGGACCGAGGCGGAAAGCCTTGCCGCCGAAGGGCCGCAGATGGAAGACGCCTATGGCCGCGTGGTTCCGGCAACGCCCGAGAACATGACGAAGAAGGAAAAGGACCTGGTCCTGATCGCCCGTCAGGCCGAAAAGGACCGTGCCGCCGCCGAAAAGGCCGACCGGAAGCGCCTTGCCGCCTGCAAACGCCGCGGGATCACCCCGGACGATTGCCCCGGCCCGGAACTGCCCGATGCGGTGGTGACGGTCGGAACGTCGGACACCTCTACGAACGGATGACGTAGTCTTTCAGGGTGGTTTCGATCACCTCCCACACGCCTTCAAAGCCGGGGCGGATGATGTAGCTGTCCCCCGCCCGCAGGTGGGTGACACTGCCATCTGTGCCCGTCAGGACCGAATGGCCGGAGTGGATGTAGACATATTCCCATTCGGCATAGGACACGCGCCAGGCACCGGGGGTGGATTGCCAAAGGCCGGCGTAAAGGCCGCCCGCATCCTCAAGATTCCAGGTGCTGTGGACGGGGTCACCCTTCAAGACCTTCGCGGGATCGGGGCGGGTAACTTCGGGCGGGGTTCCGTCACGGGTGACGCGTTGCAACAGCTGCATGATGTGTCCTTTCGCTGGGCGCATTGGGGCGGGTCGCGGGGCCGCCGTCAAGGCTTGGCCTGACGCTGCGCTGCGGCGCAAATTTGTTGCGGTGGCAGGGCGCATGTGCCCATATGGCGGGCAGATTGCGAACGGCCCAAGGAGATATCTGATGAGTGCGACCTCGCCCGTGCGCCCGGTGCTGCCGCCAGATATCCGTGCCCGCAAGGGGGGCGTGCCGCTGGTGGTGCTGACCGCCTATTCCACGCCCGTGGCCCGGCTGGTTGATGCGCATTGCGATGTGGTGCTGGTCGGGGATTCGGTGGGGATGGTGATCCATGGCCTGCCATCAACGCTGGGCGTGACGATGGAGATGATGATCCTGCATGGCCGCGCCGTGGTGCGCGGGGCGGCCAAGGCGATGCCGGTGATCGACATGCCCTTCGGCAGCTATGAGGAATCGCCAGAACAGGCCTTTCGCAACGCCAGCCGCCTGATGGCGGAAACCGGCGCCCCGTCGGTCAAGCTTGAGGGCGGGGTGCATATGGCGGAGACGATTGCCTTTCTGACGGCGCGGGGCGTGCCGGTGATGGCGCATGTCGGGCTGACGCCGCAGGCGGTGAACACGCTGGGTGGCTACAAGGTGGTGGGCCGGGATGCCGAGGCCGCCAAGGTGATGGCCGACGCCAAGGCGGTGGAGGCGGCAGGGGCGTTTTCGGTGGTGCTGGAAAAGGTGCCGATGGGGCTTGCCGGCAACATCACCAAGGCGCTGACGATCCCGACCATCGGGATCGGCGCGGGCAAGGATTGTGACGGGCAAGTGCTGGTGGTCGATGACATGCTGGGGCTGTTCACCGACTTTCGCCCCAAGTTCGTCAAGCGCTATGCCGAATTGGGCAAGACCGCGGATGATGCGATTGCCGCCTATGCCGCCGAGGTGCGGTCGGGCACGTTCCCGGCGGAGGAGCATTCCTTTCCCGACGCCCTGCCCCCATCCAAAGCGGTGAAATCTTGACGCCGATCCTGCGGACCGTTGCCGATCTGCGCGCTCTGGCCCGCGGCTGGCGGGCAGCGGGCGAGGTGATCGGCGTGGTCCCGACGATGGGGGCGCTGCACGACGGGCATCTGTCGCTGGCCCGCCGGGCGCGCGCGGAATGTGACCGGGTGATCACCACGATCTTCGTGAACCCCAAGCAGTTCAACAACCCGGAAGACCTGAAGAAATATCCCCGCAGCGAGGAAGCGGATGCCGCCTTGCTTGCGACAGTCCCGGTCGATGCGATCTTCGCGCCGCCGGTGGAGGAGGTCTATCCTGAAGGCTTCATCACCAACGTCACGATGCAGGGCGTGGCGCAACCTTTGGAAGGCTACATGCGGCCGGGCCATTTTGACGGCGTGGCGACGGTTGTGACCAAGTTGTTTGGCATGACCCTGGCCGACAAGGGTTACTTCGGCCAGAAGGACTGGCAGCAGTTGCAGGTCGTCCTGCGTCTGGTGCGCGACCTGAACGTCCCGGTCGAGGTTGTGGGCTGCGAAACGATCCGCGAGACGGACGGGCTGGCGATGAGCTCCCGCAACGTGCGGCTGACCACCGAGGGCCGCGCCAAGGCGCCGATCCTTTACGCGGCGATCACGGCGGCGGCGACAGATATTCGCGCAGGCCACGCCGACCGCATGGCCATCCGCGAGGCGGCCGAAACCATGCGCAAGGCGGGGTTCGAGCGGGTGGAATACATCGAGTTGCGCGATGCCGAGACGCTGATGCCCTCGGACGACCCCCGCCGCCCGCGCCGGATGCTCGCCGCCGCCTGGATCGACGGTGTGCGGCTGATCGACAACATCCCGGTGTGACGGGCGGTTTTTAAAAGGAGCGCTGCCGCGCATGCCTTTTGTCTCGTCGTCGGGCTTCGCCTCCTCCTCGGCTGACGAGGGGCGCCGCCCCTCGAGCTCCCCGGGATATTTGTCGAAGAGAAAGCCGACAATCCGCACTTGGCGAGGGGGGAAACATGCTGCAAGACTTGGGCCGCTGGATATGACGAAAAACTGGCGCCGGGATGATGTAATTCTTTGTTACATCACTAAGTGATAGAAACGCTATTCAACGGAGGGCGCGATGGCCGATTTCGAGACGCAGATCAAGGAAAGTCAGGCTCAGGTCGCTGAGGCGCAGGCGAAGATCAGTGCCATTACCGGCCGGATCGAGGCGGCGCGGTCGAAGCTGGATCAGGGCATCACGCTGGACGTGGAAAACGCCACGCTGGAGGATGTGCACAAGCACACCGACCTGATGAACGCGAATATCGCGGAACTGATCATGGGTCTGGACGATGTGACGGCAGGCTTTTCGGCCGAGTTCGCCGAGATGCGGTCGAAGACGGGGATGGAAAGCTTTATCGGCATCTTCTCCAACGCCAAGGCGGAATCCATGCGGCAGGAGCGGATGCGGTCAGCCTCCGTGGATGACAAGCTGCAGGACCTGATCGCGAAGTCGGACGTGATCGTGAAGCTGTTGCAGGGGCAGTTGGACCTTCTGAACACCCAGAAGACACGGGTGGAGACCAACCTTGCCGGCACCCTGACCGAACGCGAGGAAACCGTCTTTGCGCTGGAGGCGGTGCGGACGGAAGTCGCCGCACTTGATCCCAAGATCATCGAGTTGGAAAACAAGATCGCGGTCGAACAGGACGCGGCGGCGCGGACGAAGCTGGAAACGGAACTGGCGACGCTGAACGCCAAGTACAACGCTCTGGTGCAGGACGAACAGGTGAAGCTGGCCAAGTCCCAGACGCTGGAGCGCTATATCGAGAAGGGCAAGACCTGGGTCGACAGCCTGCAGAACCAGGCGGCGACGCAGTTGGTGCTGATCAACAAGCTGCAGACGGATACCAAGCAGCGGGTTGTCCTTTATGACGCGCTGACCTCGTCGTTGAAAACCGCCCAGCAGCAGGACGTGGCGCACCGCATCAACGAGATTGGCGTCAAGACCGACCAGGAGGCGCAGACTGCGATGGCGGCGATTGGCGCTGCGACCAATGACAAGATGGCCGACATGCTGGAGAAGCATGAGGACCACATGGTCTTTGCCCGCCAGATTCTGGAGCAGAAAGCAAAGGCGGATGAACGCTTTGCGCGCCGGTTCGCGGCGATTGTCGAGAAGCACGACAAGAACGCGTATGGGGAGTGATCGGTTGCCGGTTCGGCGGGGCTAGTGGCGATGGCCATCAACCGACGTTTTCTCGCCAGGAGCGCGCTCCAAGGTGTAGTCTGGGCGGCCGCGTGGAGGTTCTTTGTCGCCGCGTTCAGCGTGGCGGTGATGAACTTCATTCTGAACGCTCTGATGCCCGAGATTGCGCTTTTCACCGACGCCGCCACCTCGGTTGCGCTGCTGTGGATTCTGCTACGGTTCGCATGCCCTACCTTGATCCGGCTACATCGCCACTATTGGCGGGTGGTCGACCTTTCCGTTCCGGCAGAGCCGAGCCTGGCAATGGCGATTGTATTGGAGCAATGGTCCAATCTGCGCCATGACCTGACGCTGCCTTGGAGGGCCATCCGTGGCTGACCCCACCATCAAAGACGTCCTCACCTCGGACCATTCCGAGCTTTACGACACGCTGACGGCGCGGCGGTACTTTGCCAAGTTCGTCAAGATCGGCGGCTATCTTGGCCGGGTTGCGGCGGAGATGGAGACCGAGGGGCGACTGAGCCGGACCGAGGCGCGGGTGTTGGGGGGGTACCTCAAGGCGGTGGCAGCGACGTTTCAGGCGCTGTCCCACAAGTATCTGATGACCGGGCGGGACGATGGCGCGACGCGGCTGACAATCGACCGGCACGAAAGCGGCTTTCCGGTCGCGCAAGAGCTGATGACCATGGCCGTCGATGCCCAGCAGGCCGAGCGGCATCTGGCGGGGATGCCGTCGGAGGCGGAGCTCAAGGACCGGATGGTGCGGCAGATTGTCGGCGACCTGACGATCCCGACCACGCTGCAATTCGCATTGGCGCAGCGCTACTACTATGAGGCGCTGCAGGCGGGCGGCATCTTCTGGGCGCGGAACGACCCGGACGCGCAGTGGATCGAGAACATCGGTGAGCGGCGGCATTTTCTGGTGCATTGGGCGGTCTGGGACACGCAGGTCAACCTGCCGGTGGTCTATCTGATGGACCTGGAGGATTCTGGCCGAAAGCCATTGCCAAGCGACGTGTTCCGCTGGCCACAGGTACAGGCAGCGCTGATGGCGCAGGCGATTGGCGGGCTGAAGCTTTTGACCATCGCCACGGGGTTCGACAAGGACTTTGCCGACCTGCACCCTAAACGGCTACGGCGCATCACGCTGGGTCCGATGTATTCGGCCAGCTTCACGCTGCAATCCGGGCCGATTTCCAAGGTTCTGGAAGGCGCCAAGGCCCCTGAGGGTCAGGATTGGGCTTTGGTCTGGACGGTCGAGGATCTGCTGGCTGAACGGGAAGAGCCGGTGAAGGACGGCTGGTTCTCCTCCTCGCAGCGGCAGGTTTACAAGCTGGACCCGGTGGCTGGGGCCGAACTGGGGGCCACGCGGCAGGACCGGATGATCATCTTGCCCGAGCGGCCCTATCAGGTGCTGGTGGAGCAGGACCCCAAGGGATTGCGGGGGTTGCGGAAATTTGTCGTGGGGGACGGGGGGCGGTTGATCCCGACGTTGTGATCGGCGGCAGCCCCCGGGGCGCTGCCCCGGACCCCGGAGTATTTGGAAAAGAGCAACTTGAGCAGATTTGCTTCTTTCCAAATACTCCCGCGCGGCGCGCGAACGGTTTGGATGGCATTTGGAGGGTTCGATGAGCACGCGCGACACGATGGAACTGAAGGAAGAGACGATCCGCGCGCAATATGAGGCGGCGCTGGGGATGGTCCTTGGGTTCGATCATGCGCCGCGGCTGGCGAAGCCTTTGGTCGAGGCGATTCAGGCCGAGCGGTCCTCGGGCATCGGCGCGCGGCCCCGGTTCCGGTCGACCGTGCCGGGGATGGCGGCGCGGTCCACGGCGCGGCCCGGGGGCGTGCGGCTGGCGGAGCGGGTGGAGGGTCTGGGCGACGGGCTGGTGACCCCGGTGCAGGCGGCGGTGCTGAATGCGCTGCGGCGGTCCTTGGCGATTGCGCTGGCAATGGGTGAGACGTTCTCGGCCCAGTCGGGGCTGGCGGAGTTGAAGCGGGCGAACCTTGAGGGGCGGGTGCCGGAGCCCAAGCGCGGGGAGTTCGGGGAGTTGCTGGCCGGTGAGGCGCTGGTGGTGCTGTTCACCTTCGGCAATGCGCTGGCCTATCTGATCGCGCCACATGTCGGGTCTTCCACCGTTGAGCTGGGCGAGGTGGAGGAGGTGCTGACGGATAATGCCCCGCTGGCGTTGCAGGGGGCCTTGTGGGAGCTGGATCAGGACATCGGGGCGCTGGCAACGGATGATGTGAAGCTGGTGGCGGTGGTGTCGGCCTTCGCCGAGGCGCTGATGAAGAAAGTGCAGATCCGGGCCGAGAATGGGGCGCGGACGTCGGTGTTCACGGCTGGGTCGTGGAAGGTGGAGGCGGATGGGCTGACGCTTTCAGGCTTCAAGCCGGCCAAGGCGGCGAAGGGCGGCGTGATCGCCATGGCCTTCAAGAAGCCGCATGAGGTGGTGGGGAACCACATCGCGAAGTATCAGAGCCTGCGCTTGTCGAAGATGCTGATGGCCTATGACTTCGAACGCCGGCTGAACCCATTTGCGGAGCTTGGCGGGTTCATCTTCACCTTCATGGGGGATGGGAAACCGGGGACGGGCAAGACCACGCTGATCCAGATGATGGCGGGGCTTCTGAACGATTATTGCAAGGTGGCGGGCTATCCGTTCCGCTACCAGAACTTCAGCATCGACCAGATCGACAGCTATCAGGGCAAGTCGGGGCAGAATGCCAAGGCGTTCATTGATGCGGTGCTGGATCCCTCGGTCATTGGGTTCGGGACCATCGACGACATCGACCAGGTGGCGGGCAAGCGGGGGGACCGGCAGTCCAGCGCGGGCCAGCAGGAGGTGACGGCGGTCTTCATGCAGGCCTTTGCGGGGGCCGGAACGGTGGTGCGGGGGAACTGCACGTTTGGGATGTTCTCCAACTACCCGGAGAATGTGGACGACGCCCTGCGCCAGCGGGCAGGAGCGCGGTTTCTGGTGGATGGGCCACAGACGAAGGAGGATTACATTGATATTTTGAGCCTTCTGCTGGGCAAGAACCATGCGATCCCGGTTGGGGAGCATGAGTTGTTCGCCGCGCAGGAGATCAAGAAGGCTGTGGCGGCCAGCTTTGAGGGGCATTCAAAGCCGCATGAGGCGGGGCTTTTGACGGTGTGGGAGAAGGTGGCGAAGGACATCGGGCCGCTCGACACCATTGCCAAGATCGGGGCCTATCTGAAGGCGATCCAGACGGCGGATGAGCGGTTCACAGGGCGGGCGATCAAGAACATCACCGATGCGGTGAAGGTCCGGGCGATGGACTTTGAACTGCCGGATGAGTGGATGGAGGAGCCGGACCTGTTCCTCTTCAAGCCCTATGACGAGAAGCTGGCGATGATCCGCGGGCTGATGACCCCGATCTCGGTGGAGATGGTGATCCAGGAGATCAACCGCTACGCCGACAGCGAGTTCCGCTATGCGGACAAGTCGGACGAGGTGGCGATTCAGGGCATGGTGCGGGATTTTGGGCGGCAGGAAGAGGCGAAGCGGCGGTATCTGGAGGGGAAGGGGTGAGCTATGGGAGCGGTTCTGCACAACCCTTTGGTTTTCGTGGCTGACTTCATCCTGCCCTTGGTGGTGGCATTGCTGCTCTGTCTGCGCTGGGGGCCGAACCGCGGGATCGTTTTCGCGGTGATCCCGGCGCTTGTCGGGGTCTTTGTACTGTTCTTCTTTCAGGTCAGTCCGGGGGTCAATCCTGATGGGTCTGGCCGGGTTGCCTCGGCCTTTGGCTACATGACCAGCGAGAGCATCATGTGGATCGCCAGTTTCCTGGTCGGAGCCGCGCTTGGGTCTGTGATCTGGAAGCTGCGGCGGTCGGGGGGGAAGGGGTGAGCAACCATCTGACGCTGGACCTCTGGAACTCTGTCCTGCCGCTCGTCTTGCTTTGCGCGGTGGTGGTTGTCTTGCCCGGCTGGTTCACTGGCAAGAACAACCTGTCGCACCGCACGCTGGCGTTCGCGGCCCTCAAGACAGCGGTCGTGGCCTATGCGGTGGGCGCGCTGATGATGGCGGCACTTTATGCGTCAATCAACGAAGGGGTATACGAGCAGGTCCTGCGTAACCCGATTGAGCGGGTGGGGTTCTTCCTGGGCCGCTCGGCGCTGTTCGCGCTGCTGTGGGGGCCTTTGTTGGGGTTCGTCTGGCTGGTGAAGGCGCAGGAAATGAATCGCCGGTTGGGGATGAAGATGGTGGATGGTGAATGATTGGAGAAACCGTCGGTGTAATTGCATTGCTTGGCGGACCCGTGCTTGGCGGGATCATTTGGGCGCGCATGGTCAAGGCGGTGATGCTAGACTCGGGATGGTCTATAGTGCGCTCATATTTTCTGGGAGCGGTAGTTTCATTGGTTGTCCCCTTCGCCTTGGTGTCTGCAATGGCGTCTGGAGCTAACAGAGGCAGTGGAGCCTCCGGACTACTGTACTTATCGTCCTACATTTGCGCGTTTCTTGCCCTCATTGCCTTTATCTTCACATTTGCAGCCATCACGGGTGACAAAAGCAATGAAGAATAGGGGATGTGTCGCTGTTATCGATCTTGTCGTTCAAGAGGTTAAGCTCAGCGACCGGGGAGTGGCTAAGGCTGCGGACACACTGTGGGAAACCTCATGAAACCCCTCATCCACCACGGCCACATGTCCACCAACCTGATCGTGGGCTCCTCCCCAGCCCCCCACCCCCAGCCCCTCCCCACGAGGGGGAGGGGAGGCGCTTCTTCGGTTGGGGTGGGTGCTGGTCGTTGGCGGCTTAGCGCTCCCTCCCCCTTGTGGGGAGGGTTGGGGTGGGGGGACTTGGCCATGGGGCGCAAGGCATGACTGGCATCCATCCCATCACCCGCGCCAAGGCCCGCAAGCTGCGCCATGAGATGACGCCAGAGGAGCGGAAAGTCTGGGTGAAGTTGCGGGAATATAACCGGATGCTGGGGCTGCATTTCCGGCGGCAAGCGCCCATCGGGCCGTTCATTGCCGATTTCGCTGATCTGGGGCGGCGGGTGGTAGTTGAGATTGACGGCGGTGGGCATGGTGGGCCTCGGGACGTGGCGCGGGATGAGTGGTTGGCCTTGCAGGGGTTTCGAGTGCTGAGGTTCTGGAATCCGGAGGTTTCGGGGAATATCGACGGGGTGATGCAGGTGATCTTCGACGCGGTTGACGGCGAGTCCTTAGCTGAGGGCGTGCCCCCCACCCCCTTCCCACGAGGGGGAGCGAAGGCGCTTGGGGATGGCGTCGGCGACAAGCATCTCGTCGATCCGACTATTGCTGGTGCCCCCCCACCCCATCCCTCCCCCACGAGGGGGGAGGGAGGTTCCTATCCTTTGACGTTGTGCGGGACGGCTGAACCCGGAGCCTCCCCTCCCCCTCGTGGGGAGGGGATGGGGGTGGGGGGCACCCGGCTGGAAGGTAACGCGCCATGAAACGCCTCATCCAACGCGGCCTCATGTTCGGCAACCTGATCGAGGTGTCCTCCCCGGCCCTTGTCGAACGCTACAACCGCGCGCTCAAGCATCTTACCGGCAAGACGACGAAGCTGGACGATTTCCACATCGACCTGTCCGGCTATTCGCCCGAGATTGGTGACGAACTCAACGACGACCTTTACCTCAACCCCAACGGGGCGAACCGGCAATTTATCCTCCTGACCACGGCGCAGAAGGATGCGCCTTTGCTCAACATCAAGTTCTCCACCAGCCGGGGGATCCTGACGCAGTTCATCGAGACCAACGAGGCGCAGCTTTTTGCCCTGACCGCGCGGGATGCGGTGGCGGGGGAGCTGCAGAACTCGGTCTATTCGGTGGACACGCCGGCCAAGCTGTTCGACATCAGGCAAGTGACGGTCGAGGCGGATACGATCGGCGGGCATGTGGCGGATGCGGGGAAGCTGGCCAAGCTGATCGACCGCTTCCGGCAGGAGCCCGACGGCTGGCGCGACGATGTGCTGGTGGCCGAGATGATCGGGCTGGCGAAAAAGACCGGCGATGTGACGCGGGTGCCGATCAGCCTGCCTGCGATGACGTTCGAGCAGCAGAACTTCTGGACCAGCCATTTCGGCGGGGTCTACATCTTCCGGGATGTGCGGTTCCCGGCGGCAATATCCTCATTGGACTGGCGCAGTCTGGGCACGGTGCCGGTGCCGCAGGTGATGGACCTCAGCTTGCGCAACCAGATTGCCGACTGGCTGGAACGGAACCAGCTGGCCGAACCCATCGTGCAGGCGCGGGGGATGGATGCGGCGGCGGTGCTGCGGCAGAAGATGGACTTCATCCTGATTGATGCGGCGGACCGGCTGGGGATCGAGGTGGGCGACGCGCGGCGGACGGAATTGCGCAAGGTGGCCTACAGGCTTGGCTCCGCCCTGCCGGAGGAGTTTCTGGGGCTGGCGGCCTTGCTGCGCTGGGTGGAGGCCGGGGGGCCCTGGCCGAAGATCAACAGCGAACACCCGGCGTATTTCTATACGCTGCGGGGCAAGGCGGGGAAGGACCGCGATCTGGTGAACATGCTGCTGGCGGAACTGGCGCCAATGGATGTGCGGCAGATGTACATCGTGCACAAGGAGCTGTTTTACGCGCAATATGCGACGTGGAGCGAACGCAAGAAAACCTATGTCGCGGATTTTCTGGCGCGGGAGTATCAGGTGGACCGCGAAGGTGCCCGCACGGCGCTGTTCGGGGCGGAACCTGGGATGGATGAGCAGCAGCGGCCGGAAATGGCGGCCGGGCCAAAGCCGACCCGTACGCCAGGGCGCGGCCCGGTCTCGGGACCATGGGGAGGAAGACGCTAATGGGCTGGCTGCGACTTGCCTTTGTCATGTATGTGGCGCTGACGATCATCTACTTCCTGACCAGCATCTATTCGCGGTCCGTCCGGCGCGAGAAGCTGGAAAAGGGCTGGGACACTGACCCCTCGAAAGAGGGCATTCCGCCGGCCGAGCGGACAGCCTTTATCGAGGCCGGGATGCAGGCCTATGACAAGGGGCTGAAAAAGCGCCTGCTATGGCTTATCTATGTGGTTCCGACCATCGGCTTTCTGACCACGATCTACTTTATCAACTGGCACTGAAGGGACCTGCCCATGTGGACCAAGATCAAATGGGGCCTGCGCATTCTGGCGGTCCTGATTGTGGGGTTGTTCCTGCACTACACCCTGCCGCAGCGTGACATCGTCCGGGTGGTCGACACCGGCAACCGGATCACGCAGATCGGGGCGAACTGGATCTTCTACTCGATCGAAGATACCGGCACCGGGGCCGAGACCAGCACGACCCGCGACATCCGCTTTATCGACGCCGTTTTCGAAGATGATTCCACGGTGATGGTTTACCGCAACGAGGATACCGGCTGGTTCTGGCCGCCCTACTTCAAGTGGGACAGCAGCACCCTGCAGGCCGAGGCTACGAACCTGCGGTCCACCCGCGACGCGCCGAAATGGGTGGCGATCACCCATTACGGCTGGCGGATTCCCTTGCTTTCGGCCTTTCCCAACGCGGTCAAGATCACTCCGGTCGAGGGGCCGGATGTCACGCTGATCCCTTGGGTCAATATCCTGCTGTTGACCTTCATTGCTTTCCTGGTGGTCATGGCCCGGCGCATGTGGCTGCAGTTCCGCGAGCGGATGGTCGATCCGACGCTGGCGGATGTGGGCGAGACGTTCGACGCCGTGGGCGACCGGGCCGAGGCCGCCCGGAAAGAGGCGCGGGGGTTCTTTGGGCGGATCGGGGCCTGGATGAACACCTGGCGCGCGAAGAAGTAACGGGCTGCTCGTCGAAGCACTTCGTGCACTCCTCGCTGATTTAGCGAAGAGCGCCGAAGGCACGCGATGAGCGGCCTGGAGGAGATGACCGTGAAGGCGTTGAAATCTGTTGCAGCCTTGGACGACTTTGGCCGGACCCGCCTGTCGAAGTCTTTCTTCATGCGCGATTTTCTATACAGCGAGATCGCCAACCTGCATGGAATCCCGAATATCCCAGACGACCCAGAGCTTGCCATTGCCGCAGGCACCCGCCTGTGCACCGAGCTTTTGGAGCCGCTGCAGGACGTGTTCGGACGCATCTCTATCCGGTCGGCCTATAGAAGCCCGGCCGTCAACGGCTTTGGGTGCGAGCAGCAGAAGGCTGGAAAGACCGGGTATTCCTGCGCCTCGAACGAAGCCAACTATGCTGGCCACATCTGGGACCGCCGCGACGCCGAGGGCCGCATGGGAGCGACCGCCTGCATTGTGATTCCTTCTTTCGCCGACCGCTACGAGGCTGGTGCCGACTGGCGAGAGATGGCCTGGTGGATCCACGACCATTTGCCATACTCGGCCATGTACTTCTTTCCCAAACGCGCAGCCTTCAACCTGACCTGGCGTGAAGAGCCGGCGCGGGTGATATCAAGCTATATCAATCCGAAGGGTTGCTTGACCAAACCCGGCATGGCCAACCATTCCGGCAGCCATGCGGAGTGGTACGCAGGGCTGGTTGCTTCCCTGCGCTAAGCTTCAGGCCCGCAGGCTGCCGCCGGTTGCCTTGGTTACCTTCTCGATGACCTTGGCCGACACGGCCTCGATCTCGGCCTCGGTCAGGGTCTTTTCGGATGGCTGCAGGCGCACGGTCAGGGCGATGGACTTCTTGCCCGGGCCCATCTGCGCTTCGGCCTTGTCGCCGGTGAACTGGTCGAAGACGCGCACGCTTTCGATCAGGGCCTTGTCGGCACCAAGCGCTGCGTTGACGGCGGTCAGCGCCTCAACCTTCGTGTCCACCACAAAGGCAAAGTCGCGGTCCACCGCTTGCAGGTCACTGATCGCAAGGGCTGGGCGGGTTGGCGTCTTGACCTTGGGTGCGGGAATGTTCGCAACCAGCACAGTGAAGGCGACAGCGGGGCCTTTCACATCCATCGCCTGGCAAATGCGGGGGTGAACTTCGCCAAAGGTCGCCATGACATTCGGGCCAAGGCTGATCACACCCGACCTGCCGGGGTGCCACCACTCCGCGGCCTTGCGCGTGATCTGGGCGCGCGCGGGCGCACCCAGCGCGGCAAGGACCGCCTCGGCATCGGCCTTGGCGTCGAAGACATCTACCATGCGGCGCGACCCGTGCGGATCGCGGGCGGCAGCAGCGCCGATCAGTAGGCCTGCAGCCTGCAGATGCTGGTCACCCGGCTCGCCGCCGCTGAAGGCGGGGCCGACCTCGAACAGTGCAAGGTCCATGAAGCCGCGCGCTTGGTTGCGGGCGGCGGCGGCCAGAAGGCCGGGCAGCAGGTCTGGGCGCAGGTGGCTCATCTCGGAGGAGATCGGGTTGTCGACCCGGACGGCATCGGTGCCACCGCCGAACAGCGCTGCGGCCTTGGCGTCGATGAAGCTGTAGGTCACGCATTCGTTGTAACCCAAAGCCGCGATGGTGCGGCGCGTGGTGCGTTCGCGCACTTGCAGGGGCGTCAGGATCGGCTTTGGCACGCCCGGCAGGCTGCGGGCCATGGGCGCGCCTTGCAGCTTGGTCAGGCTGGCGATGCGGGCGACTTCTTCGATCAGGTCCGCCTCGCCCAGCACATCCGGCCGCCAAGTGGGCGGGGTCGCCATGTTGCCGTCCAGCGTGAAGCCAAGGGCCTGCAGCGTCGCGCGCTGGGTGACTTCCGGGATGTCCATGCCGACAAGGCTGACAACCCGGGCCGGGTCAAGACGGTAGGCGCGGGTGGTGTCCACGGGGGCACCGTCCTGCACGACCTCACCAGCCTCGCCACCGCAAAGATCAAGGATCATCTGCGTCGCAAGCTCCAGCCCCGGCCGGGTGAAGGCCGGATCGACGCCGCGTTCAAAGCGGTAGCGGGCGTCGGAGTTGATCTTCAGCGCGCGGCCAGTGGCGGCGATGGTGATCGGGTCCCACCAGGCGGATTCAAGGAACACGTCGGTGGTTTCCGGCGTGCAGCCGGACGCCTCGCCGCCCATGATCCCGGCAAGCGATTCCGGGCCGTGGTCATCGGCGATGACCATCTGGCCTTCGGTCAGCGCATAGGTCTTGCCGTCCAGCGCCAGCAGGGTTTCGCCGCCGCGGGCGGGGCGGATTGCCAGATCACCCTTCATCTTGGCCGCATCAAAGACGTGCAGCGGGCGGTTCAGGCCGAAGGTGAAGTAGTTGGTGATGTCCACAAGGGCCGAGATCGGGCGCAGGCCGATGCCCTTCAGACGGGCCTGCATCCAGTCAGGCGAGGGGCCGTTTGTCACGCCCCGGATCAGGCGGCCAGCGAAATGGGGGCAGCCCTTGGCCTTCAGCGCGGGGTCGATGGTGACCTTGATCGGGTTGGGGAAGCGTCCTGTGACGGCAGGGGTAGTGATCGGCTTCAGCGTGCCAAGGCCGCGTGCCGCAAGGTCACGGGCGATGCCATGGACGCCCAGCGCGTCGGGGCGGTTTGGCGTCACCTTGATCTCGACAACCGGGTCATTGACCCCGCGATAGTCGATGTAGCGCACACCAAGCGGCGCGTCGGCGGGCAGTTCGATGATGCCGTCGTGGTTGTCCGACAGCATCAACTCGCGTTCGGAACAGAGCATCCCGTTGCTGTCCACACCGCGGATATTGCCGGGTTTCAGATCCACACCCGTGCCCGGAACATGCGTGCCCGGGGGCGCGAAAACGCCGACCAACCCGGTCTTGGCATTTGGCGCACCGCAGACGACCTGCACTTCCTCAACCCGGCCACCGGGGCCATCGGGATAGGTCTCCACCCGGCAGACGCGCAGGCGGTCGGCGTTGGGGTGCTGCACAGCCTCGATCACCCGGCAGATGCGGAAGGCACCCAGCTGCGTGGTGGGGTCTTCGATCCCCTCCACCTCCAGCCCAAGGTCGGTCAGCGCCTCGGACAGGGCGTCAACGGTGGCCTCGGTCTCAAGGTGATCTTTCAGCCAGGACAGGGTGAATTTCATCTGTGCGGTTCCCGTAGCAGTGCGGGGACGGGCTTAGCGCAAAGGCAGGCCAAGGGGAAGCGGGGTCAGCCGTTTGCAACCGACGCCCAGGCGTTGAACAGGCCGATCAGGATGGGCTGGTGGATCAGATAGATGATCAGGCTGTGGCGGCCGGGGAAGGCCAGCAGGCGCATGGCGCGTGAGGGGGCCGCCCTGCGCCATTGGTCGACGCGCAGGGCCTTGGCAAAGGCGACCCCCGCCAGCGCGGGGGCGGCCCAGGGGATCAAGGGGACATAGTCGCCCATCATCGGGCGGGTTTCGCCAAGTCCGGTCCAGACCAGCCAGATCGGATCGAAGGCCGGGCTGCGATAGAGAAAGGCCGTGGCAAAGATCACGGCGGCAAGGGACAGGGTCACGACCCATGGCAGCCGAAGCGCTACCAGCCCAAGCAAGCTTGCCGCCGCGATGGCATGCAGGATGCCGAACAGGATCGTCCCGCCGGGAACGAACCAGATGCTGGCGATGGTCACAAGGGCGGCCCCACCGGCCACCTTGGCAAACCGCCACCAGAAGGCGGGCCAGCGGATGCCTTGGCCATGCGCCAGCCACAGGCTGACCCCGGACAGGAACAGGAAGCTGCCTGCAATCATCCGCGCGAAGTAATACCAGAACGGCTGGCTCATCGTGTCGAACGGGATGTACCCGAACAGCGCGAGGTCGAAGGTGAAGTGAAAGACCACCATGCAGAGGATGGCCAGCGTGCGGGCCAGATCGAGGGTGATGAGACGGTTCTGAAGGGGCGCTGCATTCATGCCGCAGACTGTGGCGCGGAACGGCAGGGCCTGCAAGCCGCAGGCCCTTTACCGACCGCCGGGTGCCGCGTCGCCGATTTCTTCAAAGAAATCGCGCCGGAGCCTTTGAAGGCTCCGGTCCGGAATTTTCGAAAATTCCGGCGTGCTTGCCGGGAAGGGATCAGAACAGCTGCAAGAGGCGCTTGAGGTAATCCAGTTCCTCGCCCGACCGGCTAAGGTCACCTGACCGGCGGCGGATTTCGTCCAGAAGTTCCTGCGCGCGGGCATTGGGGTCGTTCTGCACCATGTTCTGGTCCGACCCGATGCGCGCGCTGTCGCCGGGTTCACGGCCCAGCGGATCACGCCCGTTGGGGTCGGCGCTGCCAAACTCCTGCCCGCCCTGCCCGTCGCGCTGTTCGCGTTGTTCCTGCGCCAGCGCTTCGCCAAAGTCCTGCAGACCGTCGCGCATGGCCTCCATCGCTTCGGCCTGACGGTCAAGCGCGCCGTCAAGATCGCCCCGGCGCAGTGCCTCTTCGGCCTCTTCCATGGCGCGACCCGCGCGGTCCAGATTGCGGCGGCCTTCCTCGCCCTGTTCGGTGCCATCGCCCGGCAGATCACCCTGCTGCAGGTCACCCAGCCGTTGGCGCAAGTCACGCTGGCGGTCGGTCAGCGTGCCCTGCCCGCCTTCGCCTGCCTGATCGCCGTCCTGCTGGCCCTGACCTTCGCCCGGCTGCTCGCCACCTTCCTGACCCGGCTGCTCGCCCGGTTGCTGGCCACCTTCGCCGCGCTGCATGTCGCGGTAGGCATCGTCAGACAGTTCCTGCTGGTCCCGCAGCGTTTCGCCCAGATCCTGCATGCCTTGCTGACCGGGCTGGCCCTGACCTTGGCCCTGACCGCTTTGGCCCTGCACAACCTGCATGTTTTCCATCAGCTGGCGGAGTTGCTCCATCAGTTCCGCCGCTTCGGCCGTCTTGCCCTCTTCCATCAGGCGCTGAAGTTCATCCAGCATTTCCTGCAGCTGGTCACCAGACATCATCTGGCCCTGCATCATCTCGGACTGCTGCTGGTCGTCCGGATTGCGCTGCGCCTCTTCAGCCAGTTCGCGCATGTATTCGTTCAACGCCTGCTGCATTTCGCGCATCAGCTGGTCGATTTCTTCGGGCGAGGCCCCGTTTTCGATCGCCTCTTGCAGGCGGTCCTGCGCGCGCTGCAGCCGGTCAAGCGCGGATTGCAGGTTCCCCTCCTCGACCATCAGGGCAATCGTCCACAGCTCTTCGGCGATGGCGTCACGGTCTTCGACCGATAGGCTGGCCTCTTTCGCCTCAAGGTCGCGCATCAGGACCCGCAGGCGCATGAACGCGCGGTCATGGCGGATAAAGCCTTCGGGCGCGTTAGTGACAGCCTTCAGGATCTGCCCGGCGCGGGGGGCGTTGATCCGGTTCCACAGGATATCGCGCCGCATCTCGATCAGCGCGGCGGCAAGCGGGTCAAAGAAACGCCGGCCCGGCAAGGTGACGGCATGGGGGGCCGAGGTGCCTTCTTGCCCCGCCGCATCGACAGCGGCAAAGACCATGGTCACCGGGAGGTTGGCGAAGACGTGCTTCGACAGGTCGTCGATCAGCGTCTCGGTGATCTCGGTCCGTTCGCCCGACAGCGGCATCGGCAGGTCAAGCGTGACAGGTTCCACCGGTTCGGGGTCTGGGACCAGACCATGGCGGCGGTCGATCTGCGACATGTCCAGACTGATGGTGACGCGGCCCGCGACCACGCCATAATCGTCCGAGGCGGTGAACCCTTGGGTAAAGCGGCCATCCGCCTCGCGCCCGATTTCACCGGCGATGGCGATGCTGGGCAGGCCGTCAGGCAGGGCGGTCACGTCCCATTCCCGGCCGTTCGGGCCTTCGATGGCAAGGCGGCCCGAGCGGTTCACGGTCAGGTCAAACACCCCGGCCATGCCATCGGGCACGGCGGCGGCGGGCGTCGCCTCATCTGCCACGGGCGGCGGAGGGGGCGGCAACGCATCGGCCACGGTCTGGGCGACGGTCAGCCCACCCTCAGCCCCGTACAGCCGGATCTGCAGGCGGGTGCCGGTGGGAAGTTCCAACCCCGGCGCGGTGATGTCGTTGAGGTAGAGCGACGGCTTGCCGGTATAGGCGGGCGGTTGCGCCCAGCCTTCCCAGCTTGGTCCGCCCGGCATCGCCTCGGCCGCGCCGGGCGCAAGGCCGGCGACCGAGGTGACACGCCAGAACGACCCGAACAGCACCGCCATGACGAAGGCCGTCAACGCGACATAGCGCAGCGAGAAGGGATCGCGCGACGACAGGCGCAGGTTGGGGGCCACGGGTTGCGCCATGGCGGCGCGGGCGGTCATGCGGGCACGGTGCGCCTCCCACACGGCGAGGGAGGCGGGATCGTTCCGGCCGATGGCCTGAGTGTCCAGCAGCGTGGCGATGGGGCGGCCGGGCATGGTGCTGTCCAGCCGGACCAGCGCATCGCCCACCGTCGGCTTGGCGAACCGCCGCCAGCCCAGCACGCCAAGGCCCAGCGCCAGAAGTGCCGCCACGCCGCCACCGATCTGCGCCCAATGGAGCGGCCCCAGATCCTGCAGCCCGAAGGCCAGCGCGGCGAGGACCAGCAAGATCAGCGACCAAAGCGGCCAGAATGCGCGTGCCAGCCGTTCCGCCCACAACCCCGTCAGTGTCAGGCGCAGCGGCCAGACAAGCGATTTCAGGGGTGGTTGGGGTGGTGTTCCGGTCATCAGGGCTGCCTCTGGGCCCGACGGGATGTCACAGCCACGGAGGGATGGTATCGCGGTTCAGGATTTCGTCAAAGGTTGGTCTTTCCCTGATGACAGCGAAGTGATCCCCATGGACCAGCACTTCGGGGATCAGCGGCCGTGTGTTGTACTCCGATGCCATCACCGCGCCATAGGCCCCAGCGCTGCGGAAGGCGACAAGGTCGCCCTCGGCCACCAGCGGCAGATCACGCCCCTTGGCGAAGGTGTCGCCGGTTTCGCAGACCGGGCCGACCACGTCGAATTCCTGCGTGGGCGCGGCGACCGGGGGTTCGGCCACCGGAATGATGTCATGGTGCGCGCCGTACATCGACGGGCGGACAAGGTCGTTCATCGCGGCGTCAAGGATCAGGAAATCCCGCCCTTCGCCGTTTTTCACATAGATGACCTTCGACACGAGGATGCCCGCGTTGCCACTGATCAGACGGCCGGGCTCAATCTCGATCTCGCAGCCCAGATCACCCACGGTGCGCTTGATCAAGGCGCCGTAGTCGGTGGGCAGGGGCGGCGCGTCATTCGACCGGGCATAGGGAATGCCCAGCCCGCCGCCAAGGTCCAGCCGGGTGATCGTATGGCCTTCGCTGCGCAAGCGGCGGGTCAGATCGGCGACCTTGAGGTAAGCCTGCTCGAACGGCTCCAGCTCGGTCAGCTGGCTGCCGATATGCACGTCGATCCCGATGACCTGCAGGCCGGGCAGGCGGGCGGCTTCGGCATAGACCTCGGACGCGCGGGAGATGGGGATGC
Source organism: Tabrizicola piscis (assembly GCF_003940805.1). Lineage (NCBI taxonomy): Bacteria > Pseudomonadati > Pseudomonadota > Alphaproteobacteria > Rhodobacterales > Paracoccaceae > Tabrizicola > Tabrizicola piscis. Next base: position 1,975,895 of record NZ_CP034328.1, read on the forward strand.
CGAACTTGTTTTCCTTCTTGCCCGTGGCGATCTTTTCATGGGTCTTTGCGTCCACATCCGGGTTGACGCGAATGGTGATGGGCGCGGTCACACCAAGGCTCACCGCCACCTCGGACAAGGCCCGCAACTCGGGTTCCGATTCCACGTTGAACTGGCGGATGCCGCCGGTCAGGGCCAGCCGCATCTCGTCCCGCGTTTTGCCGACGCCGGAAAACACGATCCGATCTCCGGGTACCCCAGCGGCCTTGGCGCGCAGGTATTCCCCGGCGGACACCACATCCATCCCGGCACCCAGATTGCCCAGCGTTTTCAGCACGGCCACGTTGGACAGCGACTTGATCGCGAAGCACACAAGGTGCGGCAGCGGGCTCAGCGCCTCGGTGAACAGGTGATAGTGCCGGGTCAGCGTGGCGGTGGAATAGACGTAGAACGGCGTGCCCACAGCGGCGGCGATATCGGGGATCGCCACATCCTCGGCATGCAGAACGCCGTTCTTGTAAAGGAAGTGGTCCATGCGTCGCCCCCGGATACCGTCGCGCTGTCATATCCGGGCGCTGCATTGGTGCAAAGTGCCGATTTCTTCAAAGAAATCGGACCGGAGTTTTGCAAAACTCCGCTACGCCGATGCCCGACCGGACCGCAGGAACAGATAAAGCGGCAACCCGCAGCTGACCCCGATGCAGAAGGTGGCGGGGATCGCCACCAGATGCCACCACGCCTTGCGCGAAATCGCCTCGGCCAGCACCCAGACCGTCAGGGCGATGGCGGCAATCGTCAGGTCCCACGTCAGGCCAGTGGTCGAGGCGTTCACATACCAGGCGTCGATCAGGCCCCCAAGGCCAGTGCCGGTTTCGCGCATATGGCGCAGGAACCAGTACATCGGATGCACCGCCCCCCAGATCGCCAGCGCAAGGAAGGCCAACCGCAGCGGTGTCAATTCGTCACGCCAATCCGCGCTTCACCCGAAACGGTGATGCCGGACTTTGACGGCGGCTGCGGGTCACCATCGACGCCACAAGCAGCAAGGGCCAAGGCGGCAAGAAGGATCAGGCGGGACATTGCAACCTCAAGGTCAGGGGAAGTGGACGGGACTGTGCCACCCCGGGCCGCGACCCGCAAGGTACGGGAAACCGGCACAAGGGTTCCTTGGCGTCACCCCAGAGCGGCCTTCCAGCGCGCCACCTGTTCGCGCACCCGGTCAGGGGCCGTGCCGCCATAGGACATCCGGCTGCGGACCGAGTTTTCGACCCCCAGCACGGCAAACACATCGTCGCGGATGCCGGGATGCACGCCTTGCATCTGCGAAAGCGTCAGGTCCGGCAGGTCAACGCCCGCGCTTTCGGCCAGCGCCACCAGCGTGCCGGTCACATGATGCGCCTCGCGGAAGGGCAGGCCCAGTTCCCGCACCAGCCAGTCGGCCAGATCGGTCGCGGTGGAAAAGCCGGAGGCGGCGGCGGTCTTCAACGTCTCGCGGTTGGCGGTCATGTCGCCGACCATGCCCGTCATCGCGGCAAGGCCCAGCATCAGTGTGTCGGCGGCGTCGAAGACCTGTTCCTTGTCTTCCTGCATGTCCTTGGAATAGGTCAGCGCCAGCCCCTTCATGATGGTGAACAGGGCCACCGTCGCCCCCAGAATCCGCCCCAGCTTGGCCCGCAGCAGTTCCGCCGCGTCGGGGTTCTTCTTCTGCGGCATGATGGAAGACCCGGTGGTCCAGCGGTCCGACAGGCGCACAAAGCGGAACTGGGCCGATGACCAGATGACCAGCTCTTCGGCAAAGCGGCTCAGGTGCATCGCGGTGATGCTGGAGGCGGCCAGAAACTCCAGCGCGAAGTCGCGGTCACTGACCGAATCAAGGCTGTTTGCCGTCGGCCGGTCAAAGCCCAGCGCCTTGGCGGTCATCTCGCGGTCAATTGGAAAGCTGGTCCCCGCCAGTGCCGCCGCCCCCAAGGGGCATTCGTTCATCCGCCGCCGCGCATCTTCAAACCGGCTGCGGTCCCGCGCGAACATCTCGACATAGGCGAGCATGTGGTGCCCCCAGGTCACCGGCTGCGCGGTCTGCAAGTGGGTGAAGCCCGGCATCACCCAATCGGCCCCTGCCTCGGCCTGCGTCACAAACGCCTGCATGAGCGCGGTTAGCCCGGAAATCGCCGCGTCGCACTGGTCGCGGACCCACAGCCGGAAGTCCACCGCCACCTGGTCATTCCGGCTGCGCGCGGTGTGCAGGCGCTTGCCCGCGTCGCCCACAATCTCGGTCAAGCGGGATTCGATGTTGAGGTGGATATCCTCAAGCTCCACCCGGAACGGGAAGTTTCCGGTTTCAATCTCTGACAAGACCGTGAGAAGCCCTTCCCCGATTGCCTCGGCGTCCTTATTGCTCAGAATACCCTGTGCGGCCAACATCGCGGCATGGGCCCGGCTGCCTGCGATATCCTGTGCGTAAAGCCGCTGGTCGAACCCGATAGAGGCGTTTATCGCCTGCATGATCGCGTCCGGCCCCGAGGCAAAGCGCCCGCCCCACATCTGGTTGGCGGAAGGGGTGTCAGGGCGTTCGGTCATGGGGACTGGCCTTCGGAGGGATGTCGTGCGGAAATTTATGGTCGTCCTCTACACGGCCTTCCTCTTTGGTGCAAACGCGGCGGCAGCCGACGTGTCAGCCCTGCGCGATGGCGACATGAAGAAACTGGCGCTGCACACCGACCCTGTGGCCCTGCCCGAGGTGGTGCTGCTGGATGCGACGGACGGCGAACATGCGCTGGCCGATTATCGTGGCAAATGGGTGGTCCTGAACTTCTGGGCCACATGGTGCGCGCCCTGCCGGCACGAGATGCCCTCGCTTGACCGGCTGCAGGCGGCGATGCCCGAGATTGCCGTCGTGCCTGTCGCGACAGGGCGCAACTCGGTGACCGGGATCGAGAAGTTCTTTGCAGAGGCCGAGATCAAGCTGCTGCCGATCCTGCGCGATCCGAAATCGGAACTTGCGCGGGGCATGGGCGTGATGGGTCTGCCGGTGACCGTGATCCTGAACCCCGACGGCCATGAAGTCGCCCGCCTTATCGGCGACGCCGAATGGGACAGCGCCAGCGCCAAGGCGATCATGGCGGCGCTGGTGGCGGGTCAGTAAGCTAGACGGTCGTCAAAGACGAAGGGTTGGGCGAGGACTACGTTCACCATGACCATCGCGGGGTGGCGGGGGTTTAAAAGCACGTTGAGTTCCAGCGGGATGACCCTGCTTGGGACACTCATGCCAACGCTTGCTGATTGCTTTAGCCAAGCGTCCCCGAAAGCGCGAGTAAACTGTTCGTCCTGATCAACCCCAAGGCCGGCTTCAGCAATTTGCTCGTCGGGCACGTCGATTGCGACGGCAACAAATGGTGGCAGCCCACCTTTGCGGCGCATCATGGGTGGCAGGTGGACCAGAACCTCCAACGCGGCAAGCGAAAGGGAAGAAGAGGTATAAACCATCGGCAGGCCTGGACTGTTCCACCGCCCACCCCAAAGCCGTGCACCCTCACCATCAAGGCCGGGGGCGTGTTCAGGTTTCGTCAGCCGCCATAGGCGCACTTAGCTGAACACCCCATGTTCGATGCGGCCCAGCACAGCCTCGACCTCGCGCCCGCCAAGATCGGTGCGGGCCATTCTTATCGGGATAGCATCGCCCAGAGCCGGGTTCGGGTTGCGCAGCCATTCGTCCGCAAGGGCGTTGTCACCAAAGACGCGCCGCGCCATGGTTACGACGCGAAGTAGGCGTGCAAGGCCGTCAGCTTCTTCCAGCTTCAGGTTTTCGCCCGACGCGATCCGGCGTTCGAGCGTGCGGTCAGGGATGATCTGACGAATGTCGTCTTTGGAAACGCCATTGTCTTCCAACACCCGCACCGCTCGCGACGGAATGCCACCTGACACCGCCTGATAGGATACAAAATAGGACTTAGCCTCCGGGTTCCGGACCAAAAACTGACCGGATGAGGCATCCCGACCCATCAAAGTCTTCGAAGCCAGTCCGCTTTTTCTTGACCGTGCCACGGTCTTCTCGGCACTGTTCTTGGCCATCCCATCCCCGCCATTTGCCGCAGTGTATCACAGCATATGGCGGTTAGCACTTCACAAATCAAACGTCGCAAACACGGGCACATGGTCGCTTGGCCCGTCCCAGCCCCGGACTGGGCGCAGGATGCGGCTTTGGTGGCTGGCGTTCAGGATGTCGGGGGTGGCCCAGATATGGTCCAGCCGGCGGCCCTTGTCGGCGGTGTCCCAGTCGGCGGCGCGGTAGCTCCACCAGCTGTAAAGCCGGCCCTCGCGGAGATCGTGGCGGGTGACGTCCTGCCAGTTGCCCGCCTCCATCACCGCGTTGAAATGATCGACCTCGATGGGCGTATGGCTGACGATCTTCAGCAAGGCCTTGTGATTCCACACGTCATCTTCCCGCGGGGCGATGTTCAGGTCGCCGACCAGAATGGCGCGGTCGGGGCGTTCCCAGCGGAAGAAATCCCGCATCTCGGTCAGGTAATCCAGCTTTTGCCCGAACTTCACGTTCACCTCGCGGTCCGGGATATCGCCGCCCGCGGGGACGTAGGTGTTGTGGATCGTTACCCCGTTTTCCAGCCGCGCCGCCACATGCCGCGCGTGGCCAAGCTGGGCAAAGTCCTTGTCCCCGGCATCGACGATGGGCAGCTTGGACAGGATCGCCACGCCGTTGTAACCCTTCTGCCCCCGCGCCACGATGTAGCGGTAGCCCAGCGCCTGAAACTGCGCCAAGGGGATCATCTCGACCGGGCTTTTGCATTCCTGCAGGCACAGGATGTCGGGCATTTCTTCGGCCAGCAACCGGGTCACCAGACCTTCGCGCAGGCGGACAGAGTTGATGTTCCAGGTGGCAAGGGTAAAGGACATGGGGGGCTCAAGGGGCTGTGATCGGGGGCGTCAGGTCGGCAAGCAGTGCGATGAGCGCCGCCTGAAAGTCATCCGGCGCCTCGATCTGCGGAATATGGCCGACCTCTGGCAGAATGGAAAGCGGCGCGCCGGTCAGGTCGGCCAGCCTTTCGCCCTGCGCCAGCGGCGTGGCGGTGTCCCGGTCGCCCCAGAGGAAGGCCAGCGGCACGGCCAGCGCCTGCCAGCCCTCGGCCCGGGTGGACAAGGCGCCGGTTGGCGGCACCAGCAGGCTTGGCAGCCAACCGGCAATCGCCGTCGTCGTGCCGGGCCGCCGGGAGGGTGCCAGCAGCATGTCGATCACTTCGGGTGTCGCGGCCTCTTTCCGATGGAGGAAAAGGCGCAGCAGGGGGCCCATTGCATAGGGATTGGTCACGCTGGCCGACACGGCCAGTTCGCGCATGAACGAGTTGCCCAGCGGCCAGGGCAAGGTGCCGCCTTCCCGCCCCTCCAGCCCGATCGCGCCGGAAACGACGACCAGCCCGGCAATGGCGGCAGGGTCAACCATCGCCGCCTCAGCCGCTGGCCCCGCGCCAAAGGAATGCGCGACGACAACCGGCCGCACGTCAAGCGCCGCGATCAGCGCCAGCATGCGCCCGCCTTGCGTCTGGCGGCTGTAGTCGGCGTCAGGATCGCGGAAGGAATACCCCATCGGCGGCATGTCGAAAGCCACGGTGCGATAGCCTTCGGCAGCCAGTGCCACTTGCGTAGGGCGCCACATCCGCGACCAGCCGACAGAGCCGTGCACCAGCAGGACCACCGGGCCATCCTCGGGACCAAGCTCTTCGACATAGATCGGGCCAAGCGCGGTTTCGACGATCCGCCCCTCTTCGGGGATGCTGTCCGGAAGAATGCTGATCTCGCGCAGCATCGCGGTCAGTCTCAGGCCAAGCAGCCCGATCACCACCACGAAGACAAGGATTGTCAGAAGACCGAACACATAGCGCATCACGCTTGGGTAACAGAGCGGTCTGCATGCGGCAACAACTGCCCCCGGAGTTGACCCTTTTGGTCAACCCATTGGAAAAAAAAGGCCGGGCAAGAAGCCCGGCCAGGTCCAACAGGGAGGATGCCGCGCCATAACCCCGACGCGACAAGGGGAACTGGGTGCACAACCTGTGCATGAAATGAAGGTAGCAAGCAAATCCGGCAACAATAAGCCCCAATGCGCAAGATTTCTGGGCTGTTGCAAGGCAGCCGCAACACACTGCGGCTACCGCGCAACAGAACCCGGCGCGCTTCAGGCGACCAACCGGTAACCCCCGCTTTCCGTGACAAGAATCCGCGCGTTCGATGGATCGGGCTCGATCTTCTGGCGCAGGCGGTAAATGTGGGTTTCCAGCGTGTGGGTGGTGACCCCCGCGTTATAGCCCCAGACCTCGTGCAGCAGGACGTCCCGGGCGACCACGCTTTGGCTGGCGCGGTACAGGAACTTCAGGATGTTCGTTTCCTTTTCCGTCAGGCGGATCTTCTTGTCCTTCTCGTCCACCAGCATCTTTTGCGCCGGCTTGAAGGTATAGGGACCCATCTGGAAAATCGCATCCTCAGACTGTTCATGCGTGCGCAGCTGGGCGCGGATGCGGGCCAGCAGGACCGGGAACTTGAACGGCTTGGTCACATAGTCATTGGCACCGGCGTCAAGCCCAAGGATCGTGTCGCTGTCGGTGTCGTGCCCAGTCAGCATCAGGATCGGGCATTTCACGCCGCCCTTGCGCATCCGGCGGCACAACTCGCGCCCGTCGGTATCCGGCAGGCCCACGTCCAGGATCACGAGGTCAAACAGCCCGGCCTTGGCCTTTTCCATGCCCTCGGCACCCGTGCGGGCTTCGAACACATCGAAATCTTCAGTCAGAACCAACTGCTCGCTCAACGCCTCGCGCAGGTCGTCGTCGTCGTCCACCAACAGGATTTTCCGAAGTCCGGCCATGAGTGCCTCCACTGCTTCTGTCTGGTGACATGCGCCCCGATCACGGCCCCTTCAAGGATTGCAACGAAAACCTCACGCGGTCGTGTCGCACAGCCGGTCAATGTTTCAATTCCGTAACCCCGGGGGTATGAGAGGAGGCATGACACTGACCCTCACCACCACCGAACGGCTGACCCGCGCCCGGGGCGATCTGCGCATGGGCGTGCCTGTGGTGCTGTGCATGGCCGGATCTGCCGCAATGGTCGTCGCGGTCGAGGCGCTGGAGCCTTCGCGCCTTGCCGACCTGCGGGGCTTTGGCACGCCCGTTCTGGCCATCACGGCACGGCGGGCGGAAACGCTGAAGGCGCGCGCCTATGACGGGGATCTTGCCCGCATTGTCCTGCCCGCCGATGCCGGCTTGCCGTGGCTGCGGTCTGTTGCCGACCCGGCGGATGATCTGCGCGCCCCGATGAAGGGGCCGCTGCAATCCCTGCGGGACGGGCCTGCCGACCTGCACCGCGCCGCCCTTGCGCTGGCGAAGTCGGCGCATCTGCTGCCGGCCGTGCTGGTCGTGCCGGTGGTCCATCCGTTGCAACTGGCGCAGGACAGCGGCCTGACCCTGCTGGCGCTGGACGACATCACCCCCGTCCTTGCCGCCCTGTCGCCCATGGCCGAGGTGGTGTCTGCCCGGGTGCCGCTGGTCGCCTCCAGCGCCGGGCGCGTCCACATCTTCCGCCCGGATGACGGTGGCGAAGAGCATTACGCCATTGAGATCGGCAAGCCGGACCGCGCGGCACCGGTGCTGGCCCGGCTGCATTCGGCCTGCTTTACCGGCGACGTGCTGGGAAGCCTGAAATGCGACTGCGGCCCACAGCTTCGCGCGGCACTGGCGCAGATGGGTGAGGAAGGGGCGGGGGTGCTCCTCTACCTCAACCAGGAAGGTCGGGGGATCGGGCTGGCCAACAAGATGCGCGCCTATTCCTTGCAGGATCAGGGCTTTGACACGGTCGAGGCGAACCACCGGCTTGGCTTTGAAGATGACGAGCGTGATTTCCGGCTGGGGGCCGAGATCCTGCGCAAGATGGGGTTCTCCGCCGTACGGCTGATGACGAACAACCCGAAGAAACTGGCGATGATGGAAGGCTGCGGCCTGCATGTGACCGAACGTGTGCCGCTGAAGGTAGGGATGACCGCCGAAAACAGCGCCTATCTGGCCACCAAGGCCGCGAAATCGGGGCATCTTCTGTGAAGCGGGAAGATCTGGTCGTCACTCCGATGGGCGTGCGCTTCATGGGCCGCCGCTTTGCCTGCACGCTGGGGCGCGGCGGGGTTGTTCCCGCCGCACGCAAGCGCGAAGGCGACGGGGCCACGCCCGCCGGGGTGCACCGGCTGGTTGGCATGCTGTACCGCCCGGACCGGATGGCCCGCCCGGCGGATTGGGCGCTGCCGATCGGGCCGTCTGACCTGTGGTCTGACGATCCGCGGGATGAAGACTACAACCTGATGGTCCGCGCGCCGCACGGGTTCAGCCATGAACGCCTGCGCCGGGCCGACCCGATGTATGACCTGATCCTGATCACCGACTGGAACTGGCCGCATGCCGACCCGGGCCGGGGTTCGGCCATCTTCATCCACCAATGGCGTCGCCCAGGCGCGCCCACGGCAGGCTGCGTTGCCCTGTCCCGCCGCGCCCTGCACTGGATCGCCCCGCGCATCACCCTCCAGACGCGGCTAGTGATCCGGCTCTGACCATCCGCCCCTTCCCCCTTCTGGCACACTGGCAGACCCCTTTCCAAACCGCTTTGGACCACCTAATCTGTCCAAAAGGGGAGGACAGCCATGGCCAGAACGCCGTCCAGCGCGGATGACGACATCTTCGATCTGCGGCTGGCCCGGTCCGCGCCTGACCTCTTCCCGATGCTTGAGGGCCTTTATGGCGCCCGCCCCGACTATCCCGCCTTCCGCGAAAGGCTGGTCAAGGCCCTGCGCAAGGGCTGGGCGGATCGGCCTGACGACCTCAAGCGCCTTGATCTGCAGCGCGACCTTGAACCCGACTGGTTCCAGCGTCCGGGCATGGCGGGCTATGTTTTCTACATCGACCGCTTCAACGGCACGCTGCAAGGCATTCTCGACAAGCTGGATTACCTTGAGGACCTTGGCATCACCTATGTCCATCTGATGCCCTGCCTGAAGCCCCGCCCCGGCGACAGCGACGGCGGCTATTCGGTGATGGACTACCGCCAGATCAACCCCGCCTTCGGCACGATGGCCGACTTCGAAGCCGTCAGCCGCGCATTACGCGAACGCGGCATTTCCCTGTGCGTCGATCTGGTGCTGAACCACACCGCGAAAGAGCACGCCTGGGCGAAGAAGGCCGCGAAGGGCGACGCCGCCTATCAGGACTACTACCTGATGTTCGACTCGCCCGATCTGCCCAACCAGTACGAACAGACGTTGGTCGAGGTTTTCCCCGACAACGCGCCGGGAAATTTCACCCATTATCCGGACTTCGGCAAATGGGTCTGGACCACCTTCAACGAACACCAGTGGGACCTGAACTGGGCCAACCCTCAGGTGTTTCTGGAAATCGTCGAGGTGATGCTGTTCCTTGCCAACAAGGGCGTCGATGTGCTGCGGCTGGACGCCGTCGCCTTCATGTGGAAGCGGATGGGCACCCGCTGCCAGTCAGAGCCCGAGGTTCATATGCTGCTGCAAGCCCTGCGCGCCTGCAGCCGGATTGCCAGCGCCGCCGTTCTGCACCTGGCCGAGGCGATCGTCGCCCCCGCCGAAATGCTGCCCTACCTTGGTCGCGGGCGGCATGACGGGAAGGTTGCGAACCTTGCCTACCACAACAGCCTGATGGTGCAGTTCTGGTCAGCCCTTGCCACCCGCGACACGCGTCTAATGACACATGTGCTGGCGACGCATTTCCCCGACAGGCTGACCAATGCCACCTATGCCACCTACATCCGCTGCCATGACGATATCGGCTGGGCGATCACGGATGAGGATGCCGCCGCCGTCGGTGCCTCGGGCCACGGCCATCGCAACTTCCTGTCGGATTTCTTCGAAGGCAGCTTTCCCGGCTCCTTCGCCAAGGGTGCGCTCTTCCAGTTCAACGAGGCGACAGGCGACAAGCGCATCTCGGGCAGCTTCGCCTCGCTTGCCGGGCTTGAACTGGCCGAGGCGGCCGGGGACGTCGCAGGGGTGGAAATGGCCGTGCAACGCATCCTGCTGGGCCATGCCCTGATCGCGGCCTGGGGCGGCATCCCGCTGATTTACATGGGGGATGAGCTGGCACTGCCCAACGACCATGGCTATCTGGCCAACCCGGACCATGCCCATGACAGCCGCTGGATCCACCGTCCGCAGATGGAGTGGGCACGGGCCGAGGGGCGCCATTCCGGCGACACCCCCGCTGCCCGGGTCTTCTGGGCGACCAAGCAGATCCTTGCCCGCCGCGCCGCCACGCCTGCGCTGCATGCGGCGGTGCCGATCCGGGTCGTTGCTGCAGGCAACGATGCCGTGCTGGCCTTCCAGCGGCTTGCGCCGACCGGAACGCTGCTGGGCCTGTTCAACTTCACCGAACGCTGGCAGCACATCAGCGAAGCATCGGCCCGCGCACTTGGGGTCACGGCCATGCATGACATGCTGTCGGATCAGCGCGTGGAAACCCATGCCGGCCAGATCGTCCTGCCGCCCTATGCCCGCGTCTGGCTGACCTGACGCCGATTTCTTCAAAGAAATCGGACCGGAGCCTTCGAAGGCTCCGGTGCGGAGTTTTCAAAAACTCCGCCTTCCCCGTCCGGAAATGCTGACTGGACGCCTCATGCGCGCCGCGCCATTCTGCGCCTTGGGACAATGAAAAGGGTGCCGCATGGCGCTGACAAGACGGGCGGCGCTGTTTGGGGCCGGGGCAGCGGTGGGCGTGGCTGGCAGCCGTTGGATGGGGGCGGCGAACCCCTCGCTCGACGGGGTGGCGATTGTCGCCCCTGCAGGCGGTGAGACCACGTTGAACGACGCCTCGCTGCTGTCGGAAACACCGATCTTCAAGCACATCATCATCAAGGACCCGCCGGGCGATGCCCTGATTGCCACGCTCCGGGCCGAACTGCGCGCCGCCGAGGCGGAGGATCGCCCCGTCAGCATCGGCGCGGCACGCCATTCGATGGGGGGTCAGGCCATTCCCCGCGACGGCCACGCAATCACCTTCGACACGCCCTCGATCCTGGTTGAGGGGGAGACTTACCGCGTGCAGGCCGGCACCCGCTGGCATCAGGTGATCACCGCGCTCGACCCGCTTGGGCTGTCGCCCAAGGTCATGCAATCCAACGCCGATTTCGGTGTTGCCTCCACCTTCTCTGTCGGCGCGCATGGCTGGCCGATGCCGTATGGCCCCATGGGATCAACCGTGCGCTCCGTCCAGATGCTGCTGGCCGACGGCACCCTTGTCACCGCCTCGCGCAGCGAAAACGCCGACCTTTTCGCCGCCGCGATGGGCGGCTACGGCCTGATCGGCCTGATCACGGAACTGGAGGTTGAGGCAGTCCCGAACCAGCTACTGGAACCCACCTTCCAGACCATGCCCACCGCCGATTTCGCCGCCGCCTTCACCGCCATCGCCGACGGCTCCACCCCCATGGCGTACGGCCGCCTGAACATCGACCGCGAGGGGTTCTTTGACGACGCCATGCTGGTGACCTACCGCCCGGTCGCTGGTGACATCCCCCCGGCCAGCGGGTCTGGCTTCCTGTCCAAAGCCTCACGCGCGATCTTCCGGGCGCAGCCGGGCAATGAATGGATCAAGCGCCGCCGCTGGGGGATTGAAACCGGCATCGGCGCGATGCTGGCGGGCGCTTCCAGCCGGTCCAGTTTGATGAACGAACCGGTCATCACCCTGGATGACCGCGACCCGACCCGCACTGACATCCTGCACGAATACTTCGTCGCCCCCGACCGCTTTGCCGACTTCGCCGCCGCCGCCAAGGCGATCATCCCCGGCAGCTATCAAGAGCTTCTCAATATCACCCTGCGCTATGTCGCCCAAGACCCGACCGCGCTGCTCAGCTACGCGCCAGACGGTCCGCGCATCGCCTCGGTCCTGCTGTTCAGCCAAGAGATGACCGCGCGGGCCGAGGCTGACATGACCCGGATGACGCAAGAGCTGATCGAGGCCGTTCTGGCCATCGGCGGCAGTTATTACCTGCCCTACCGGCTGCATGCGACACCGGACCAGTTTCGCCGCTGCTATGGCCGGTCGCTGGATTTCCTGAAGGTGAAGCTGCAGGTCGACCCGAAGCTTCGCCTGAGAAACGCCCTTTGGGACACCTATCTGGATAAGGGATTCGTCTATTGACCCTGCACCGCAAAACCGCCTTCGCCTATGCCGTCATCCTGGCGCTGGTCGCCTCGCTGAACTATCTGCCGATCCCCGGGATCGTCGATGCCGAAGGCCGCACCTTCGGAATCTTCGCGCTGGATATCTATGACGACGCGCTGCACATTGCCTCGGCTCTCTGGGCTTTGGTGGCAGGGGTCCTGTCAACCAGGGCGTCGCGGATGTTCCTGATCCTGTTCGGCGCGCTTTACTTCCTTGACGGGCTTCTGGGCACCTATGCGGGGTCCGGCTTTCTTGACCTTGGCATCTTCACTTGGGGGGTCCTCGACATCTCCTACACGCTGAAATTCCTGTCTTCCGTGCCCCACCTGCTGCTGGGCGGCTTCGCGCTTTACATCGGGTTCAAGCGGTGAGGGTCCTTCTGCGCTGGACCGGTCGCCTTGTCCTGCTGGTCGTGGTGCTTGTCCTTGGCCTGCTGTCCCCCGTCGCCTATGTCGAAACGATGTGCCGCCCGGCCGGCGTGGCTGTGGCCCATACCCCCCTTGTCGGGCCTGACTGGCAGCGCCCGGAAGGTCGCACGCTGCTGACCTACCCGGAATGGCATATCGTCCATGCCTATGCCGACTACGGCGAAGTCATCCGCACCGCCGACCCGCATGACTATGGCTTCCTCTCCGCCATCGCGGGCTTCTGGTCATCGACCTGCGCCTTGTCGCAGGCCTCGGGTCCCCACGGCGGTTTCCCTTGGGAAACCAAGCAGATGGTCTACACCATCGGTGTCAGCTTCACCGCCGAGCTTTTGGCCAAGGCCGCATATGAGGAAACCATCGGCCGCATCTTCACCCTGATCCGGGGCGACACCCGCGCGCCTTTGGATGATCTGTCCGCCCGGCAGGCCGCTGACTATGCGGTCTTCCTGCAGCAAACCCCGTGGTACAAATGGGACTTCCCGCGCGATGCCGCCGAACTTGACACGCAAGCCACCGACAGCCTGCGCGACAGAGAGCGACGCTTTGCCCTTGGCGCGGAATACTGGGCCAAGGCAGCCTATGCGCAAGTGATTGCCGCCGCCGTGGCTGCGGTGGGGGAAGACCAGCTGCGGCTGCGGGCGGTGGTAAGCGATCTGCCGGAAACGACGCTCGCCGCCCTTCCCGATGTTCAGGTGATCGAAACCCTGCCGGAGGGCATTGTCATCGAAGCCCCCCGCTACCGCGCCTTTACCAAACTGGCGGCAACCATCGCCGCTGCGGGTGGCCGGTTCACCGAAATCGCCGGGAATGACGATATCCTGTTCACCATCATCACCGATCAGCTCACAGCCGATGCCGCGATCCATTCCTTCCCCCGGCAGGGCAACCCGGGGTTCCGGCATCTAGTGCTGGTCCCGGTCAGCGACCTTGCCGCAACCCTGAACGCCCTGCCGCAAGGCGCGCTGGAACATATCCATGATTATTGACTGGCGCTGGCTTGCGGCCCTGCCACTGGTCGCCCTTGGCTGGATCGGCACTCTGGCGCTGGTCATGCGGCTGGGGGGTGAGGCTCCGGCGGCGCTGGTGATGTTTCCGCCTGACGGCTTCGTCAGCGCCCTGCCAGCCGGGGTGTCGGTGGTCAGCGCCGGGCCGATCAGCGTCACCCTGCGGGGGGAAGCAAGCCTTGTCGCCACGCTATACGCCCTTGGCGCGCCCTTGGTGCTGCCCGCCGGGCTGACCCTGTGCCTGCCTCAGGCCGGATAGGCCCGCGCGCCGAAGATCGCACTGCCCACGCGGACATGGGTGGCGCCATGGGCAATCGCGGCTTCGAAATCCCCGCTCATCCCCATCGACAGGCCGGTCAGCCCGTGATCCGCCGCCATCCCGGCCAGCATCGCGAAATGGGGGGTGGAGTCTTCGCCCTCGGGCGGGATGCACATCAGCCCCTTGGGCGACAAGTCCAGCGCCCGGCAATCCTTCAGGAACCCGGCCAGATCGGCGGGCAGGACGCCGGCCTTCTGCGGTTCTTCGCCCGTGTTCACCTGCACGAACAGGTCAGGGCAGGAACCGCGCGCCTGGGCAAGGGCCGCCAGCTTTTGCGCCAGCGAAGGGCGGTCCAGCGTGTGGATCGCGTCGAACAGGTCCAGCGCGAGTTTGGCCTTGTTGGTCTGCAAGGGGCCGATCATATGCACCTGAACCGGGCCAAAGCGGGCGCGCAGGTCAGGCCATTTCGACGCCGCCTCTTGCACATAGTTTTCGCCGAACAGGCGGTGCCCGGCGTCCAGCACCGCAACTACACGCTCCAGCGGCTGCACCTTTGACACGGCGATCAGTTGGACCGACCCCACCGCCCGCCCTGCCGCAGCTTCAGCCGCGCGTATCCGTGCCGTGATCTCTGCCAGTGCCATGCTGTCCCCCCATCTTTCGGGCAGACCCTAGCCCCCTGCCGCAAAAAGAAAAGAGCGGGCACAAGGCCCGCTCTCTCCGAAAGAAGGATCCCGAAGGATTAGAAGTCGAAGCGAACGCCCAGACCGGCGATGGTCTCTTCGGCGTAGCTGCGGTGGATGTCGCCCGAGAGGCGAGCGCCGCCGAGGTCGTAGTCAACGCCGAGGCCGTAAGCGGTGTCGTTGGCCAGACCGTCTTGGTCGTCGGTTGCGACGTAGCCTTTGAAGGTGATCGCATCCATCGTGTAGTTACCATAGAGGGTCACACGGACGGAGTCGTTGGCATCCAGGTCTTCGTCGTAGTCGAAGTACAGCAGGCCGATGTTGGCAGCGTCGCTGATAGCGTATTCAGCGCCGAGGAACAGAGCCTGAGCATTTTCAACGCCAGCAGCGTTGTCGACGTAGGCAGCGGCAACGGTCGCCTGACCGAAGGCGTAGTCAACCGACAGCGACAGTTCTTCTTCGTCAATCACGGCACCGGTCTGGTCCGGGTCGACGAGCGAGATACGACCGTTGAAGCCACCAGCCGAGTAGCTGACGAACAGACCCATGCGGTTGATTTCTTCGGAACCGTAGGGGGTCGAGTTGAAGCTGAAGTAGTTGCCGTTCGGATCGCCGAAGCCACGGTCAAGGTAACCGATTTCCGAGTTGTACATCAGAGCGACGGAGTCATAAGCGGTGTTGGCGTTACCAACTTCCACACGGACGCCGAAACCGGTTGCGTACAGCATGGCCGGGCTCAGCTGAGCGCCAGCGCGGTCATTGGAAACGAGACCGTCGGAATCGTTATCGCTGACGGTGTTTTCGTCGTACTGCAGACGGATGCGACCACCGAAGGTGATGCCCGAGTCGGTTTCAACCGAGCCGTCGATGTTGATGCGCATGCGCATGTCGATCTGGCTCTCGTTGAACACGGCGTCCGAGTTGTAGTTAAGACCGAACCGCCCGTAACCCGAGAAGCTGATCTCTGCGACAGCCATCGGTGCGGTCAGAGCCAGCACGGTGGTTGCGAGAAGCATTCTTTTCATGTTGTTCCCTCTTTCTTCAAGGTAGGCCCGCCGCAGGGGAATCCGCAGTGGAATGGCGTGGTTTTCGCCCCAGACGCCCCCGATTGCAACGGCAACAGGAAGAGCGGCATAAAACGGCGTTCAGTTGGTGCACTAAAGCCACAGGTCAGGATTCCCCGCTTTGCACGCCCCGCGCGCGGGCCCAGCGCGGCACAGAATATCGAAAGGCCTTGGCAGGCCTTGGACGCTCAGTTAGACAACGAACACGGGAACTGAGGATGGCCAGATGATCTTGCAGCAACTTGCACGGATGACGCTTGCAGCGGGGCTGGCCGTGACGCTGTCTGCCTGCGGAGGTGGCTTTGCGAGCGGTGACAGTGGGTTGTTCCGCCGCGCCCCTCAAACCGATGAGCAGCTTGCTGCCGCAAAGGCCGATGAAGAACGGCGCGCCGCCCCCACGAACGAAATCCGCCAGACGGGAACCCGGACCGGCCGCAACACGATCTGGAGCCTGTTCTCCAACGCTGATGATCCGAACACGACCGTCGAAGTGAACAAGTATATCTGGCAGGCCAGCCTTGAAGTGCTGAACTTCCTGCCGGTCGAATCGGTCGACCCGTTCACCGGCGTGTTCACCACCGGCTATGGCCGCCCGCCGGGCGGGGGCCGCGCCTACCGCGCTACCGTCTATGTGCAGGACCCGGCCCTTGACGCGCGCAGCCTGAAGGTGGCCCTCCAGTCGCAGGGTGGTGGCTCCGTGGCACCGGAAACCGTCCGCGCGATCGAAGATGCGATCCTGACCCGCGCCCGCCAGCTTCGGGTGCGCGACAGCAATCTTTGATGACGGCAGCGGGGGCCAGCCCCCGCACCCCCGGGATATTTGGTGAAGAGAAAGGATGGGGTGGACCTTTCCTTTTGCTGCGGTGTAATTCCGCCGCTCAACCCTGCATGAGGCCCCAGAATGTCGCGCTATGACCCATCGGTGATCGAACCCAAGTGGCAGCAGGCCTGGGATGCAGCGGGGGCCTTCACCGCGCAGCGCGATCCGGCCAAGCCAAAGTACTATGTGCTGGAGATGTTCCCCTATCCGTCCGGGCGCATCCACATGGGGCACGTCCGCAACTATACCATGGGCGACGTGGTGGCCCGCACCAAGCTGGCGCAGGGGTTTTCGGTGCTGCATCCGATGGGCTGGGACGCCTTCGGCATGCCCGCCGAAAACGCCGCGATGGAACGGGGCGGCCATCCGAAGGACTGGACCTACGGCAACATCGCCGACATGAAGGCGCAGATGAAGCCCCTTGGCCTGTCCATCGACTGGTCACGCGAACTGGCGACCTGCGACCCGGAATATTACGGCCAGCAACAGGCGATGTTCATCGACATGCTGGAGGCGGGGCTGGTCTATCGCAAGGCGGCGGTGGTCAACTGGGACCCGGTCGACATGACGGTTCTGGCGAATGAGCAGGTGATCGACGGCAAGGGCTGGCGCTCCGGCGCTGCGGTCGAACGGCGCGAGCTGACGCAGTGGTTCTTCAAGATCAGCGAATACTCCGAGGAATTGCTGTCAGCGCTGGACGGTTTGACCAACTGGCCGGAGAAAGTGCGCCTTATGCAGGCGAACTGGATCGGGAAATCCCGTGGCCTGCAGTTTGCCTTCGATACGGTCGGTGCTCCGGCCGGGTTCGAGACGCTGGAGGTCTATACCACTCGCCCCGACACACTGATGGGCGCCAGCTTCGCCGCGATTTCCGCCGATCACCCGCTTGCCAAGGCGCTGGAGGGTGACCCAGCGGTGGCGGCCTTCGTGGCCGAATGCCGGAAGGGCGGCACAAGCGCCGAAGAGATCGAGACGGCCGAGAAGATCGGGTATGACACGGGTATCCGCGTGAAGCATCCGCTTGATCCGACATGGGAACTCCCGGTCTGGATCGCGAACTTCATCCTGATGGACTACGGCACCGGGGCGATCTTCGGCTGCCCGGCGCATGACCAGCGCGACTTTGACTTTGCCACCAAGTACCGGCTGCCGATCAAGCCGGTGTTTCTGGCCGAAGGCATGGACGAGTCGCTGGCCGAGGCTTTCGTGCCGATGAAGTCGGAAAAGGTCCACTATGTCCGCGGCTTTGCCGGGGCTGCGGTGCAGACGGGCGATGAAGGGGTGGCCACCGCCATCGCCCATGCTGAGGCCAACGGCTATGGCAAGGGCGTCACCAAGTTCCGCCTGCGCGACTGGGGCGTGTCCCGCCAGCGCTATTGGGGCTGCCCGATCCCGGTGATCCACTGCGCGACCTGCGGGGTCGTGCCCGAGGACAAGAAGAACCTGCCCATCGAACTGCCCTACGATGTCAGCTTCGACATCCCCGGCAACCCGCTGGACCGCCACCCCACATGGCGCGACTGCACCTGCCCCAAGTGTGGTGCCAAGGCCCGGCGTGAGACGGACACGATGGATACTTTCGTGGACAGCAGCTGGTACTACGCCCGCTTCACCGCCCCCCGCGCCACGACGCCGACCGTGGCCGAAGATGCCGCCTACTGGATGAACGTCGATCAATATATCGGCGGGGTGGAGCATGCGATCCTGCACCTCCTCTATTCCCGCTTCTTCGCCCGGGCGATGCACAAGACCGGCCACCTGCCAGCTGGGGCGATTGAGCCGTTCAACGCGCTGTTCACCCAAGGCATGGTGACGCATGAGATCTACAAGACCACCGACGCGCAAGGTCGCCCGGTCTATCACCTGCCGGAAGACGTGACTGTCTTCAACGTGGCCGACCGCAGGATCGTGGTACCCGGCAACGTGCCGCCACCCGTGGACATGATCGACGATGTCGACGCCTGGATCCGCGCCCTTAGCGACGAGGGGCTGCTGGTCGAAGTGATCCCCTCGGCCAAGATGTCGAAGTCGAAGAAGAACGTCGTCGACCCGATGAACATCATCGCCAGTTTCGGCGCCGATACCGCGCGTTGGTTTGTCATGTCCGACAGCCCGCCCGAACGCGATGTGGAATGGACAGCCTCGGGCGCCGAAGCCGCGTTCAAGCACCTCAGCCGCGTCTGGGCGCTGTGTTCCCGCATTGGCGACATGCCTGCCGACCACAAGGGTGAGGGCGACAGCGATCTGGCGAAAGCGACGGCCCGGGCCATCGACGAAGTCACGAAGGGCATCGAAGGCTTTGCCTTCAACAAGGCCATCGCCAGCCTTTATGCCTTCACCAACACCATCGCCAAGGCCAACGCCTCCACCGCCACGATGAAAGAGGCGATCCGGACACTGGCAAAGCTCATGTCGCCAATGACCCCGCATATCGCAGAATCGATCTGGACCTTTCAGGGCGGTGCCGGGCTTTGCGCGCAGGCCCCGTGGCCCAAGGCCGACCCGGCGCTCCTGATCGATGACACGGTCATCCTGCCGATTCAGATCAACGGCAAACGGCGGGCGGAAATCAGCGTGCCAAAGGATATGCCCGTGGCAGAGGTTGAAAAGCTCGCGCTGGCGGATGAGGATGTCATCAAGTTCCTTGCCGGGCAGCCGGTGAAGAAGATCATCGTCGTGCCGGGCCGCATCATCAATGTCGTCGTCTGACAAAACCTTCCCAAGGCGCGGGTGTCCCCCCACCCCATCCCTCCCCCACACAGGGGGGAGGGCGGCGCTTTCGCGCCGCGCCGTCCTTCTGGCACCGCTCGCCCTCGCCGCCTGCGGCTTCACCCCTGCCTATGCGCCCGGTGGCGCTGCAACGGCGCTCCTCGGCACCGTGCGCGCGCAGGACCCGACCGACAAGAACGGCTTCGATCTGGTGGAGCGGCTTGAGGAACGCCTTGGTCGGCCGGAAAACCACCGCTACGATCTGGCCTATACGATCACGACAGAAGCGGTTGGCGTCGGCATCACCACGGAAAACGACATCACCCGCTACAACCTGAAAGGCGTGATCGACTACACCCTGTCCGACCGCGCCACGGGGGAACGCCTTGCCGGGGGACGGGTGCAAAGCTTCACCGCCTATTCCGCCACCGGATCCACCGTTGCCGGCCTGGCCGCCGAGGAAGATGCCGCCTACCGCCTGATGCGCATCCTTGCCGACCAGATCACCGCCCGCCTGATCGCCGTTTCCCCCAGCCTGCCATGATCCTGAAAGGGGTTGAGGCCAGCCGCTATTGCGCCAAACCCGATCCGGGACGTGCGGGGCTTTTGATCTTCGGCGCCGACGCCATGCGCGTGGCCCTGAAACGGCAAGAGGCGATTGCCGCCCTGATCGGCCCGGAGGGTGAGGGCGAAATGCGCCTGACCCGCATGTCTGGCGGCGACCTGCGCAAGGATGGCAGCCTCCTGCTAGATGCGATCAAGGCCACCGGTTTCTTCCCCGGCCCGCGGGTCGCCTTTCTGGAAGACGCCACCGACGGGCTGACCGAAACCATCGCCACCGCGCTGAAGAACTGGAAACCCGGCGACGCGCAGATCGTTGTGACGGCTGGCAACCTGACCGGCAAATCGGCGCTGAAGACCCTGTTCGAAAAGCATCCCACCGCCATCTGCATCGGCCTTTATGACGAACCGCCCGGTCGGGAAGAGATTGAGGCCGCATTGCAGAAGGCCGGCCTGACCAATCTGGACCGTGAGGCGATGACCGACCTCACCACCCTCGCCCGCGCGCTGGACCCCGGCGATTTCCGCCAGACGCTGGAAAAGATCGCGCTTTACAAATGGGGCGACCCTTCACCCCTGACACCCGCCGATGTCGCCGCCATGGCTCCCGCCACCATCGAGGCCGAGGTGGATGACCTGATCTCTGCCGTGGCTGAGGCGCGGACCGATGCCATCGGCCCCTTCTTCCGGCGGTTAGAGGGGCAGGGCACCCTGCCCGTCACGATCTGCATCGCCGCGCTGCGCCATTTCCGCATCCTGCACGCCGCCGCCTGCGACCCCCAAGGTCCGGGCGTCGGCATCCAGAAAGCCCGCGTGAACTTCAAGCAGAAGGACGCCATGGGCCGTCAGGCCGGGCAATGGGGCAGCCGCGCCTTGGAAACCGCCGTATCGCTGCTGCTGGAAACCGACCTTACGCTTCGCTCCGCCTCCCGCGCGCCGGGCATGGCGGTGATGGAACGCGCCCTGATCCGCATCGCGATGACCCGGCGCTAGACCCCGATTTCTTCCAAGAAATCGGACCGGAGTTTTGCAAAACTCCGCCCCCTCACGCCCGCCGGATGATCCCGGTCAACGGCACAGCACCCGCCAGAGTGTTGGAAATCGTGCCGTATTTCAGGATATTGCGGTGCAAAAGGTCCAGCCTTGGTCCCCGCTCATCGGTCTTGACGATGATCTCATAGGTGATCGCAACCAGCTTCGGCGGCGCATCCTGCCGCTCCGCCTCCAGCCGCACTTCGACCCCGTCAAAGGCAAAGTCGAGCATCGGGGACACCCGCTCCACCCCCTTGATCATGCAGGCCGCCAGCGCCGATAGCAGCAATTCCACCGGGTTCATCGCCTCCGATCGACCGGCAAGGTCCGTGCCCAAGGCCACCTCGGCCCCATGCGCCACGGCCCGGCTGCCCGTTCCGTCCACCCGCCATGCCCGCAGTTCATATTTCATGCTGCCCCCACCACGCTGCCCCATTCACCAGATTGACTTTGCCCTGACCAAGCCCGGACAATGCCCCATCCAAAGGATACCGGCCTTGACCCAGCGCAAACCCGACCCCACCCCGATCGAGCTCTTTCTGGCCCCGCTCACTGCCCTCGCCCGCAAACGCCCGGAGATCGAGGCGCTGGTCTTCTGGGGTGGTGCCGACGGCTGGCCCGCTGCGCCAAGCGAGGCGCTGGAGTCCGAAGAAATCGCCTTCTACGCCGAAGGGCTGCTGGAAGATGGCTTTCATCTGGTCTGGACCGTGGCCGCCCTTGCCGACACGCCAACCCTGCCGGACCACATCCGCCTGCAGTTCTGGCAGGATGACGGCCCGCCCCCGGATGCCCTGCCCCAAGGCTGGGTCGCACTGGACAGCCGCCGCTGGACACCGCCCTGACGCCGCGACAAGATCACGCCGCCCAGCGCCTTTCCCCGACTGTCTCTTTCCCCGACCGACCCAATCGCGGCTCATGGCGGGCCAAGCCCCCCCGGGTCCTGCAGGATCAGACCAAAGCCCATGGCCTTCACCCTTCGCCAACTGCAATTCTTCGTCGCCGCAGCCGAGGCCGGGTCTGTCACCGGCGCCGCACGGGCGCTGTCGATCAGCCAGTCGTCGGTCACCGAAGCGATCCGCAGTCTTGAGGATGATCTTGGCGTCACCCTCTTCGACCGGCAGGCCCGCGGCCTTCTGATCACGCACAAGGGCTCGGCCTTCCTGCGTCACGCCAGCAAGATCCTGGCTGACGTCGCCTCGGCCCGCAGTGCCTTCCAGACCGAGGCCGAGGCCGCGACAGGCCACCTGTCGCTTGGCGTCACCAGCCTTGTCGCCGGCTATGTCCTGTCAGACATCCTCGCCCGCTATCGCCGCGCCTTTCCGCAGATCACCCTCAACGTGATCGAAGATAATGGCGAATACCTCCAACACCTGCTGATCGGGGGCGAACTGGACGTGGCCGTCCTCCTGACATCCTCAGTCAAGGACCGCTTGGCGCTGAACGTCGAAACCCTGCTTGTGTCACCCTACCGGCTGTGGCTGCCGCTCGGGCATCCGCTTGCCCAGCAGGAAAGCATCACGCTGGACGAATTGGCCGGTCAGCCGATGATCCAGCTGATGGTGGACGAGATCGAGGAAAGCACCCGCCGCCTCACCGCGGCCCTGCCGGTCAAGCCGGCAATCGCCTACCGCACCCGCAGCGTCGAGGCGGTACGGTCCCTTGTCGCCACCGGCGCGGGTCTGGCGATCCTGCCATCGCTGGTCTACCGGCCATGGAGCCTTGAAGGCGACCGGATCGAAATCCGCGATGTCTCGGGCGACCTGCCGACGGTGCATGTCGGCCTCGCCTGGCGCAAGGGCGCCCCGCTTTCCGGTCCAGCCAGCAGCTTCATCCGCTCGGCGCAAAGCTCCACCATAATGCGGCCGGGCTGATCAACCTCCGCCGGCGATGCGCGCCAAATGCTCCATCCGCAGCCGGAATTCCTCATGAAACCCATGCGCCTTCGAAAAGGCCCACGCCTTGCGGCTGCGCGACGTGATTTCGTCCGGGCGACGGGCGGCATCGGCGATTTGATCGGCCAGTGCATCAACACTGCCCAAGGCCGCGCTCCATCCTGCGCCGGACTCCTGATTCAGGCGGCTCCACATGCGATTGTCATAGCTTGCCACGGCAACGCCACAGCCCATCGCCTCAAGATAGGTGCAGGACGGGTCGGACTGGCGATGGCAGCCGACGAAGATGTCAGCGTTCTGCCGGGTAAACGGGACCAGACCGGTTTCAAAGTCCACCGGTGCATGCAACCTTATCCGCCCATCCGCGCCCAAGGCGCGGATTCCGGACGCAATCTCGTCGCGCAGCGACCCGACCCCGAAGATATCAAGGGTAAAGTCAACTCCCAGTGTCTGCAGCCGTCGCGCCACCGGCACCAGATCCTGCGCACCCTTCATCGGCTCCAGTCGGCCCGAGAAAATCAACCGCAGCGGGCCGCCAGCCGCTCGATAGGCCTCGCGCGCGGCCATTTCCGTCTCGGTGGCGAACAGTGCAGGCGTCATTCGACCGTCAAGATACAGCAGGCTGTCACGGCACATCGGTCCGTAAAGGTCATGCGCCGGATAGCCGTTGGACTGCAATCCGTCCGCGCGACGGAAAGCCTTTCGCCGCAGCCGCTCCTGCTGCAGCAACCAGACGGCACCCCTCAACCGCCGGATCATGCTGCGGCTCCGATCCAGCCACAGGATCTGCATCCGCGTTTCGTGCGTGTATTCTATGACATAGACGATCTTCTGTTCAGGCTGCAGCGAATCGGCCAGTCGCAGACAATGGAAATCATCGCCCGAAGCATAGATCAGGTCATGTCCCCCAAGATGCGCGGGGCCCAGCGGTTCATCGGGGGCAAGGACCACCAGTTCAAAGGGCAGATCGGCGCGATCGAACTCGGCTCCGAAGGGGATGGTTGCCGCCCCGCGCCGAAGCACGCAAATGATGCGGTCCGGCCACATCGCCTGCGTCACCCGCATGCCTTCGACAAACTTGATGTCCAACTGCAACCGATTGTCGGCATCGATGACAGGGGCTGGCGCAATCATCACTAAGCTTGGCATCAGCATCCACCCTTAAGCTATTCACCACCTAAAGTTCCCCAGACATTCCAGCAAGCCGGATTCGATCCGTTGGCCTTCCCACAGGATGTCACAGTGACATCGGAAAAAGCGATGGTCTGGATCAGCTTTTTGGTATTGCGAAAGCGTATTCCTGTCATACGCTGACAGCAGGTCCGGAATAACGGACACCCTGCACCCATTTCATAAGCAACACCAACGGGAGCCAGCCATGAACCGCCTCAAACTCTTGGGAACTACAACGCTTGCTGTACTGACTGCTGCAACACCGATTCTGGCCCAAGTCACCGAAATCGGCGCCGCCGAAGGTCAGGTGAACATCGTCGCCTGGGCCGGCTATATCGAGCGCGGCGAGACGATGAAGGAATTCGACTGGGTTACCAAGTTCGAGGCCGCCTCGGGCTGCAAGGTGAATGTGAAGACCGCCAACACCTCGGACGAGATGGTGGCCCTGATGAACGAAGGCGGCTTTGACCTTGTCACCGCCTCGGGCGACGCCTCGCTTCGCCTCATCGCAGGGGACCGCGTCCAGCCTATCAATATCGACCTGATCCCGTCCTGGTCCACCGTGGATGAACGGCTGAAAGACGCGCCCTGGCACACCGTCGACGGCGTCCACTACGGCGTGCCGTACATGTGGGGACCGAACGTCCTGATGTACAACACCGAGGTGTTCAAGGAACCGCCAACCTCGTGGAACGTGGTGTTCGAGGAAATGACACTGCCCGACGGCCAGTCGAACAAGGGCCGCGTGCAGGCCTATGACGGCCCGATCCACATCGCCGACGCCGCGCAGTACCTGATGTTCCACAAGCCGGAACTCGGCATCACCTCGCCCTATGAGCTGAATGAGGATCAGTACAAGGCAGCGCTTGACCTGCTGCGCACCCAGCGCACGCTGGTCAGCCGCTACTGGCACGATGCCTTCATCCAGATCGACGACTTCAAGAACGAAGGCGTGGTCGCCTCCGGCTCCTGGCCATTCCAGCGCAACCTGTTGCAGTCGGACAACCAGCCGATCGCGTCGGTGATCCCGCAGGAAGGCGCAACGGGCTGGGCTGATACCACGATGATGCATGTCGATGCGGCCAACCCGAACTGTGCCTACATGTGGATGGAACATTCGCTCAGCTCCAACCTTCAGGCTGACCTTGCGGTCTGGTTCGGCGCCAACCCCGCCGTGCCCGCCGCCTGCACCGATGGTCGCGGGATGTCCACGGCCGAAACCTGCACTGCGAACGGCATGGATGACTTTGAAAAGATCCGCTTCTGGACCACCCCGGTGTCGAACTGCAGCCAGGGTGACGGTGCCTGCGTGCCCTACTATCGCTGGGTGTCCGACTACATCGGCGTGATCGGCGGCCGCTAAGGACCGCCGACCCTTCCCCCCTTCCCACATCGGGCAGGGGGACAACCCTGACCCCACGTCCCGCACAGACGGCTGACCTCTGCGCCTCCCTCCCCCGTCGTTGTGGGGGAGGGATGGGGTAGGGGGGCCTCCTTCAGATGGCTTGATCCCCAAACATGAACGCTGCCGTCGAATTCCAGAACGTCTCCCGCCACTTCGGCCCGGTAAAGGCCGTTGACCGGGTGGACCTGACGATTGCCGAAGGCAGTTTCTTTGCCATGCTCGGGCCGTCCGGGTCCGGCAAGACCACCTGCCTGCGGCTGATCTCGGGGTTTGAGAAACCCACCGGCGGCCAGATCCGCATCTTTGGCGAGGATGTGTCGACGACGCCCCCCCACCTGCGCAACGTCAACACCGTCTTTCAGGACTACGCGCTGTTTCCGCACCTGAACGT
Organism: Tabrizicola piscis; assembly: GCF_003940805.1. Classification (NCBI taxonomy): domain Bacteria; kingdom Pseudomonadati; phylum Pseudomonadota; class Alphaproteobacteria; order Rhodobacterales; family Paracoccaceae; genus Tabrizicola; species Tabrizicola piscis. The sequence goes on from NZ_CP034328.1 coordinate 2,001,525, forward strand.
GCGCGACAACGTGGCTTACGGGCTGATGGTCAAGGGCGTCGGCCGCAGCCAGCGCTATGCCAAGGCCGATGACATGCTTGCCCTTGTCAAACTCGACGGCTACGGCGACCGCAAACCGGCGCAACTGTCCGGCGGCCAGCGCCAGCGCGTGGCCCTTGCACGGGCCTTGGTGAACGAACCCCGCGTCCTGTTGCTGGATGAACCCCTCGGCGCGCTTGACCTGAAACTGCGCGAGGCGATGCAGGATGAGCTGAAGGCTCTGCAGCACCGGCTGGGCCTGACCTTCGTCTTCGTGACCCATGACCAGCACGAGGCGCTGTCGATGGCCGATCACCTTGCCGTCTTCAACGAAGGCCGCATCGCCCAGATCGGCACCCCGCAAGACATCTACGACCGCCCTGCCACCCGCTTCGTGGCTGATTTCGTCGGCTCCTCCAACGTGCTGCCACCCGAAATGACGCAGGCCCTCGGCGGACCGGCGCAATGGGCCAGCCTCCGCCCCGAAGCGACCCGCCTTGCCGCCACCGGCCCGATTACCGGCACCGTGACCGCGCTGCGCTATCTCGGCTCCGGCACCCGCGTCGTGCTCGATGCCAACGGCACCGAAATCGCCGCCCTCGTCCCCGCCGGCCTGCCCGTCCCCGCCGAAGGAGACCGGACCGCCATCGCCTTTGACCAAAAGGCCCTCCACCTGATGGAGGGCGCGTGATGCCCCCCCGCACAGCCCCCAACAGCCCGCGCAGGGGGCGCTGCCCCCTCGCCCTTCAGGCTCACCCCCGGGATATTTCCAGACAGAAAATTCCCTCCCACGCCAAGCATTTTCTGTCCCCAAATATCCCCGCCGGAGGCTCCCACACCCCCCACCCGCACCGCAGCCCGGAACAAAGCGCCCAAAATCCTTTCTTCAAGGATTTTGACGGTCGGGGCGCGCGCCCATGACCGCCTCCGCCATCCTTCGCCCCCGTGGCCCTGCTGACCGGCTGACCGGGCTGTTCTGGCGCCGCCCCGGCCTCCTCCTTCTCCTCCTCATCACCCCGCCGCTGCTCTGGTTAGGGGTGGTCTACCTCGGCTCCCTCGCCGCCCTCCTCCTTCAGTCCTTCTACTCGATCGACGAATTCTCCGGCGTCGTGAAGGAAGAGTTCACGCTCAAGACCTATGCCGAGCTGTTCCGCCCCCAGAACCTCGACATCATCCTGCGCACCGTGGTCATGGCCGCCGCCGTCACCCTCACCTGCGCCATCCTTGCCTTTCCCATCGCCTATTACGCCGCCCGCTACGCCAAGGGCCCGTGGAAAGCGGCCTTCTACCTTGGCGTCATGCTGCCTTTGTGGTCCAGCTATCTGGTCAAGGTCTACGCCTGGAAACTGATCCTCGCCAAGGAGGGCATCCTTGGCTGGGCCGCTGAAGGCACTGGCACCGGCTTCATCATCACCGGCATCCTGTCGATCCCGGGGCTGGAGGGGTCATCCCTGTCCACCTCGCCCTTCGGCACCTTCCTTGTCTTCGTCTACATCTGGCTGCCCTACATGATCCTGCCGATGCAGGCCGCGTTGGAGAGGGTGCCCACCACCATGCTGGAAGCCTCGGCTGACCTTGGTGCCACCCGGTCGCAAACCTTTCGCACCGTGATCCTGCCGCTGGCGCTTCCCGGCGTCATCGCAGGGTCGATCTTCACCTTCTCGCTCACGCTGGGTGACTACATCATCCCCCAGATCGTCGGCGACTCTGCCCGCTTCATCGGCCTTGCCGTCTACCAGTTGCAGGGCACCGCCGGGAACATCCCGCTGGCCGCCGCCTTCGCCGTGGTCCCGATCCTGATCATGCTGATCTACCTGACGCTTGCCAAACGCGCGGGGGCTTTCGATGCGCTCTGAAGCCTCACTCGGTCTGAAGGTCGCGGCCATCGGCGGGCTTTTGTTCCTGCACCTGCCGATCCTCCTCATCTTCCTCTACGCCTTCACGACCGAAGAACGCACCTACGAATTCCCACCCCCCGGCCTGACCACCCAGTGGTTCGGCGTCGCCTGGAACCGCGAAGACATCTGGCCGCCCCTCTACCTTTCCCTCAAGGTCGCCGCGATCTCCACCGCGCTGGCGATGATCCTTGGCACGCTTGTCGCCGCCGCCATGGCCCGGGCCCGGTTCTTCGGGCGCGACCAGATCAGCCTTCTGATCCTGCTGCCCATCGCGCTGCCCGGCGTCATCACCGGCATGTCGCTGCGGTCGGCCTTCGGGATCATGGACATCCCGTTCAGCACCTGGACCATCGTCCTCGGCCACGCCACCTTCTGCATCGTCATTGTCTACAACAACGCCGTCGCCCGGATGCGCCGCCTCTCCGGCGGGATCATGGAGGCTTCGGCCGACCTTGGCGCCAACAGCTTCCAGACCTTCCGCTACGTCCTGCTGCCCAACCTTGGTTCGGCCCTGCTGGCGGGCGGGATGCTGGCCTTTGCACTATCGTTCGATGAGGTGATCGTCACCACCTTCACCGCGGGCCAGCAAAGCACCCTTCCCATCTGGATGCTGAACGAACTGGTCCGCCCGCGCCAACGCCCGGTGACCAATGTCGTCGCCATCGTGGTCTTCGCGGCCACCTTCTTTCCCATCCTCATTGCCTACTACCTCACCCGCGGCGGGTCCGAGACGGCAGGCATGGGCAAATAACGGAGATCCCGCATGGACACCGCACTCCTTATCGGCGCCAGCTTCGAACCCGGACAGGAAACGCCCGAACCGATCCTGAACCCCCGCACCGGTGGTCTGATCCTTGATGTCCCCGAAGCCTCGACCGCGCAGGTGGACCGCGCCGTCGCCGCCGCCCGCAAAGCCTTTGACACATGGTCGCGCACCACCCCGGCAGAACGCTCTGCCGCGTTGTTGCGCATCGCTGACCGGGTTGAGGCCGAAGCTGACGCCTTCGCAGCGCTTGAGGCGTTGAACTGCGGCAAGCCAATCAACGCCGCCCTGAACGATGAAATCCCCGCCATCGTCGATTGCTACCGCTACTTCGCCGGGGCGGTCCGCTGCCAGCATGGCACGGTGGCCGGCGAATATCTGACCGGCCACACCAGCATGATCCGCCGCGATCCGGTGGGTGTCGTCGCCTCCATCGCGCCGTGGAACTATCCGCTGATGATGATGGCGTGGAAGCTTGGCCCCGCCATTGGCGGCGGCAACACGGTGATCTTCAAGCCCAGCGAACAGACCCCCCTGACCGCGCTGAAGATGGCCCGGATTCTGGCCGAGGAATTGCCCGAAGGTGTGGTCAACGTTGTCGCCGGGCGCGGCCAGACTGTCGGCAACTATCTGATCAATCACCCTTTGGTGGACATGATCAGCCTGACCGGCGACGTCGCCACCGGCAAGAAGATGCTGGACGCCGCCGCCAAGACCGTCAAGCGCACGCATCTGGAACTGGGCGGCAAGGCCCCGGTCATCGTCTTTGACGACGCCGATATCGACAGCGTGGTCGAAGGTCTGCGCGCCTTCAGCTTCTACAACGCCGGGCAGGATTGCACCGCCGCCTGCCGCGTCTATGCCGGGAAGAAGGTCTACGACACTCTGGTTGCCGACCTGACCGCCGCCGCCGCCTCGATCACCCTTGGGGCCGAGGATGACACGACAAACGAAATCGGCCCCCTGATCAGCCAGCGCCAGCGCGACCGCGTCGCCAGCTTCGTCAACCGCGCGCGCGAGCTGAACCATGTTCAGGTGACAACGGGGGGTGAGGCGATGGATCAAGGCTTCTACTACCGCCCCACCGTCGTCACCGGAGCGAAGCAGGACGACGAAATCGTCCGGCGTGAAGTGTTCGGTCCCGTCGTGTCGGTCACCCCGTTCAGCGATGTCGATGATGCTGTTGGCTGGGCCAATGACAGCGACTATGGCCTTGCCTCATCGGTCTGGACCCGCGACGTGGGCCGCGCGATGGCCACCGCCGCGCGGCTTCGCTACGGCTGCACCTGGATCAACACCCATTTCATGCTGACCAACGAAATGCCCCACGGCGGATTGAAGCAATCCGGCTACGGCAAGGACATGTCCGCCTACGCGCTTGAGGATTACACCGTGGTCCGGCATGTGATGATCAAGCACGGCTAGGCGCAACAGAAAAGGGGTTAAGGCTTCGCAAACCCCAACCCCCAAGCCATTGATATACCTAATGGTTCATAGGTGTCCCTGCCCGGGACACCCTGGCTTTACCGACGGCGGCCGTTGTCTTCTTCATCCTCGTCATCATCATGCGACCCTGCGGGCAGGTTGAAGAAGCTCTCCGCGTCCGAGAAATTGCCTGCCAGGCTGTCGTCCTTCTCATCCTCGCCAAAGACCTCCAGCCCCGAGGGGACTTTCGGCGCCGGGTCCATGCCCAGCGACTGTTCGGTCGACACCAACTTGCGCCGCTCATCGTCCGACATCACCACACCATCAGCCGCCTTCTTCCGCGCAGCGGCCTGCACGGCGGTATCAAGCTCTGACTGCTTGCAAAGCCCCAGCGCCACCGGGTCGATCGGCTGGATGTTCGAGATGTTCCAGTGGCTGCGTTCCCGGATCGACTGGATGGTGGGCTTGGTGGTGCCGACCAGCTTGCCAATCGCCCCGTCCGACAATTCCGGGTGGAACTTCACCAGCCACAGGATCGCGGCCGGGCGGTCCTGCCGCTTGGACAGCGGGGTGTACCGCGGCCCCCGACGCTTTTCCTCGCCCACCGCAGCGGCGTTGAACTTCAGCTTCATGCGATACAGCGGGTCTGCCTGGGCACGGTCAATCTCGACCGGGTCAAGCTGGTTGTTGGCGATGGGGTCAAAGCCCTTCACGCCACCAGCCACGTCCCCGTCAGCGATGCCCTGCACCTCAAGCTCGTGCAGGCCGCAGAAATCGGCGATCTGGGCAAAGCTGAGGGTCGTGTTGTCCACCAGCCAGACGGCAGTGGCCTTTGCCATGAGCGGCTTTGACATCGACATCGGATCTCTCCTTTACAAATCTTCCGCAGGCCGGGAAAACGGCGGCGGGCGAGGCCCGCGAGTTCCACGTTTTCTGGGAATTCAATCGCCATATAGGGCCTTGCAGCAGGAAGGAAAAGCGGAAATGCGCCGGACGCTGATGACTCTTGCGGCTTTGTTCTGGGCAACCGGCGTCAGCGCACAGGAAGACCGGGCGGGCGACTTCGACTATTATGTCCTGTCGCTGTCATGGTCCGCCGCCTGGTGCGCGCTGGAAGGTGATGCGCGGGACGATCCGCAGTGCGATACGGGCCGGGGGCTGACCTTCATCCTCCACGGACTTTGGCCCCAGCATGAGGCGGGGTGGCCGTCCTTCTGCCGCACGGGCCAGCGTGACCCGTCACGCGCCGAAACGGCCGCTATGGCCGATATCATGGGCGGCTCCGGTCTGGCGTTCTATCAGTGGAAGAAACACGGGCGCTGTTCCGGGCTTTCTGCAACGGATTACTACCGCACGGCGCGCCAAGCCTATGACAGCATTGAAATTCCTGAACTCTTCCGCCAGATCGACCGGTCGCTGACCCTGCCCGCCAGCGTGATTGAAGAGGCGTTTCTGGAGGCGAACCCGGGCCTTGGGCCCGAAGAGATCACCATAACCTGCAAGGATGGCCTGATTCAGGAGGCGCGAATCTGCCTGACCCGTGACCTGGACCCAAGGACCTGCGGTGCGGATGTGATCCGCGACTGCCGTCTTTCGGATGCTGTGCTGGAGCCGGTACGCTGAAAGGGCGGCGGGATCAGTGTGAAATACAGTTCTTTGGGGAAGTCGGGGAAATGGCTTGCTAAAATATCCGGTGCCGGGACAGCTGGGGAACTGTCATTCGGCCTAGTTCTGGATCGAAACAATTGATCCCGCCTGACATTGGTTTACCAAACCCGCCCACAGCTTGCGCGTGAAAGAAACGTTAATCCGTTAACGTGGGGTGAAAGCCGTTCTTAGGGTGCCGCCGCTGCCCTATTCCTCGACGCGCAGGGCGATCTTGCCGACATGGGTGCCCGATTCCAGCCGCCAATGTGCGGCGGCGGCATCGGCAAGGGCGAATTCGCTGTCCATGACGACGCGGAACGCGCCGCGGGCGATCATCGGCCAGACATGGCTTTCGACCGCGTGGGCAATCCGCGCCTTGGCAAGATCAGACTGCGGACGCAGGGTTGACCCGGTAAAGGTCAGTCGGCGGGTCATCACCTCAGCCAGGTTGAGGGCGACCTTCGGCCCTTGCAGGAAGGCGATCTGCACAAGGCGGCCATCATCGGCGAGGGCCTTGATGTTCCGTTCAATATAGGGGCCGCCGACCATGTCGAGGATCAGGTTGGCCCCGCCTTCGGCCTGGATGGCGGGCACGAAATCCGTGGTACGGTAGTTCAACGCCACCTCTGCCCCAAGATCGCGGCAGACGTCGCATTTTTCATCCGACCCAGCCGTCGTGAAGACACGGGCGCCAAGGGCGGCAGCGATCTGGATGGCGCTGGTGCCGATGCCAGAGGTTCCGCCGTGGACGAGGAACCGTTCCCCCGCCTGCAGGCCGCCGCGCATCACCACGTTGGACCAGACGGTAAAGCAGGTTTCCGGCAGGCAGGCGGCTTCCGCCATGGAAAGGCCGGGGGGAATGGGCAGGGCGTGCGCTTCATGCGTAAGGGCGTATTCGGCGTAGCCGCCCCCCGGAAGCAAGGCGCAGACCTGATCCCCGATCTGCCAGCGGCTGACACCGGGGCCAATCTCAACCACCGTTCCGGAACATTCCAACCCCGGCAGGGGCGAGGCGGAGGGCGGCGGCGCATAGGCGCCAGAGCGTTGCAGCGCATCGGGGCGGTTCACCCCCGCATAGGCCACGCGGATGATGATCTGGCCATGGCCGGGCACCGGGACAGGAACCGAACAGGGGTGCAGCACATCCGGCCCGCCAGGGACCGAGATTTCTATAGCAAGCATCGAGTGGGACAGGGACATCATCAGGTCTTTCAAGGCAGGGTATTCGGCAGTCGGATCAGCCCTTGGTGCGGCCGGGCAGGTTGTCAGGCGATCTTGGGGCACGGAGAGTTTCCAGAACCTTTCCGGGGCCTGCGAGAATCGCCTTGCCCAGCGGATTTTCGCGGACAGCCGCTTTCAGCTTTTCGAACTGCATCACCCCATCGATGCGGCGATCCAGAAACTCCCACGTCGCCTGATGCCCGGGTGAGGTGTCGCCCAGCCAGTAAAGGACCGTGGCACCATAGACCGCCGACAGGGTGGCGCGTTTGGTGTACCAGTTCACGTCGGTCGAGGTGTCGCCCAGCGCGGTCCAGATCTTGTCGGCGGTTCCCCAGACCGCCTTCGCCCCGTCGCCTGCGTGCTGCGGCAGGGAGAAAAGCGTGCTGCCACGGCGCACAAGCTCTTGATCTGCAAGCTGAAGCCGGATCTGCACGGCCTTGGCGATGCGGTCGCGGAAGCGCAGGGCGGCAAGGTCGGTTTCCGCCAGAGTTGCCAGCATTTCGGCATCGCCACAGGCGTGATAGGCCAGCGCGAGGTCTACTCCACCGCGCGGGAACAGCGCCTTGCCAAGGCCTGCGGCCACCCCGGCATCGGCCAGGGCTGCCTTCAGTGTGCGGTCGGACCAGCCGTCGAACGGCACATGAACAAGCGCCGCGTCCAGAACCCGGTCTTTGGTGTCTTCGGTCATCCTTACCCCCGCTTCCAGCTTTTGTGGACAAGCCACCCCCCCTTTGTTATAGGGCGCGGGCCTGCACATCATAGTGCAACTCTAACTTAGGAAGGTGGTGACAACCACATGCAGGTCAGCGTCCGCGACAATAACGTCGAACAGGCTCTCCGTGCCCTGAAGAAGAAACTTCAGCGCGAAGGGGTGTTTCGGGAAATGAAGCTTAAGCAGCATTTCGAGAAACCCTCCGTCAAGAAAGCACGCGAACAGGCCGAAGCCGTCCGCCGTGCAAGGAAACTTGCCCGGAAGAAGCTTCAGCGTGAAGGCGGCCTTTAAGGCGTCAGCGACACTGGGGTAGCGATACCCGCCCGATCAACCCCCGTCCGTGAGGCCGGGGGTTTTTCACACCAGCAAGGAGCAGGCAGATGCGCAGCGTTCTGATCACCGGAACGGCCGGGTTCATCGGATTTCATCTGGCACAGCTGATGTTGAAGGATGGCTTCCGCGTCATCGGGTATGACGGGATGACCCCCTATTACGACGTCGCGCTGAAGCGGCACCGGCACCAGATCCTGATGCAGTCCCCCGGCTTTTCCTGCGAGGAAGGGATGCTGGAAGACATGGCCCGACTGCAGGCCCTGTGTGACCGCGAGCGGCCGGATGTCATCATCCACCTCGCCGCGCAGGCGGGCGTCCGCTATTCGCTGGAAAACCCCCGGTCCTATGTGGAGTCGAACCTGATCGGCACGTTCAACATCATGGAATGTGCGCGCAGCCTGGGGGTGCAGCATCTGCTGATGGCCTCCACCTCATCAGTCTATGGCGCGAATACCGAGATGCCCTTTGCCGAAGTGCAGAGGACGGAAACGCCGCTGACCCTTTATGCCGCGACCAAGAAGGCGAATGAGGTGATGGCGCACAGCTATGCCCATCTGTGGAAGCTGCCGACCACGATGTTCCGGTTCTTCACCGTCTATGGCCCGTTGGGGCGGCCCGACATGGCGTTGTTCAAGTTCGTGAAGGCTGCGCTGGAGGGGGACGCGATCGACGTCTACAACCACGGCCAGATGGCGCGGGACTTCACCTATGTGACGGATCTGGTGCGCGGCATCCGCCTGCTGGTGGACCAGCCGCCAGTGCAGCCCGCAACCCCTGAGGACATTCTTCCCGGCGACAGCCTCAGCCCCGCCGCCCCGTTCCGCACGGTGAACATCGGCAACAGCACGCGGGTGCCGCTGCTGGAGTTCATCACGGAAATCGAACGTGCGCTGGGGATCCCGGTGCGCAAGAATTTCATGGACATGCAGAAAGGCGACGTGCCGGAAACCTGGGCCGATTGCAGCCTGTTGAAACGCCTGACCGGCTATCAGCCCGAAACCACCGTCCGCGACGGGGTTACCGCCTTTGTGGCATGGTACCGGGATTACTACCGGGTTTGATATTTGCCGTGCCGTCACAGGCTATGCGCCTCCCCTCCCCCTTGTGGGGAGGGGATGGGGGTGGGGGGCCTTTCGGCAGATGCTGCGAAGCCCCCCACCCTCTCCCTCCCCCACGAGGGGGGAGGGAAGCGCCTTCTCGTGTAGCGTCGGACCCTCTTTCAGACCGCCAGCGCTGTTGTCTTGACCACTGTCCGCAGCGCAAACGACGATTGCATCTGCCGCACCCCCGGCAGGCGCGACAGGAACTGGCGGTGGATGCGGGCGAAATCCTCGGTATCCTCGGCCATGATCTTCAGAAGGTAGTCTGCCGTCCCCGCCATCAGGTGACATTCCAGCAGATCGGGCACCCGGGCCACCTCACGCTCGAAGGCGTCAAGCAGGTCTTCGGCCTGGCTTTGCAGGGTGATTTCCACAAAGACTGTCGTCAGCCGGCCCATCTTGCGGGTGTCCAGAAGGGCCACGTAACCGGCGATATACCCCTCTTCCTCCAACCGCTGGACGCGGCGGTGGCAGGCGGAGGGGGACAGGTTCACCACCTCGGACAGTTCGGCGTTGGTGATCCGGCCGTTCTTTTGCAGCACCGTCAGGATGCGGCGGTCTGTGGCGTCAAGATCCATGTTTTTGGCGATTTCTTCGGCTGAAATGGGTTTAGGTGGTGAAATCTACCGCCAGAGCCACCCCAAGTCACCCAGAATTCAAAGCATTGCCGGTGAAACAGGCAAAGACTGATCCCACAATCAGACAATTCCGGGATCCGTCCCGCAGGGAGAGAATCATGAAGATCGGTTGCCCGAAGGAAATCAAGCCGCAGGAGTTCCGGGTCGGAATGACCCCCGACGCCGCGCGTGAAGCGGTGGCTCATGGCCACAAGGTGATGATCGAAAAAGGCGCCGGGCTTGGCGCGGGCTTTTCTGATGCCGATTACAAGGCAGCGGGGGCCAAGATCGTCGCGACGGCTGAAGAAGTGTTCGAAAAGGCCGACATGATCGTCAAGGTCAAGGAGCCGCAAGCGGTGGAGAGGAAGCGCCTGCGTGAAGGGCAGCTTTTGTTCACCTACCTGCACCTTGCGCCGGACTCTGCGCAGACCAAGGACCTGCTGAAATCCGGCGCCACCTGCATTGCCTATGAAACGGTGACGGATGACCGGGGCGGGTTGCCGCTCCTTGCCCCGATGTCCGAAGTGGCAGGCCGTCTGGCCCCGCAAGTTGGGGCGTGGACGCTGCAAAAGGCGAATGGCGGGCGCGGGGTGCTGCTGGGCGGCGTGCCGGGCGTGCTGCCCGCGAAGGTGCTGGTCATCGGTGGCGGGGTGGTGGGCACCCATGCCGCCAAGATCGCCGCCGGGATGGGCGCGGATGTGACGGTGATCGACCGGTCGATCAACCGGCTGCGCTATCTGGATGATGTGTTCGGCGGTGCGTTCAAGAACGCCTATGCCAGCGCCGGGAACACGATCGCGCTTGCCCGCGAGGCGGACCTGATCATCGGCGCCGTCCTGATCCCCGGGGCTGCAGCGCCCAAGCTGATCAGCCGGGCGCAACTGAAAGAGCTGAAGCCCGGGGCGGCATTGGTCGATGTGGCCATTGATCAGGGCGGCTGTTTCGAGACGTCGAAGGCCACCACCCACCAGGACCCGATCTACGAAGTGGACGGGATCATGCATTACTGCGTGGCCAACATGCCGGGCGCGGTGGCGCGGACTTCGACACAGGCGCTGAGCAACGCCACAATGCCCTTCATGCTGGCACTGGCCGACAAGGGCTGGAAAAAGGCCTGCGCCGAGGACAAGCACTTGCTGGCAGGCCTGAACGTCCACGCCGGGCATCTGACCTATGCGGCGGTGGGCGTGGCCCTTGGCCTTCCCACGATCACCGGTGCCGAGGCGCTGAAACTCTGACATAGATCACGGCGGAAACCTTCCCGTCCCGCGTATATGGGGCACCACAGCAAAGGTGCCCCATGACAATTCTTGGCTACAAGCCCGCGACCTTGATCCTGTGGGTCATCCTTGCCTTGCCCGCACTCCCCCTGATCGGCCCGCTGTTCGGAGACGATGCCCGCGCCTTTCACCGCCTGCTGCACCCGACAGGCGAATGGTCGGCGCGGTTCATGATCATCGGGATGATGGCTTCGGGCCTGATGCTGCTGTTCAAGGGCCGCAGCTGGCCGCGTTGGCTGGTCCACCACCGCCGCGACATCGAGGTTGCGGCCTTCGTCTATGCCGCCTTGCACACGCTGGTCTATGTGATTGACCGGGGCACGCTGGACCGGATCATCGCCGCCTTGCCGCATACCGAAATCTGGACCGGGTGGCTGGCCATGCTGATCTTCATTCCGCTGGCGATCACGTCGAACAACGCCACGCAGCGCTGGCTGCATGCGGGGTGGAAGACGCTGCAACGGCTGGCCTACCCGGCTGCCGTTCTGGTGCTGATCCACTGGGCCGCCCTGCACAACTGGGGCAGCTGGCCCCCGGCAGCAGTGCATTTCGGGCCGCTGGTGGCGCTGTGGGTCTATCGGCTGTGGTACTGGTACCTGCGGCCGCGCGCCCCGGCTGCAACCGCGTAAAGTGGAACCGGGCCCGCAAGATCACCCCTGCGGGCCGCTTTCATGTCACATCGCGCCTTGCTTCTTCAGCGTGGCCAGAATGTCCTGCAAAAGATCAACCTCGGTTGGACCGGCGGGCGCTGCAGGCTCCTCGGCTTTCTTCGGCATGATCTTGTTCATCGCCTTCACCAGAAGGAACACGACCCAGGCAATGATCAGGAAGTTGATCAGCGCGGTGATGAAGGCGCCATAGGCGAATACCGCAGCACCGGATTCCTTGGCGGCGGCCAGCGATGCCGGGTTGGTGCCCGACAAATCGAAGAACATGTCCGAAAAGTTCACACCCCCAAGGATGAGACCGATGATCGGGTTGATCAGATCGCCAACCAGACTGTTGACGATCGCCGTAAACGCAGCACCGATAATGATACCAACAGCCAGGTCCATCACGTTGCCTCTGGCGATGAACGTCTTGAATTCGTTAAGCATAAAACGGTTCCCTCGATGTTGCCCGTCTTGAACGGCGGGCATTTTGATTGCACAGGCGCACAGGCGCGTCGGGACTATTGCACAGCTTAACGGGGTTCCGAACGGGGAATTTTTCCCTAAGCTGCGTCTTGCACGTCACAAGGAGCATGTCTTGTCCAAGCTTGACGATTTCCCGATCACTCGCCGCTGGCCGCCGCGCAATCCTGACGCGATCCAGCTTTATTCACTGCCAACCCCGAATGGTGTGAAAGTCTCGATCGCGCTGGAGGAGACGGGGCTGCCCTATGACGCGCATCTGATCGACTTTGCGAAGAACGACCAGACCAGCGCCGAATTCCTGAGCGTGAACCCCAACAACAAGATCCCCGCGATCATTGATCCGAACGGTCCGGGGGGCCAGCCGCTGGCGCTGTTCGAAAGCGGGGCGATCCTTCTGTATCTGGCGGAAAAGTCGGGCCAGCTGATCCCCGAGGGGAAACGCTGGGAAACGATCCAGTGGCTGATGTTCCAGATGGGCGGCATCGGGCCGATGTTCGGGCAGCTGGGTTTCTTCCACCACTTCGCCGGGAAAGAGGTGGACGACCCCCGCCCCAAGGAACGCTACCGGGCCGAGGCGGAGCGGCTTTTGAAAGTGCTGGATGGCGCGCTTGCCGGGAAGGACTGGATCGTCGGTGACTATTCCATCGCTGACATCGCAATCGGGCCGTGGCTGCGCACGCTACGGGATTTCTACAAGGCGGCGGATATTGCCGGGTGGCACCAGTTGAAGCATGTCCCGGCCTATCTGGACCGGTTCCTTGCGCGTCCCGCCGTCCAGCGCGGGCTGGTGCAGCCACCCCGGTCCTAAGGGCGTGGCGCGGCGGCGCGGCGCAGACGGTCGTTGATCGCGCGGCCAAGGCCGGTCTCGGGCACCGGGGCAAAGGCGATGTGGCCACCGGGGCCGGCCAGACGGTCGGCCTCACGCAGGGTCTGGAACAGATGCGCTGCAGCCTCAACCAGATCGCCGCTTTCGGACAGGGTCAGCGCGCCTTTGACCGGGCCGAAACCGACCAGAATTTCGCCCACCCGGGCCTGCGTCGCCTCCAGCCGCACCCCGGCGGCCGGGGCGTAGTGGGACATAAGCTGGCCGGGTGACGTGGGCTTGTCCGCATCGCCACCCATCCCCAGCGGCCCGCCCAGCGCGGCCTCCAACGCCTCAAGCGGCAATCCTCCGGGGCGAAGCAGCACCGGGTCGGGGTCGGGCAGCACGATGGTCGATTCCAGCCCGACGGCGCAGGGGCCACCGTCCAGCACGGCGGCGATCCGTCCTGAAAGACCCTCCAGCACATGGCTGGCGCGGGTGGGCGACACCCGGCCCGACGGGTTGGCCGAAGGGGCTGCCACAGGCCCGCCAAATGCCCGCAACAGGCGCTGCGCCAAGGCATGTTCCGGCACCCGCACGGCCACGGTCGTCAGCCCCGCCGAGACCAGCGGTGAAATCCCGGCGTCGGCCCGCAAGGGCAGAACCAGCGTCAGCGGCCCCGGCCAGAACGCCCCCGCCAAGGCGCGGGCATTCGGCCCGACGATGGCAATCGCCTCAACCGCCGCAAGGTCGGGCAGATGCACGATCAACGGGTTGAAGCTGGGCCGCCCCTTCGCCTCATACACCTTCGCCACGGCCAAGTCTGACCGGGCATCGGCACCAAGACCGTAGACCGTCTCGGTCGGGAATGCGACCAACTGCCCGGCGCCAAGCAGCCCTGCGGCCTTGGCAATTCCGGCGTCGTCTGGTTCAAGGGTATCGGTCATCGGTCTGACGCAGCGTCCTGCTTGAAGGGCCATGCGAAAGGAATAGCCTGACTTTGGGGCCGTCCATACGGCAGCCCCCCCGCTTTGCCAAGCCGTCCGAGGGAGGACCCCATGCCCTATCGCGCCCCGGTCCGGGACATCCGCTTTATCCTGGATCACGTTGTCGGCTTTGCACAGGTATCGGCAACGCCGCGCTTTGCCGAGGCGACCCCCGACATGGCCGAAGCAATCCTGACCGAAGCCGGGCGGATCGCGACCGGCATCCTCGCCCCGCTGAACCGGGCGGGGGATCAGCACCCCGCGCGGCTGGAAAACGGCGCGGTCGTGTCGTCGCCCGGCTTTGCCGAGGGGTACCGGGCGATTGCAACGGGCGGATGGGTCGGCATGGCGGCCAGCCCCGACCATGGCGGCATGGGCCTGCCGATCAGCCTGGCACTGGGCGTGGATGACATGATGTCCGGCGCCTGCCTTGCGCTGCAACTGAAGCCGCTGCTGTCAAAGGGCCAGATCGAGGCGTTGGAGCATCATGCCTCGGACGACATGAAGGCGCTGTACTTGCCGAAACTGACGTCAGGGGAATGGTCGGGCACGATGAACCTGACCGAACCGCAGGCGGGGTCTGACGTGGGCGCGCTGCGGTCCAAGGCGGAACCGCTGGGCGACGGGACCTATGCGGTGACCGGGCAGAAGATCTACATCACCTGGGGCGACAGTGATCTGGTGTCCAACGTCTGCCACCTTGTGCTGGCGCGACTGCCCGACGGGGCAGAGGGGACCAAGGGCATCAGCCTGTTCATGGTGCCGAAGTTCATTCCGGATGCCGCCGGACAGCCGGGACAACGGAACAGCCTGCGCGTGGTCAGCCTTGAACACAAGCTGGGCATCCACGGCAGCCCGACCTGCGTGATGCAGTTCGAAGGGGCCAAGGGCTGGCTGGTGGGCGCGCCGCACAAAGGCATGGCGGCGATGTTCACGATGATGAACAACGCCCGGCTTTCGGTCGCTGCCCAAGGGGTCGGCGTGGCCGAAGCGGCACTGCAACACGCCTTGGCCTATGCTGGCGACCGGCATCAGGGCGCAACGCCCCTGTCGCCGGATGGGGCGATCATCGACCATGCCGACGTGCGGCGGATGCTGGCCTTGATGCGGGCCGAGGTGTTTGCCGCCCGGTCCATCGCGCTGTCCTGCGCTGTCGCCATCGACATGGCCACCGCGACCGGCAGCGCCGACTGGCAGGCGCGGGCGGCCCTGTTGACCCCGATTGCCAAGGCGCATGGGACCGACATCGGCTGTGAGGTGGCGCATCTTGGCGTGCAGATCCATGGCGGCATGGGGTTTGTCGAGGAAACCGGCGCGGCCCAGTTCAGCCGTGATGCCCGGATCACGCCGATCTATGAAGGCACCAACGGTATTCAGGCAATGGACCTTGTCGCCCGCAAGATGGCAGACGGGGGCGAGGCCGCGTTCCGTCTGATCGACGAAGTGCAGCGCGATGCCGAAGCCGCGCGGCCTGCCTTGCCCGATCTGGCCGGCGATGTCTGGCAGGCGGCCAAGGCGCTGCGCGAAGCCACCGAAGGGTTGCTGGCCCAACCGCTGAACGACCGCTTTGCCGGGGCTGTCCCCTATCTGCGCGGCTTTGCCCGTATCCTTGGCGGCCATGCGCATCTGAAGGCCGCGGTCGCTGACCCCACCCGCGAACCGCTGGCCCGCGTGATGATCCGCCGGATCATGCCGGAGCATCTGGCGCTTTTCGCGCAAGGGCGCGAAGGTGCCGCCGGGCTTTATGCCCTGACCCATGAGGATTTCGCCGCTTGACCGAAGGCATCCGCCACCCGTTCGCCGCACCACCGGCTGAGGGCGGGGTGATCGAAGTGGCGCCCGGCATCCTTTGGCTGCGCTTGCCGCTGCCGATGGCCTTGGACCATGTGAACATCTACGCGCTGGACGATGGCCGCGGCTGGACGATCATCGACGCCGGGCTTTCTTCGCGCCGGTCAAAGGCGATCTGGGATCAGGTCCTTGCAGGCCCCTTGCAGGGCAAGCCTGTCACCCGCGTGATCCTGACCCATCACCACCCCGACCATGTGGGTCTGGTGGGCTGGTTCCAATCCCGCGGGGCCGAGCTTCTGGCGACCCGCACCGCCTGGCTTTATGCCCGGATGCTGACCCTTGACGTACAGGACCGCCCGACGACCGAGGCGTTGACCTTCTACCGCCGCGCCGGTCTGTCCGAGGCCGATCTTGCCAACCGGGCCAGCGAACGCCCGTTCAACTTTGCCGATGTCGTCGATCCGATGCCTTTGGGCTTTACCCGTCTGACCGAAGGCCAACGCCTGCGCGTCGGGGGCCGGGACTGGACGATCCGCATCGGCCACGGCCATGCACCCGACCATGCGACGCTTTGGTCCGATGACGGCATCGTTCTGGGCGGTGATCAGCTTTTGCCGGGCATTTCCGCCAATATCGGCGTCTATCCGACGGAACCCGACGCCGACCCGCTGACCGACTGGCTGGACAGCTGCCGCGCCTTCATGGCCCATGCGACCGATGATCAGCTTATCCTGCCGGGCCACAAGCTGCCCTTCACCGGCCTGCCCTTCCGGCTTGTCCAGATGATCGAAAACCACGAAAGCGCGCTGGACCGGCTGCTGGACCACCTCGCCACGCCCCGAACCGCCGCCGAATGTTTCCTGCCGCTTTTCAAGCGCGAGGTTGGGCCCGCCGAACACGGGCTTGCCCTGGTCGAGGCGGTTGCGCATCTGAACTGTCTCTTGCAGCGCGGCAAGGTTTCCCGTTCCCTGTCGAGGACAGGGGCGTGGGTCTGGGTGCAGCACGAATGACAAAGACGCCAGCAAAGCGGGCCAAACCGGTCAAAAGCCCCGCCGAACGGGCGCATGACCAGCTCGTCCTGTACATCCGCGATTTCGAATCGCAGCTGGACGCCGCGCAAGAGATTGCCATGGGTTTCGCTGGCGACGCCTCGGGCGTTTTGCGGATTGAGGGGATCGGCTTCTGCCCGCCCGACATCATCACCTTCTATGGCCAGGACGAGATGGGGACCCAGACGCAGCTGATCCAGCATGTCAGCCAGCTTTCCGTCACCCTGCGTGCGGTGCCGAAAGACGCAGAAGGGGACGATCCCCCGCGCCGGATCGGCTTTCAGCTGACCTCCGGCTGGGTGGGCGGCGGCGCGGGCGACGCTTCGGCCTGAGGGGTTGCGCCATGGTCCAACCCCTCGTGACAGGGGCGGGCGAATAGGCTATGGGGCTAGGAAAGCAGACAAAAGGGAACCTGCCATGGCTGACCACAACCCCGAACACAAGCACGGCTCGATGGACATCCGCGCCCAGGAAAAAACCTTTGGCGGCTTCATCCGCATGTCGGTCTGGGTGGTGGCGATCTCGATCGGAATTCTGATCTTCATGGCTTTGGTCAATTCCTGATCCGTATTCAGCCCGGTGGTTCCATGTTGCGTCTAGTCCTTAGCCTTGTGGCCCTTCTGGGTCTGGCCGCCTGTGGCGCCGAACCGAAATGGGCCCCGGAAGAACAGGTTCAGGCCGCGCGATTTGTGGCAGGGCCGCCGACCTACGTCACGCTTTACACCGTGGTGAACAAATCCACCGGCTCGGGCGCGCATTCGGCCATCCTTGTCAACGGATCGGAACGGGTGATCTTTGATCCCGCGGGCACCTGGACGCATCCGCGCCTGCCGGAACGCAACGATGTGCATTTCGGGATGACCGACAGGGGCATTGCCTTCTACGTCGATTACCACGCGCGTGAGACGTATGACGTGATCGAACAGCAGATCACCGTCTCGCCCGAGATTGCCGAACTGGTCCTGCGCCGCGTCAAGGAATATGGCGCCGTGCCAAAGGCGATGTGCACTGCCGCCACCTCCAGCGTCCTGCGCGGCGTTCCGGGGTTCGAATCCTTGCCCTCGACCTGGTACCCGAAAAAGCTCGCGGATGCGTTCGGGGCGTTGCCCGGGGTAACCACCCGCGTGATCACCGATGATGATGATGACAGCAACCATGGCGTGCTGCTGGTTCAAGCCAACGGCGATCCGCTGGAGGGCTGACCGTTCCGGCGGGACTGCCGGTGCTTGCGCCCTGCGGATGATCCACTAGGGTCCGTGCCGAAGCCATATCTGGAAGGGGACCAGCGTGCGGATCTTCGGGGTCATCCTTGCGGGCGGTCAGGCCCGGCGGATGGGCGGTGTGGACAAGGCCTTTGTCACGCTGGCCGGACGGCCGTTGATCGCCCATGTGCTGGACCGTCTGGAACCGCAGGTGGAACGGGTGCTGATCTCGGCCAATGGCGACCCGGCCCGGTTTGCCCGCTTTGGCTGCCCGGTCATCGCGGATGCCACATCGCAAGGCCCGTTGTCGGGCATCCTTGCCGCGCTGACCCGTGCCGCCACCTTGGGGGCGACACATCTGGTCTCCACCCCCGTCGACACGCCGTTTCTGCCGGGTGATCTTGTGCCGCAGCTTCTGCTTGCGGCAGAAGGCTCTGCCGAAGGCTTGGCCCTTGCCCGCACCACGGATGGGGACCATCCGGCCACGGCACTTTGGCCCGTGACGATTGCCCCGGCCTTGGCGGATTTCCTTGCAAGAGGCGAAGCCAAGGTTACCCGGTTTACCAATGCCCACAACGCCACCCACGCCGATTTCCCCGACGCCCGCGCCTTTCTGAACCTGAACGCGCCGGAAGACCTTGCCGCTGCCGAAGCCCTGCTGAAAGGTGCGGTATGAAGGTTTATGGCGTCATCGGGTGGAAGAATTCGGGCAAGACCAGCCTGATGGAACGGCTGGTGGCCGACATAACCGGGCGCGGTTATTCGGTGTCCACCGTCAAGCATGTCCACCATGCCGTCGATCTGGACCAACCCGGCAAAGACACCTACCGCCACCGTCAGGCTGGAGCTTCCGAGGTGGTGCTTGCCTCGGCCGATCGCTTTGCCCTGATGGTAGAACATCGCGGGCCGGAGCCGGAGCTTGCTGCGATCCTCGCCCGCCTTGCCCCCGTCGATCTGGTGCTGGTCGAAGGCTACAAGCGCGACGCCCACCGGAAGATCGAGGTCTGGCGCGCCGAAACCGGCCAACCGCTGATCCAGCCCGCCGACCCCTTGGTGCGGGCCGTTGCCACCGATGCGGCGCTGGCCCTGCCGGTTCCGGTGCTGGATCTTAACGACACCAAGGCAGTGGCCGACTTCATCCTGCGCGAGGCGGGCCTTGCAGTTTGACCGCGTGATCGTCGTGGACTGGTCAGCGGCGAACCTGCCGACCAGTCCGACCAAGCTGTCAAACTCGATCTGGGTTGGCTGCCACGACGCCGAAGGCGGCATCGAATGGCACCACCGCACGCGCATGGCTGCTGAGGCGCAGATAGCCACCCTGATCGACACCGCCCGCGCTGATGGCCTTCGGGTGCTGGTCGGGTTCGACTTTGCGATGGGCTACCCTGCGGGCTTTGCCGCCCGCCTGACCGGCAGCCCCACGGCGCGCGCCGTCTGGCACTGGCTGGCGGTAGCTATCACCGACACGCCCGACAACCGCAACAACCGCTTTGCCGTCGCCGCCCGGATCAACGCCGCCTTTCCCGAAGGTGCCGGCCCGTTCTGGAGCCATCCGACCGGCCAGTCCTGGCCCGGCCTGCCCTTCCGACGCGCCGGCATCGACTATGACGCGCTTGGCCTTGCCATGGGCCGCGCGGCAGAGGCGGCCGTTCCGGGGGCGAAAAGTCCGTGGATGCTGTTCAATCCCGGCTCCGTAGGGTCGCAAAGCCTCCTGGGGCTGCCCATGATCCACCGGCTCAGCCAGCGCCCGGATGTGGCGGTCTGGCCCTTCGATCCACCGTCCAGCGCGCCGGTCACGATTGTCGAGGTCTACCCGTCGCTTCTGGCCGGCCCCGTGGCCATCCTTGCGAATGCCGAGAACCTGCCAGCCGATCAGGCGCAGGTCCGGCTTCTGTCCCGCGCCCTTTATGCCCTGTCGCAGACCGATCAGCTGAGCCCGCTTTTCGTCACCCCGCCCATCGCGGCCGAGGAAGGCTGGATCCTTGGTGCCGGGCATGCCTCCCTTCTGGCAAAGGCGCTGTCATGGGCGTGACCATCTTCTCTGGCCTCCATCCCCATCTGCGGCCAGCCGCCGCCCGCATCTATTGGGAGGCGTTCGGCGGCAAGTTGGGCCGTGTCCTTGGCCCCGAACCCCGGGCACTGGCGTTCTTTGAGAGGGTGATCCGTGCCGATCTTTGCCTTGCCGCGCTGGATGATACCGGACGGCTGCTTGGCCTTGCCGGTTTCAAGACCCCCGCCGGCAGCTTTGCAGGCGGTGCCTGGGCCGACCTGATCGCGATTTATGGCCCCATCGGCGGGCGCTGGCGGGGTTGGGTGCTGTGGACCCTGAACCGGGAGGTGGACAACGACCGCTTTCTGGTCGACGGAATCTGCGTGTCGAGCAAGTACCGGGGCATGGGGATCGGCACGCGTCTTCTGGGGGCGCTGTTTGATGAAGCGGCGGCGCGGGGGTATCGGTCGATCCGGCTGGATGTGGTCGACGCGAACTGGCGGGCGCGCGCCTTGTATGAGCGGCAGGGGTTCGTGGCGACCCGGACGGAAAGCCTTGGGATGCTGCGGCACCTGTTCGGATTCGCGACCTCGACCACCATGGTGCGGCCGCTGGAACCGCAGGAAGATTGATCGTCCAGGGCGGGACAGGCCGCCTTGCACATGGAATCAATGGCTTAGCTTCCCACCGTTCACACATTGTCAAGGTTTTGCCGCCCACGGACCGTCGCCCTTGCCCCTTGGCGGCGGGCCTGTCAGAATATGATCAAATCCCCAACACAAGCGGAGCCAGATGGCCATGATCACCAAGCGCGAATTCTATATCAACGGGGAATGGGTCGCACCAAAGGTGGCGCGGGATTGCCCGGTCATTGATCCTTCGACGGAAGATGTCTGCGCCGTCATCTCCTTGGGCAGCGAGGCGGATACCAATGCCGCCGTCGCCGCCGCCAAGTCGGCCTTGCCGGGCTGGGCCGCGACCCCGCCAGCCGAGCGCCGTCGAGTGGTTGAGGGGATTTTGGCGCAATACTACTTGCGCAAAGAGGAAATGGCCCATGCGATCAGCCTTGAAATGGGCGCGCCCATCGACATGAGCCGGGACGATCAGGCCGAATGTCTGCCCTGGCATCTGAAGAACTTCCTCAAGGCCTTTGACCATATCGAATGGATCAAGCCGCTTGGCCCGCATGCGCCGGACACCCGCATCGCGCTGGAACCGATTGGCGTTGTCGGCCTGATCACGCCATGGAACTGGCCGATGAACCAGGTCACGCTCAAGGTCATCCCGGCGCTTCTGGCGGGGTGCACCTGCGTGCTGAAACCGTCGGAAGAATCGCCCCTGTCGTCGATGCTGTTCGCCGAGTTCTGCCATGACGCCGGGGTGCCAGCGGGCGTTTTCAACTTGGTCAACGGCGATGGTACCGGGGTGGGCACAGCGCTGTCCAGCCATCCGGATGTCGAAATGATCAGCTTCACCGGGTCCACTCGCGCGGGGCGGGCAATCTCTGCCGCCGCTGCGCAGACGCTGAAGCGCGTCACACTGGAACTTGGCGGTAAAGGGGCGAATGTCGTATTCGCCGATGCCGATCCCAAGGCGGTGGAACGTGGCGTGCGGCATATGATGAACAACTCGGGCCAGTCGTGCAACGCGCCCAGCCGGATGCTGGTGGAGCGCCCGTTTTACGACCGCGCGGTCGAGATCGCGACCGAAGTGGCGAATTCGATCAAGGTCGGCCCCGCCAGCCTGCCCGGCGGCCATATCGGCCCGGTGGTGAATAAGCGGCAGTGGGACCAGATTCAGGGCTATATCCAGAAGGGCATTGATGAAGGCGCCAAGCTGGTGGCCGGTGGTCTGGGCCTGCCCGAAGGGATGAACAAGGGCTTCTACGTGCGCCCGACGATCTTTGCCGATGTGAAACCCGGCATGACCATCGAGCGGGAAGAGATTTTCGGCCCGGTGATGTGCATGATCCCGTTCGAGACCGAGGCTGAGGCGGTCGCCATCGCCAATGACACGCCCTATGGGCTGACGAATTATGTCCAAAGCCAGGACGGCGCGCGGCGGAACCGTCTGGCGCGGCAATTGCGCGCCGGGATGATCGAGATGAACGGGAAATCCCGCGGCGCAGGGGCACCTTTCGGCGGGGTCAAGGCCTCGGGCCGCGCCCGCGAGGGCGGCGTCTGGGGGATTGAGGAGTTCCTTGAGGTCAAGGCCATCTCCGGCTGGGATGTAAGCGAGGACGTGGCGGCAGAGTAAGCGATTTCTTCGAAGAAATCGCACCGGAGCCTTTGAAGGCTCCGGTCCGGAGTTTTCCAAAACTCCGGCACACATCCGAAACTTGACACATGTGTCGAGACCTGCTGGCATGGCGGCGAATGGAGGCCGCCATGACCCAGCACCCCCGCCTGATGTCCCCCCTGAAGCTCCGCGATCATACGCTGCGCAACCGGATCGTGTTCGGCGCGCACACGGCCAACATGTCGGATCAGGGCATACCGGGGCCGCGCTTTGGCAAGTACCTGCTGGAGCGGGCCCTTGGGGGGGCGGCGATGATCGTGGCGGAACCAGTGCCGGTGCACCGGACCGGCGTGCTGACCCGGGGGAATTTCCTGCATGCCGACGATGCGGTGATCCCGGCGTTCCGGACCATCACCGATGAAGTGAAGGACGCAGGCGCGGTGATCCTGCAGCAGCTTTACCACATCGGCGCGCATGGCGATGCGGACCTGAGCTTTGCGCCGCATTGGTCACCGTCCGGCGGGCCGTCCTACCATGACAGCGACGGCAGCCATGCGATGACCGGGGCCGAGGTCGAGGAATTGCTGGAAGCCCATGTCGCCGCAGCGGTGCGGGCCAAGGCGGCGGGGTTTCAGGGGGTTGAGGTCTGGGCGGCCTATCATTCGCTGCTGGACCAGTTCTGGACGCCATGGTCGAACCAGCGAACGGACAAGTGGGGTGGCAGCCTTGAAAACCGCACGCGCTTTTCGCGCGAACTGATCGAACGGGTGCGGCGCGCCTGTGGCGATGGGTTCATCGTTGGTCTGGCGATCAGCTATTCCCCGGCCTATGAGGTCACGCTGCAAGCCGAAGCGCTGTGCGAGATCGTGGCCTTGCACGACCGCACCGGGCATGTGGATTATGTGACCGTAGGGTCAGGCTCCTACCTTGACTTCGAGGCAATCATCCCGCCGTTCACCCATGCGGAAAAGCTGACGACACCCCTTACACAACAGCTGAAATCGGTGCTGACACACGCGGTCGTCACGTCAGAGGCCGGAGTCCGGACCCCCGAGAATGGCGAGGCGATCATCGCCTCAGGCCTTGCCGATCTGGTCAGCATCGTGCGGGGCCAGATCGCCGACCCGCATCTGGCGCGGAAAGTGGCGGAGGGGCGGCCGCAGGACATCCGGGGCTGCATCTCCTGCAACCAGATGTGCTGGGGGCGACGGTCGCGCGATTACTGGATCTCCTGTCTCATCAACCCCTCGGCAGGGCGTGAGTTCGAATGGGGCGGAGATCGGTTCACCCCCACGGCAAAGCCGCAGGATGTGCTGGTTGTCGGCGCCGGGCCCGCCGGGCTGGAGGCGGCGCGGGTGGCGGCGGAGCGCGGGCACCGGGTGGAGGTGGTGGAGGCATCCAGCATGGTCGGCGGGCAGTTCCGGCTGGCAGGGATGCAGCCCCGGCGCGGGCAAATCCTTGACCTGCTGGACTGGTACGAGCGGCAGTTTGACCGGCTGGGCGTGGTGCTGCGGCTGAACACCTTCCTTGAGGCTGAGGAAGTCGCAGCCCACCCAGCGGGGGTGGTCGTGGTGGCCACAGGGTCCCTGCCAGACGAGAGCGGCTTTCAACGTTGGGTTCCGGCTGAGGCGCGGCTGCCGGGGATCGAGACCGGGGGCGTCTGGTCGCCCGAAGCGGTCTTGCGGCGTGAGGCCCGGCTGGGCGATGCGGTCGTGGTCTATGACGAGGGCGGCAACTGGCGCGGGGTTGGCACGGCCTGGGCACTGGCTGAACAGGGCAAGCAGGTGACCGTGGTCACCCCCGACCCCTTTGTCGGCAAGGAGATTGCCCGGACGGCCGCCGACGGCCCAGCGCGGCGGCGGATGGGGGCGCTTGGCGTGCGGATGCTGGCTGAACACCGGCTGGTGCGCTGGCATGGCAACGGGGTGACGGTGCGGTCCTTCCTGACGGGTGAGGATGAGGTGATCCCGGCCTCTGCCCTTGTCATGGCCACCACCAACCGCGCCTTTGACCCTTTGCCCGAAACCATCCCCGGCAAGGCGCTGCACCGGATCGGCGATTGCTCCGCCCCAAGGCTTGCGGCCTATGCATTTCATGAGGGGCGAAAGCTGGGGCTGGCGCTTTAGCGGGCTAGAACGGCGTCGGGGCCGTAAAGGTCACGCGGTCGCCCGTGGTGGGATGGTGCAGGGACAGCGTCTCGGCATGCAGCATCAGGCGGGGGTACAGCCGTGAGGTTTCGGGGGCGTAGATCTGATCGCCGATGATCGGGTGACCAAGGGCAAGCATATGGACGCGAAGCTGATGGCTGCGCCCGGTATGCGGGGTCAGCCGCACCCGCGTTTCGGTCTCGCCACGGTCGATGACCTGCCAGTCAGTCTGCGCGGGGCGACCGGCGGGATCAACTTTCTGGCGCGGGCGATAGTCCCAGTCGCTGGCAAGCGGCAGATCCAGCGTGCCGCTGTCCCCCTCCACCCGCCCGTGGACCCGGGCGATATAGGTCTTCTGCGCGCGGCGGTGCTCAAACTCTTGCCCAAGAAAACCCTGCGCCTGCTTGGTCCGGGCGAAGATAATGACACCCGACGTATCGCAATCCAGCCGATGCACCGTCAGCGCGTCCCAGCGCGCGGCCTGCAGGCGGGTGATCAGACAGTCCTGCCGGTTTTCCAGCTTGCCCGGCACGGTCAGAAGACCCGCAGGCTTGTCCAGAACAAGGATGGCGGCATCCTCATGCAGGATCTGCAGCGGCGTGTCCGGCGGATCATAGGCGAAATCCGGGATCAGTGAGGGCTTATGCAATCTGGTGCCCCTCGGCTGTCAGGCGGGCGTGAAGGTGGCGGATATGGGCGGGGCCAACCTCGCAACAGCCGCCGATCAGGGTGGCCCCTTGCGCAACCCAGCCCAGCGCGAAAGCGGTATAGCGTTCTGGCGTCAGGTCATGCCGCGCACCATAGGCGGGAGCGCTGGTGCCATGGGTGTGGGGCTCGATTTCCGAAAAGCCGTTGGCATAGGCGCCGAAGGCCAGGCCAAAGGCTTTGAGCTGGTCAAGGGCGGCCGACATCGCCTCGGGCATCGAACAGTTGGCGAGGATGGCATCTGCGGGTGTCTCCCAAAGCACCTCGGCCAAGGCGGCGACGGGTTCGCCGGACCGCAGGCGCGTGCCGTCGCGGTCATGCACCGAGACGCTGAGCCAGACCGGGCGGTCGGTCGTGCGGGCACCCTTCAGGGCGCCACGCGCGAGGTCGAGCGATGAAATCGTCTCGATCAGGATGACATCGACATGCGGGGCAAGGAGGCGGGCTTTCTCGGCGTAGAGACTGGTGGAAACTTCAACGGGCGGCGTAAGATCGGGGCGGTAGCTTTCACCCAAAGGGCCCATGGAACCTGCGATCAGGCCACGGCCGGCGGTGGCGCGGGCCTCATGCGCCTCTGCCAAGGCACGCAGGTGGAGCGCGTGGTAAAGCGCGTCAAGGCCGTGCGGCTGCAGCCGGTCATGCAGGATGTTGTAGGTGTTGGTGGTGGCAAGGCTGGCACCGGCGGCGAAGTAATCTTCATGGATGGCACGGACAAGGCCGGGGTGGTCCAGCATGACGCGGGTGGCCCAAAGGGGGCCGGGGTCGGCACCCGCGCGGGCGATGAGTTCCTGGCCCATTCCGCCGTCAAGAAGGGTGATTGTGGTCATGGGTCTTGGTCCTTTTGGGGGGTCTACTTTGCCCGGCCCCGGGGGGTTTCACACCCCCAAGACCCCCTCAAAGTGTTGCATCTTGGAAGACTTCGGCGAGGAGCGGGACGAGCCATGCCTCATCCTCGGGCGTGAAGGCGGCGGGGGTGTCGCTGTCAAGGTCGAGGACACCGAGGAGGGTACCTTTGCCGTTCCAGACCGGCAGGACCAGTTCGCTGCGGGTGCTGGAGGCGCAGGCGATGTGGTCGGGGAAGGCATCCACGTCGGGGACGTTCTGGACTTGGCCGGTACGGGCCGCCGCACCACAGACGCCGCGCGAGAAGGGGATGACAAGGCAGCCGTGGCCGCCCTGGTAGGGGCCGATCTTGAGCAGGTCAGGGGCCACGACGCGGTAAAAGCCCGTCCAGTCGGCGAAGGGGTGGGCGTGGTGAATCTCGCAGACCACCGTGGCCATAAGGGCGACGGTGTCCGTCTCCCCCTGCGTGAGGGCGCGGATGGCGGCGGTGATGGCGGGACGGTCGAGATCAGTAGCCAAGGGCGCAGCCGTCCTTTCTGGGGTCCGAGGCGCCGATCAGGATATCTCCATCCAGCAGGATCGCCTGGGCACCGCCGATGGGCGTTTCGGGGATGTTGACGTCATGGCCCATGGCGGCAAGGTCGGCGCGGACGGCGTCGGAATAGCCGCGTTCGACCTGCATCCCCTCGGCGCCCGAGAAGCAGCGCGGGGCATCGATGGCCGATTGCGGGTCCATGTCGAAATCGGTGAGGTTCGAGACGAAACGGGCGTGGCCGGTGGACTGGTAGGCTCCGCCCATGACGCCAAAGGGCATGATGACGCGGCCGTTCTTGCGGATCATGCCGGGGATGATGGTGTGCATCGGACGCTTGCCGGGGCCAGCCTCGTTCGGATGCCCCTCTGCCAGTGTAAACCCGGCACCGCGGTTCTGGAAGTTGATGCCGAATTTCGACGACGCGAGGCCGGAGCCGAAGCCCCAGAACACCGAATAGATCAGCGAGACAGCCATGCGGTCACGGTCAACCACGGTAATATAGATGGTGTCCTTGTGCACAGCCTCGGTCAGGGGGGCGGCTTGCGCCATGGCGCGGCTGGGGTCGATCAGCGCGGCAAGTTTGGCTGCGGTGTCGGGCGACAGCATGTGATCCAGCCGTGTGGTGTGGGCAGGGTCGGCGATAAAGCGGTTGCGGGCATCGTAGGCAAGCTTCGTCGCCTCAGCCTCGATATGGGCGCGCTGGGTGCCGAAGGGGTCCATCGCCTTGATATTAAAGTGTTTCAGGATGTTCAGAAGCAGGATGGCCGTCGCACCCTGGCCATTTGGCGGGTGTTCGACCAGTTCGATCCCCTGATAGGGGCCAGAGACCGGGGCGGTGTAATCGCAGGCGGTGCTGGCCAGATCGTCCAGCGTGTGGGTGCCGCCAAGCGCCTGAAGCGAGGTGATCATATCCTCGGCCACCTCACCTTCGTAGAACCCGGCGCGGCCTTCCTTTGCGATGCGGCGGAAGACTTCGGCCTGACCGGGCGCGCGGAAAATCTGGCCGACGGTGGGGGCCTGTCCGTTCAGGGTGAAGAAGTCGCGGGCGGCGCCTTTCAGGCTGGGCAGATCATCGGCCCAGTCAAAGGCCACGCGGGGAGCGACGGGGATGCCTTCCTCGGCGTAGTGGATCGCGGGGGCGACGATGTCGGCAAGGGGCTTCAGACCGTAGTCGGCATTCAGGCGGCAGAAGGCGTCGATCGCGCCGGGCAGGGTGACGGCCTCAACCGCCTGGATCGGCATCGCGGTCAGGCCACGGGCGCGGAGGGCTGCGGCGTCAAGACCTTTCGGCGCGCGGCCGGAGCCGTTCAGGGCGACGATTTCTTCGCTTCCGGCGGGCTTCACCAGCACGAAGCAATCACCACCAATCCCGGTCATCTGCGGTTCGGCAATGCCAAGCACCAGCGCCCCGGCAATGGCGGCATCGGCGGCGTTGCCACCGGATTTCAGCACCTCGATCGCGACTTGGGCCGCGATGGGGTGCGAAGTGGAACAGAGCCCGTTCCGCGCATAGACGGCAGAGCGGCCCGGAAGATGAAGATCGCGCATGATACCCCCCAAAGGTTTGGGGCCAAGCTAGGACCCCGGGCCGGCAATGCCAAGAGGGAGAAGCGCCAAGGTACCCCGCACGGGGTCGGCGCTGGGGGGTCCGGATGCGAGGGGCAGGCTGCAGGGACGGCGGGCTTTGAACAGTCAAAAGAGGTTCTGGAAACTGCGTCTGACGATGGCGAAGGACCAGCTTTCGCTGCGCAGTGGAGGTTGGGCAGCAAGACTGGGCATTGCAGTCATCCAGCCTTCAGATGGGGACCACGAAGCCAAGCCGGTTCTGCTGCCCGTGGCGGGAATATTCCAGGTCCCGCGTCAGGCGGCGGATCAGATACCAGCCGAAGCCGCCTTCGGGCAGGTCGCCAAGCTGCATGTCGCCCAGACGCAGATCAGGAAACCCTTCGCGCTGCGCAGGGTGCTTGCCGACAGGCAGTTGGCCGCCGGGCATCGGGTTGCCTTCATCGGTCACCAGGCATTCCAGCCCTGCCCCGGTCCGCCGCATGGTGACCGAGATTGACCCCTGCCGTTCGGCATAGGCGTGTTCCACGATGTTGTTCAGCACTTCGGCCAAGACAACCTCAGCCGTTGTGCGGTGGTCGGGCGCAAGCAGCGACAGCGGCGCCTTGGAAAACATCAAGGCAAGGCCAGCCCGCACCGACAGGGGGTCCGCGGCCAGAACGCAGGCAAAGCCTGCACCCGTGCCGCCGGGATCAGGCGCCGGCATCATGGGACAGGGCCACAGCATGGCTGGCGTGAATGGTGAAGATCGTATCCATCCGCGTCAGACGGAACACTTTTTCCACACTCGGGGTCAGGCTGGACAGTTCAAGCACCCGGTCCGGACCAAGCAGCTTCTTCACGGCAACAATCGCGCCAAGGCCGCTGGAATCCAGAAACTGGACCCTTGCCAGATCCAGCACCACACGCGGTTCGCCGTTCTGCGTAAGGTCGCGCAGGCGTTCCTTGAACTGAATGGCCGATGAGGCATCAATCCTGTCATCCATCACAAGAACGGACAGCAGGTTGGGTCGGGTCTGGGTTTGAAACTGCATCGCGGGGTCCCCAATGGTTCCACCGCAGGCTAGGGCCAAAGGGTTATCAACCCGTAAGCGTCAGTTCAGTTGAAAGCCCAAAGGATAGCGCCCATCTTCAAAATCTCCGAACAGATCGGAGAGGTCGGGGTGATCCACGGGTTCGCCCGTCTCATCCGGGACAAGGTTCTGTTCCGAGACATAGGCGACGTAATAGCTTTGGTCGTTTTCGGCCAGCAGATGGTAGAACGGCTGGTCTTTCGAGGGGCGGCTTTCGGCGGGAATGTTGTCGTACCATTCCTCCGTGTTGGAGAAGATCGCATCGACATCGAACACGACACCACGGAACGGGTGCTTCCGATGTCGGAGCACCTGACCCAGGTTGTACTTGGCGCGGGTGGTCTGCATTCGAGCGTTCCCCATAAGTATTAATACGCCGTTGGGGGATTCCTTGTCCACCTATCCGCGCCAACAACAAGGGAAACAGTCTGTGAACCTGTGCCATACAGTCGCAGCGCTAACGGTTTTCTGATGACCGGGGGAAGTCTTCCCCATTTCATCGGCACTGGCTTTGCGATACTGTCGCCACAAGAAAAAAAGGCACGAGGGGCAAATGAGCAGGTTTCTCCGTGCGTCGTTGCTGTTGATGTTCCTTGCCTCTTGTGGGGGCGGTGGCAGCTATTCGGCGCCCAAGCAGCTGGACGACGCCTGCGCGATCGTCCGCGAACGGCCGCAGTATCTGCGGGCGATGCAAGCCACTGAACGGCGCTGGGGCATTCCCGTGCATGTGCAGATGGCAACAATCCATCAGGAATCGAAGTTCATCGGCAACGCACGGACGCCCCATACCTTTGCGCTTGGGGTGATCCCGATGGGTCGGCAAAGCACGGCCTACGGCTATAGCCAGGCGCTGAACGCGACGTGGGAAGAATATCAGAACAGCGCGGGCGGGCGCCGGTCGACACGGGACGATATCCGCGATGCCACCGATTTCATGGGCTGGTACATGGACGGGTCCACCCAAAGGCTGGGCATCTCGAAAACCGACGCCGCGTCGCAATATCTGGCCTATCACGAAGGCCGCACGGGCTTTGCCAACCAGTCATACCTTGCCAAGCCATGGCTGGTCGAAGTCGCCGCCCGGGTTGGCGCAAGGTCCGAGATGTACCGCGAGCAGTTGCAGTACTGCAGGTAAAGCGACCGCCGACTGGGTTGATCGCGCGGCTGACGTCAGTTCCGGTTGCCGCGCGCCTCAACCTCGGCGTTGATGTCGAACAGGCGCGCGGAAAGCTGGCCGCCCTTCTTCATCTCACCCAGGATGACCGTGGTCTGGGCACCCAGATCATCCGTAATGATCCACTGGCGCAGCTCTACCGGATTGGCGGTGAAGACCAGCTCGATCGTGCCCTGTTCCGGCGCCTCTGGGTCCTGCGCAAGCACGCGGGTCGAGGTGCCGTCATCCGTATGGCCGACAACCATGCTGGCCCTGCCAAGGTCAACGTTGTCGGACAGGATCAGGTTCAGCGGCGTGCGTTTCAGCGGGTACTGCTCGGGCGCCTGGTTCGACTTGGCGTCAAAGATCGCAACCGTCTGGCTGCCGGCGATCACCAGACTACGGTCTGGCGGCGCGTATTCGAACCGGATGCGCCCAGGGCGGCGAATGTAGATCTTGCCCGTCGAGATGGTGCCGTCCGAGTTGACTTGCGTAAAATCGGATTCGACCGTGCTGAGGCTGTTCAGATAGTCCGAGATTTCAGACAGGGGAATCCGCTCAGCCGCTGCGGGCAGCGGCAAAAGCAGGGCAAGCGGGGCCAGCATGGCGAAACGGCGGTTCATTGCGCAGATATAGCCATGCCGCCGGTCGGATGCACCCCCAAGCAACGCAAGGTCGCAAGGACGTGCCGATGGCGTGAGGCAGCGTGAAGCGCAGGAAGTTTCGGCCGGATTCGCAGGCTGCGCCGTTTTCTTCGCCATACTGCCATTTACGTGATGTTTTCTTCGAACATGGGGGATGCCAGCCACTGAAATCCCCAAGATATTCCAATGTGACGCATGTATCTTCGCCAGAACGCAATCAATCTTGACGGGATGGCAAAGATGAAGGTCGTGGTGCTTGGCGCGGGCGTGATCGGGGTGACATCGGCCTGGTATCTGGCGCAGGCCGGGCATGAGGTGACGGTGATCGACCGCCAGCCTGCCGCAGCGCTTGAGACCAGCTTTGCCAACGCGGGCGAAATCAGCCCCGGCTATTCCTCGCCCTGGGCGGCTCCGGGCATTCCGCTGAAGGCGCTGAAGTGGATGTTCATGGAACATGCACCCCTGATCATCCAGCCGCGGATGGATTGGACCAAGCTGTCATGGATGGCGCGGATGCTGATGAACTGCACGGCTGAGGCCTATGCGGTGAACAAAAGCCGGATGGTGCGGCTGGCAGAATACAGCCGCGATTGCCTGATCGACCTGCGGGCCGAAACGGGGATTTCCTACGACGAGCGGACCCAAGGCACCTTGCAGCTGTTCCGGACCGAAAAGCAGGTGGCGGCTGCGGCCAAGGATATCGCGGTGTTGAAGGCGGACGGCGTGCCGTTCGAAGTGCTGGATGCCGATCAATGCGTGGCGGCGGAACCTGGGCTTGCGGCGGCAAAGGGCAAGATCGCGGGCGGGCTGCGTCTGCCGGGGGATGAGACAGGGGATTGCTTCAAGTTCACCGC
Organism: Tabrizicola piscis; assembly: GCF_003940805.1. Classification (NCBI taxonomy): domain Bacteria; kingdom Pseudomonadati; phylum Pseudomonadota; class Alphaproteobacteria; order Rhodobacterales; family Paracoccaceae; genus Tabrizicola; species Tabrizicola piscis. The sequence goes on from NZ_CP034328.1 coordinate 2,033,250, forward strand.
GCGCCTGTCGGACATGGCCGCTGCGGCGGGGGTTACTTTCCGTTACGGCGTCGGGATCGAGCGGCTGGAGGCTGAGGCCGGCCGGATCGTTGCGGTCCATACCTCGGAAGGGCGGGTGACGGCGGACAGTTTCGTGGTGGCGCTGGGGTCTTATTCGCCGATTCTGGCCGCACCTTTGGGGATCAAGCTGCCGGTCTATCCGGTGAAGGGCTACTCGATCACCGTGCCGGTGGTGGACGAAGCCCGCGCGCCGGTGTCGACGGTGATGGACGAAACCCACAAGATTGCGATCACCCGGCTGGGCGACCGGATCCGGGTGGGCGGGATGGCCGAGATCGCCGGGTTCGACATGTCGCTTAGCCCCAAGCGGCAGGCGACGCTGACCCATTCGGTCGAGGATCTGTTTGGCGGAGCGGGGGATCAGGGCCGGGCGCAGTTCTGGTGTGGGCTTCGGCCGATGACCCCGGACGGGACGCCGGTTGTTGGCCGGTCTCCGATCCAGAACCTGTTCCTGAACACCGGGCACGGGACGCTGGGCTGGACCATGGCGGCGGGGTCGGGGCGGGTGCTGGCGGATATCGTCAGCGGGCGCCGGACCGCGATTGAGTCAGCCGACCTGGGCTATGCCCGCTACCTTCGCGAGGGGCGGAAGGGCCGCGGGGCTGGGGCGGGGATGCCTGTTCCGGCGTGATGTCCCGGGCAGGGACATTTGTGCAAGAGCCTGATCCTGAACAGATTTCCCTAAGCCGGTAACCCTTGGTTAATCACGTTGGCTGCCGACGGCACGCCGGCCGCAGGGATACAGCCTATGCGGTCTGAGCCTGCGGCTGTCCGGCCGGATGCGTCACGACCACGCGACGCAGGAGGGCCACGTTGCGGTAGACGTTGGCGTGATGTGGTGCGATAGCCTCCAGCCATTCGCCGGCCGACTGGTGCCGCGCCGAAGGCTGGACCGCCAGCGCCTTGTCGATGGCGGCCAGAAAGCCCGGCGGATAGCCCGTGACTGTTCTGGCAAGGGTCTTTACCGGGTCTGGCCGGCCTTCGATGATCGCCGAAATCCGGCTTTGGCAATCGACCGGAGCCTTGCCCATCACCGCGTGATAGAGCGACGCGCCCAGCGAGTAGATATCGCTGTAGGGCCCGCAGGTGCCGCCGGTCGCGTAAAGCTCCTGCGGGGAGTAGCCATCTTTCACCATGCTGAAACCGGTATGCTTCTGCCCGATGCCAAGCGACGTCTTGCGGGCAGAGCCGAAGTCGATCAGCACCGGCTCGCCATCGGCCCGGATGCAGATGTTGTCGGGCGAGATGTCGCAATGCAGCAAGTTCTGGTCATGGATGTGTGCCACCGCCGAAACCAGCTTGCGCGCCATGGTGACGATCTGGTCAGGGGTCAGGCTGGCCTTCTTTTCGTCGATGATTTCCAGAAGGTCGTGGCCCTTGATGTATTCCAGCGCCATGTAGGCGGTGTCATTGTCTTCAAACACCTGATGCACGCGCACGATGTTGGGGTGCGACAGGGCCGCAAGGATCTGGGCTTCGGCCATGAAGCCCCGGATGGCCTTATCCAGATGCGGCTTGTTGGCTTCCGACCGGGCGCGGACGCGGGTCTGGCTGCGGCGGCAGAAGGTGGGGACAAAACATTCCTTCAACACAACGTCCCGGTTCAGGTTGTCTTTGGCCAGATAGGTGATGCCAAAGCCGCCGCTGTTCAGGAACGAACCGACGCGGTACTGGCCATGAAACAGTGCGGTTCCGGGCAGCAGCACATCGTCAAGGTCGGCATCATTGTCGTCGTCGGTGGAACGGTCGAAGGCCATGGTATCCATCACTCCCCAGCAGCGGAAACCTGACCCGGGTCAAGGCAGGCAGCACCATCCCGGGCATGAATATGACTATGGGTCTGCAACCGTGGATTGCAACATTTTTTGGGCAGACTCGGGGCGCATAATGACCCCGCGCCGTGGATTGGCCGGATTTCGGGCGATTTTGTTAACGCGCTGACACATGCAAAGCGGGGAATTCACCGGGGCATGGGAAAAGAGCGCCCAACGAACGCCCGGACCCGCAGGACCGATTCGCTATCGGGACGCAGCGCCGGGGCGTTCGGTCAGCGTTCTTCCACCAGAATCTCGCGCTTGCCGACGTGGTTGGCGCGGGTGACGACACCCTGATCCTCCATCTGCTCCACCAGACGGGCGGCTTTGTTGTAGCCGATCCCCAGCTTGCGCTGGATGTAGGAGGTGGAGCATTTGCGGTCCTTCGCCACGATGGCGACGGCCTGATCGTAAAGCGTGTCATCGCCTTCGGAGTTCAGGCCAAGGACGGTGTCAATCTCGTTGTCACGCTCGTCATCCACGCTTTCGACGACACCGGACATATAGACCGGCGGGCCGAAGGATTTGAGGTGGTTGACGATCTCCTCCACTTCCTCATCGCTGACGAAGGGGCCATGGATACGGGTGATCTTGGCGCCGTTGCCCATGTAAAGCATGTCGCCCATGCCGAGGAGCTGTTCCGCCCCCTGTTCGCCAAGGATCGTGCGGCTGTCGATCTTCGAGGTGACCTGAAAGCTGATCCGCGTCGGGAAGTTGGCCTTGATCGTACCGGTGATCACGTCAACGGACGGGCGCTGGGTGGCCATGATCAGGTGGATACCGCTGGCGCGGGCCATCTGGGCAAGACGCTGGATGCAGGCTTCGATTTCCTTGCCGGCGACCATCATCAGGTCGGCCATCTCATCCACGATCACCACGATGTAGGGCAGGGTGACGGGGGCGAATTCTTCCGTCTCGAAGATCGGGTCGCCGGTTTCTTCGTCAAACCCGGTCTGGATGGTGCGCTTGAACATCTCATTCTTCGACAGCGCCTCACGCACGCGGCCGTTGTAGCCTTCGATGTTGCGGACGCCCATCTTGGACATCTTGCGATAGCGTTCCTCCATCTCTCCGACCACCCATTTCAGGGCGACGACGGCCTTTTTCGGGTCGGTCACGACGGGGGAGAGGAGGTGCGGGATGCCGTCATAGACGGACAGTTCCAGCATCTTCGGGTCGATCATGATCAGGCGGCATTCTTCCGGCGTCAGCTTGTAAAGCAGTGACAGGATCATGGTGTTGATCGCGACGGATTTGCCGGAGCCGGTGGTACCCGCGATCAGAAGGTGGGGCATCTTGGCAAGGTTGGCCACGATGGGATCGCCGCCGATGTCCTTGCCAAGGGCAAGGGGCAGGCGCATCTGGCTGTCGCCAAAGTCGCGGGCGGAGATGATTTCGCGCAGGACCACTTTCTCACGCACGGCGTTGGGGAGTTCGATGCCGATCACGGTGCGGCCGGGCACGGTTGAAACGCGGGCGGACAGCGCCGACATGCTGCGGGCGATGTCATCGGCAAGGCCGATCACGCGGGAGGCTTTCAGGCCGGGGGCAGGTTCCAGCTCGTACATGGTGACGACCGGGCCGGGGCGGACGGCGGTGATTTCGCCTTTGACGCCGTAATCGTCGAGGACGGATTCCAGCATGCGGGCGTTTTCCTCCAGCGCCTCATCCGACAGCTGGGTGCGCTGGATGGCGACGGGGGCAGAGAGCAGGCCAAGGGGCGGAAGTTCGTAGACCGGGGCGGTGTCGTCAAAGCGCAGGCCGGGCTGGGTTTCGGCCATCGCCTGCCGCGAGGGGGCGGGCTTCTTGGCCGCGTGCTGGACGACCGCGCGCCGGTCGGCCGGGGCGGCAAAGCGGCGCAGGGCGGGGTTTTCGTCTTCGACCACGGCGTCGTCGTCATCCCAGGCGGTGTCTTCGGCGAACATGTTCACCGGGGCGGTGGGGTCTTCATCCTCATCCACCTCGGGCTGCCAAACGGGGGCTGCCACGGGCGGCGTGGCAGGCAGCGGGCGGGTGTTGGCCATCAGGACGACAGGGCCACGCGGGCGCATGACGGGGGGTTCGATGCGGGCGGTCGGGGTGGTGGGCAGGGGGTCGGGCGCGCGCTGGACGCGGTTCCGGATGACGTCCGAGATGCGGGCCTTGATGCGGTCTTCGCTGGGCAGGCTGGCATCCCAGGCGGCGTCGGCAATCGGCTGGTCCACAAGTTCCGGCTGCGGATCGGTCGCGCGGCGCAGGCGGGACAGGAAGCTGGGCTTCTGGGGGGCCGGGGCGGCTTCGGGTACATGCGCGCGCGGGTCGGCGCGCAGGGCAGACGGCATGCTGCGCGACGGGGCGGCGCGCAGGGGTTCCGGCGTCATCCCATGGCTGGTGACAGGCGGCAGCGTGCGGTGGATGGCACCGCCGTCGCGCGCCACAAGCGGGGCGGCGGCGCGGTTGCGGGCGCGGTCTTGCAGCGTGCGGGCCCCCATGACAGCGCCGCGCGCGCCCGTCCCAAGACCTTGCGCCAGGGCCGAGTAGCCCATGATCGTGCCCAGAAGCAGAAAGCGGCGGATTGCCCTCAGTTCGGCCATGTCAAAGCCGGTGACGTAGAGCATCATCACCACAAGCCCGGCGAAGGTCAGAACCGACAGCAGTTTCAGCCCGAACCCTGCGCTGCCGGGAAGGACGCCGATCAGCGACCCAAGGACAGTGTCGCCGAACAACCCGCCCAGACCAAAGGTGTGGGTCCAGCTGTCACCCGGCACAAGTGTCGCGCAATGCACGGCGGCAAAGGCCACGGCGATCACGGCAAAGACCACCCGGCCCAAGGCACGCTCACCCCCCCGGTGCAGCATGAACCGCCCGCCCCACAGGGCGAAGATCACCGGGAAGGCCCAGGCGCCGCGGCCAATCAGGATGATCAGGGTCGAGGACACCGCCGCGCCGAAGCGGCCAAAGAAATTCCGGGCCGGTTCTTCCGTCGCGACCATCCAGCCGGGGTCTTCCGGCGAGTAGCTGCCCAGCATGAGCGCGAAGGCCAAGGCCACCAGCAACAGGGCCAGACCCAGAAGCTCACGCCCGCGGCGTTCGAGCATTGCCTGCGTGCCTTGGTCCAGAAGTGGATCGCGCTGCCGAGCCTGAAAGGAAGCCATGGTCACCTCACCCGTAAAGACAATCGCGAAGCTGGGTCAGCCCGCGCTGCGTTTCTTCTGCCGGGGCCACAAGGGCGACCCGGATATAGCCTGCGCCGGGGTTCTGGCCCCCGACATCGCGCGACAGGTAAGCGCCGGGCAGAACCCGCACCCCCGTTTCGCGCCAAAGTTTCAGCGTGGCCACCTCGCCATCATCGACGGGCAGCCACAGGAAAAAGCCGCCCTCCGGGGTCTGATAGCCCTGCAGTCCCGCAAAGATCGTGTCAGCCTCATCGAACTTCTGCTGATAGAGCGCGCGCGATGTGGTGACGTGGCCCTCATCCTGCCAGCAGGCCTCGGCCACCTTTTGCAACGGCAGGGGCAAGGGCGCCCCGGCAAAGGCGCGCAACTGGCGCAGGCGCAGCATGGATTGCGGGCCAGCGGCCACAAAGCCGGACCGGAGGCCGGGCAGGTTTGACCGTTTCGACAGCGAATGGAACACCACCGCACGTTCCGGATCGGCCCCCTGCCCCGCCGCAACCTGCAACAGGCCGGGAGGCGGGGAGGTGCGCCAGATCTCGGAATAGCATTCATCGGCAAGAACGGTGAAATCATGCCGTTCCGCCAAGGCCAGCAGATCGGCGAGGTAGTCTTTCGACGCTACCGCCCCTTGCGGGTTGGCGGGTGAGCAGATGTAGGCAAGCGCCACGCGGTCCAGCACATCCTTGGGCAGGCTGCCATAGTCCGGCAGGTGGCCAGTCGCGGCGGTGGCGGGGACGTAGACGGGTTCAGCCCCCACGGCCAAGGCGGCCACGGCATAGACCTGATAGAACGGGTTCGGCATCAGGATGACGGGCTTTTTGCCGTTCTTCATCTCGGGGCAGAGCGCGATGGCGGCGTTGAAAAGGCCTTCACGCGTGCCGTTCAGGACCATCAGGCGGTCTTCGGTCACCGTCACGCCATAGCGGCGGGCGATCCAGCCGGAGATGGCTGCCAGAAGATCAGGCGTGCCGTCATTGGGCGGGTAGATACCGAAACCCGCAAGGTTGGCTGCAAGGATCGGGCCGACGAAATCAGGCATGGCATGGCGCGGCTCGCCGATGGTCATGGCGATGAGATCGCCGCCGGGGGCGTGCGCGTCGAGAAGTTTCCGCAGGCGCGGAAACGCATATTCTGGCAGGTTCGAAAACCGCTCAGGAAAAGCCATTGCTGCCTCAAGGTCGGGGTCTATGTGCCCCATTTGGGGGGACGATAGCCGGGTGCTGCGCGCAGGTCCAGAAAAACCAGCCGGGTTAGGGGGTTGGCGGGCAAGGCTGTGGCTTTTTGGCAGAGGTGGAATCAGTCGGGCTGAAGCCCGACCTACCGCAGTGCGCGTTCGGCGGCTGCACCCAGACGAAGCAGGCGCGCCTCGGCGTTCGGCGGGGCCATCAGGCTGATCCCGCAGGACGGTTGCGACGTGGGCAGGGTCAGCGCGCACAGGCCCAGCATGTTGCCAATTCTGGTATTGCGCAGGGCCAGCAGATTTTCCGTCACATAATAGGCATCATCGGTCATCAGCCGGTTGGCATCAGGCGGCAGGATGGGCGAGGTGGGAAGCAGGACGGCATCATAGGCGGCTGTGCGGTCGGCCCAGATCGCGCGGATGTCGCGCACGCGACGCCAGGCGGCGACGTAATCGGTCGCGGAGAAGCTGGCGCCAGAACGGAAGCGTTCCAGAATGCGGGAAAACATCTTTTCCGGTGCCTTTTCAATGGTTTCACGCCAAATTCCATAGGCTTCGGCGGTGAAGATGATGGCGGCAAGACTCAAGGCCTCGGCCACCTCAGGGGCAGCGATCCGGTCAATCTGCGCCCCGGCGCGGGCAAGGCGGGCTATGGCGTCGTCAAACCCCTTGGCCGGACGGTCGCGGATATCGTCAAGCGCCACGGTTTCCAGCACGGCAAGGCGCTTTCCGGTCAGGTCGGTCCCGGACAGATCGGCGACGCGGGCGCCTTGCAGCGCGGCAAGCAGGTGGGCGCAGTCTTCCACCGAATGGGCCAGCGGGCCGACAGTGTCGAGCGTCTCGCACAGCGGGACGATGCCGGTCAGGGGCAGGCAGCCGGCGGTCGTCTTGAGGCCGACAAGATCATTCCAGGCGGCAGGGATCCGGACGGAGCCGCCGGTGTCAGACCCGATGGCGGCGGGGGCCAGACCAAAGGCGACCGAGGCGGCAGCGCCGGAGGACGAGCCCCCCGGCACGGCGCGGTCGTCGTTCAGGCAGGGGGGTGTGGCGGTGACGGGGTTCAGGCCAAGGCCGGAGAAGGCCAGTTCCGACATATGGGTCTTGCCAAGGCAGACAAGGCCCTGAAGCGTTGCGGTTTCCAGCACGGCGGCGTCCCGGGTGGGGGTGCGGTGCTTAAGGAGCGCCGAGCCCGCCTCGGTCGGTATTCCTGCGGTGTCGAACAGGTCCTTCCAGCTGATCGGAACCCCGTCCAGCAGGCCCTTGCGGAGGCCAGCCTTGGCGCGGCCGGCGGCGGCCATCGCCTCGCCCCGCGCGCGGTCGGCGGTGGTGCGGGCGTAGATGCGGGGGGCATGGGTGTGGGTGTCGATGACGTCAAGGAACGCCTCGGCCAGTTCGACCGGGTGGATGCGGCCTGTGCCGATCTCTCGCCCCAGTTCAGTGGCGGTCATGTTTGCCCAAGTGCCGATCATGTTTATCCCCCGTTTGTGGTGACGGTAGCGGCTTGCGGACGCATGGACAATCCGCCAGCGCAAGGTATGTCTGGGGCATGACATGGGACACCGATATCGTGATTGCGGGTGGAGGGCTGAACGGCCCGGCCCTGGCCTTGGCGCTGGCACAAGGGGGGTTTCGGGTGACGGTGGTCGACACCCGCCCGGCGCCGGATCGGGCAGAGGCGGGGTTTGACGGGCGGGCCTATGCGCTGGCGATTGCGTCGACGCGCCTGTTGACGGCGATTGGGGTCTGGGGGGCGGTGGCGGACAAGGCGCAACCGATCCTTGAGATCAAGGCCAGCGATGGCCGCGCCGGTGAAGGGGCTGCGCCCTTCTTCCTGCACTTCGACCATGCCGAAATAGAGGATGGCCCGATGGGGCATCTGCTGGAGGACCGGTTCCTCTATGCGGCTTTCCTGCAGGCCATGCAGGCCGCACCCGGCGTGACGCTGCTTTCGGGTGAGACGGTGGTCGCGCAAGAGGTCTCCCCAACCGGGGTTTCGGTGACGCTGGCCAGTGGCAAGGTGCTGACGGCGGGGCTGCTCGTCGGCTGTGACGGGCGCGGGTCGGGTGTTGCCTCCCGGGCCGGGATCAAGCGGGTGGGCTGGGGCTATGGCCAGACGGCGCTGGTCACGGCGATTGCGCATGAGCGGGACCATGGCGGCGTGGCGCAGCAGTTCTTCATGCCCTCGGGGCCTTTGGCGATTCTGCCGCTGAAGGGCGGGCATCATTCCAGCATCGTATGGAGCGAGGATGCTGAGACGGCCGCCGCCATTCAGGCGCTGCCGGATGACCAGTATCTTGAGGCGCTGCGACCGCGGTTCGGTGACTTTCTGGGCGAGATTTCCTTGGCAGGGGCGCGGTTTACCTATCCGCTTAGCCTGTCGCTGGCGGAACGTTTTGTTGCCCCGCGCGTGGCGCTGGTGGGCGATGCGGCGCATGGGGTGCATCCGATTGCCGGGCAAGGCCTGAACCTTGGCCTGCGCGATGTCGCGGCCTTGGCCGAAGTCCTGATTCTGGCCCGGCGGCGCGGGGAAGAGCCGGGGTCGCCCGTGGCGCTGGAGGAATACCAGCGCTGGCGGCGGTTCGATGCCACGGCGCTGGCGCTCGGGATGGATACGGTGAACCGGATCTTTTCCACCGACAACCCGATCCTGCGGCTGGGCCGCGATCTGGGGATGGGGATCGTGGGTGCGATGCCCGGCCTTCGGCGCGGGTTCATCCGTCAGGCGGCGGGCCTGACGGGGGAATTGCCAAAGCTTTTGACCGGGCGGCCGATCTGAGCGGGTGAGTGGGTCGGGGCAGGCCCCGACCTACGGTTATGACCCAAGTGCTGCGGTCAGTTGCTTGAGGTTGTGGCGCATCATCGCCAGATAGGTCGGCCCTTCGCCTTCGGGGCCCGAGAGCGCGTCGGAGAACAGGGTGCCGCCGATCTTGGCGCCGGTTTCGTTGGCGATCTGGTCCAGAAGGCGCGGGTCGGCGATGTTTTCGACGAAGACGGCGTTGATGCCAGCCTCACGGATCTGGGTGATCAGGCCGGCGACGTCGCGGGCCGATGCCTCCGCCTCGGTCGACACACCTTGCGGCGAGACGAAGGTCAGGCCGTAGGCGGCGGCGAAGTAGCCAAAGCTGTCATGCGAGGTGACGATCGTGCGGCGGTCTGCGGGCAGGGCGGCGACGGCGGCGACAATCTCGGCATCCAGCGCGGACAGCTGTTCCAGATAGGCGGTCGCGTTGGCCTGATAGACGGCAGCGCCTTCCGGGTCAGCGGCAGACAGGCCCTTGGCGATGTTTTCGACATAGATCGCGACGTTGGTCACGCTTTGCCAGGCGTGCGGGTCTTCGGCACCGTGGTCATGGGCGTGGTCGTGGTCGTGATCGTCATGGGCATCCGCCTTGGCGGTTTCGTGAGCGTGGTCATCGTGATCGGCGTGGTCATCATGGGCCTCGTGATCTTCATGATCGTCGTGGCCCTCTTCCACGGCCGCCTCGGCAAAGGCCAGCGGCGTTATGCCGTCAGTCGCAGTGACGATGGTGGCACTGGTGCCGGAGGCTTCGACCAGACGGTCCATCCAGCCTTCGAAGCCAAGGCCATTGGCCACGATCACCGCCGCATCGGCCACGCCCTGCGCATCGGCGGGCGACGGCTGGTAGACATGCGCATCACCATCCGGGCCGACAAGGGTGACCAGCTCTACCCGGTCGCCACCGACCTGGGCGACAAGGTCCCCAAGGATGGAGAAGGTGGCGACAACCTTCAGGCGGTCTTGCGCCAAGGCGGGGCTGGCAAAGGCAAGGGTGGCAGCGGCGGCCGAGGCGAGGAGGAGGCGGCGTGTCAGCATGGTCTGAACCTTTCAGGCGTCAAGATGCGGGCGCGGGAAGGCGCGGGTGTAAAGGCTGCCGACCGGACCAAAGCCCAGCGACAGAAGGTACAGGCAACCGGCAGAGAGGATGATCGCGGGGCCCGAGGGCAGGCCTGCGTGGTAGGACATCAGAAGCCCGATGACCGAGGCGATGCTGGCCGACAGGGCGGCGACAACCAGCATCCCGCTGATGCTGTTGGCCCAGAACCGCGCGGTGGCGGCGGGCAGGATCATGATGCCGACAGCCATCAACGTGCCCAGCGCCTGAAACCCGGCAACAAGGTTGAGGACCACAAGGGCGAGGAAGATGAAGTGGACAGGCCCGCTCCACCGGCTGACCGAGGCGAGGAAACGCGGGTCGGCGCATTCCATGACCAGCGGGCGGAAGATCAGGGCAAGGGTGGCAAGGGTGACGGTGGTGATGGCACAGAGCAGGATCAACGCAGCGTCATTCAGCGCAAGGACGGTGCCGAACAGGACATGCATCAGATCAACGTTGGAGCCTTTCAGCGATACCAGAAGCACGCCCAGCGCCAGCGAGATCAGGTAGAAGGCGGCCAGCGAGGCGTCTTCGCGCAGCGCCGTCACCCGGGCAACTGCCCCGGTGAGGAGCGCAACCGCCAACCCGGCAACAACGCCGCCGATGGTCATTGCGCCAAGGTTCAGCCCGGCGACCAGATAGCCGACGGCAGCCCCCGGCAGGATGGCATGGGCCATGGCATCGCCCGTCAGGCTCATCCGGCGCAGCATCAGAAAGACGCCCACGGGGGTCGCGCCCAGCGAAATGGCAAGGCAGCCGAGAAGGGCGCGTTGCATGAAGGCGAAGTCGGCGAAGGGGTCGATCAGCCAGCTCATGCCGCGCCAAGCTCAACCCGGTCGCAGACGGGGGCGGATTCGACGAAGGCTTCGGAGTTTTGCCGCGCGCGGAACAGGTTTTCGGCGGTCAGGACCTGGGCGGTCGGACCGTGCGCCACCTTTTCCCGCGCCAGAAGCAGCGTATCGGGGAAGTGGTTGCGGACTGCCTCAAGATCATGGAGCACGGCGAGGACAGTGCGGCCTTCGCCGTGCCAGCGCTTGACGACCTGCAGAAGTTCCCCCGCCGTGCGGGTATCCAGCGCGGTGAAGGGTTCGTCCAGCAGGATCAGGTCGGCGTCCTGCAGTAGCAGCCGCGCGAACATCACGCGCTGCATCTGGCCGCCGGACAGGGCGGCAATCGGGCGGCGGTCAAAGCCGGTCAGACCGACAGCGGCCAGTGCATCGGCGACTTTGGCGGCGGCTGAACCGGAGATGCGGCCAAAGGCCCCGGCGCTGTGCCACAGGCCCATGGCGACAAAGGCCCCGACGGAAACGGGAAAGCTGCGGTCCACCTCGGACAGTTGCGGCAGATAGGCAAGGCGGCGGGCGGTGCGGTCGATCCGGCCTTCCAAAGGCGCAATCTCGCCGATCAGACCTTTGAGCAGGGTGGATTTCCCGGCACCATTGGGGCCGACCACGGCCGTCAGGCTGCCGGGGAGGAGGTCAAGGTTCAGGTGATGCACCGCGGGGTGGCGGTCATAGCCCAAGGTCAGGTCGCGGAGTTTCAGTGCCATGGTCAGCCTACCACCAGCCAGAGGCCAAACCAGAGAAGCGAGGAAAGGCCCAAGGCCAGCGCAAGGCGGCCAAAGATGCCCGAAAGAAGCAGGTCGCGGTTCATGCGCGGTGCCCCGCGGTACAGTCGCTGCAACTGCCATGCACCTCGATCGTCTGGCGGGCTTCGGTGAAGCCCTCCGCCTCAAGGCTTTGGTGCAGCGTTTCGAACAGGTTTGGCGCGGTGACGGTGCGGACCGTGCCGCAGTCATCGCAGATCACCACGACGCCCGACGCATCGGTCTTGACCGCAGCCCAGGCGCGCAGGGTTTCGATCTTGCGCACCAGACCCGCATCCTCCAGCCCCTTCAACGCGCGGTAGACCGTGGGCGGGGCGACCGCGCCTGGCCCGTGCTGCATCTGGCTGAGCAGTTGATAGGCGGACATGGGGCCGTCTGCCGCCCGGAGAAGGGCAAGCACTTCGGTCTCATTCCGGGTCAGTCCATCACGCATGGCGGTCCTGCATTGGGTGGCAAACGCCGCTGTCCCGATTCGGATCAGCGGTTGCAGGGTGTAACTAGGTTATAACATAACAGGGCGCAAGGGCGCGTCTTTTGCCTTGGCCGGTTCAGGCCGAGGCATCCAATGCTGCGCGCATGGCGGCGACGGCGTGATCGATCCTGTCGGGGTCTTTCAGGAGGCTGCCGCCGAGGAGGTAGACGACGTCCTGCCCGTACATCGCCTGCATCTCAGCGGCGCGCGCCACGCTCATCCCGCCGCCGGGGCTGGGGAGCATGGGGATGCCGGGGCCAGCGGGGGTGCGGCAGGCATGGGCGATTTGTTGACACTCGGTCGCACTGAACCCGAAGCGGCCGCCGACGTTGGGGAAGACCGAGATGTCGGAGCCCGCAAGGCGCTGGAGGGTGCCGAAGATCACGCCGTGGTCGATGCCAGTGTCGGGGGCAAGGACGTAGGGGCCGAGGAATGAGGGGTGGGTCATGACGGGCAGGTTCAGGCTTGGGTCAGCCGCAATGCGCTGGACGAGGCCAAAGCCGAAGAGGCCGGGCATGACGAGGACGCCATCCGCACCTGCGTCTTTCAGGAAGCGCAGGTTGCCTTCGATCTGGTCGGCGGGGCCGGAGAGGTTGGCGAAGTAGAGGGTTTGGCGGCCGGTCTCCTCCCTCGCCTGCCGCATGGCTTTGACCACCGCAGACACGCGGGCGCGGAAGGGGGCGGTGGGTTGGCCGGCTAGGCCGTGGTCTTCCTTGACGATGTCTGCGCCTCCGTGGACGCAGCCTGCGGCGAGTTTGGCGAAGCTCTCTGGGGGAAGGCCCATGGGTTTCAGGACCGGGGCGATAAGGCCACCGGTGGCGCGGCCACACAGCGCGCGGATGCCGGGGATGCCGAAGCGGGGGCCGGGGAAGCGGGCGGCCATGGTGGGGCCGGGGTCAACTCCGGTGACGCGGATGCCTTGCTGGATGGAGGAGTTGCCGAAGACCACGTTCAGGAATTGGGTCAGTTCATCCCCCGCGCTGTCGGGGGAATAGCTGAGGGTGGCTTGCCATTGGCCTTCGGCCAGTTGGGTTACATCTTCCACCCGGCCAAGGATTTCATCTTCGACGTACCCAGCGGGAACTACTTTGCGCGGGATTTCCACGGTCTGCTCCAGCGCGATGCCTTCGGCGCGGGCGGTGGCCTCGGCAAGGGACGCCGCCCGCAGGCGGTAAGTGACGCGGAAGCGCTGCATCAGAGGGCTTCGGCCTTGACCAGCGAATGGACGGCGTCGATCCGCACGCCTTCAAGCGCTGCTTCGTCAATGCCGGTGGTCTGGCCGGTCAGCCGCTCCACCGCGCGGACAAGGGACAGGGCGTCCATCCCGTAGTGGCGCATGAGGTAGGGGCGCGAGCCGCCGTGGGCGTAGGTATCCTGCAGGCCAAGGCGGATCAGGCGGCGGGCAAGACCGGCTTCGGCCAAAGCCTCGGCCACCATGGAGCCGATGCCCCCGGCGACGAGGTGGTTTTCAAGGGTGATGACGCCGTGGCGGACAGAGGCCGCGTGTTCGACGATCTGAGCGGCGTCGAAGGGTTTCAGGGTGTTCAGGTGCAGGTGGCGGACCGACACCCCAGCGCGGGACAGGGCACCCCGGGCGCGGATCGCTTCTTCCGTCGTGATCCCTGCGGTGATGACCAACACGTCATCGCCTTCAGACAGGACGCGCATCTGGCCGATCTTCAGGGGCGTGTCGAACAGGCGCGGGACAGCACCGCGCAGGATGCGGCAGTAGACGGGGCCATCGACGGTGTCGGCCTCGGCCACGATGGATTCCACCTCGGTCGCGTCGCCTGCTTCCAGCACGGTCATGTTGGGAATGGTGCGCATGACGGAGATGTCTTCAATCGCCTGATGGGTCATGCCGCCGGGGGTGGTGACGCCGGGCAGGAACCCCATGAGGCGCACGCGGCGGCGGGGGTAGGCGATGGAGGCCATCAGCTGGTCATAGGGGCGGCGGTAGAGGAAGACGCCGAAGGAGTGGAGAAAGGGGCGGAACCCGGCAAGGCCAAGGCCGCCCGCGAAGGAGAGCATGTTTTGTTCGGCCATGCCGAGGGACAGGAACTGATCGGGGTGGCGGTCGCGGAAACCGTCGATTTCGCAGGATGAGGTAAGGTCGGCGGAGAGGCACAGCACCTCGGGGTGTTGCACGGCGTAGGCTTCGAAGGCCGAGGCGTAGGGGCGGTTGACCATTTCCATCAGTGGGCCTCCAGCTTTACCGGGGCGATGCCCAGTTCGGCGGCAATCTCAAGGTTCATGCGGGCGCGTTCCTCATCCGACTTGAAGCGGACGTAGTGGAGGCGGGGAAAGCGGCTCATCAGGCTTTCCATGCCTTGGGTAGGGCGGGAATGGGCCAGCACGATCAGCGGGCGGCCAGTGTGCGGGGTGGCGGCGGCGGCGCGCATGGCGGACAGGTCATGGGCGTCAACCTCAGCCACCACAGCGCCGAAATCGCGCAGTTTGGTGGCGATGTCGCCCACGGTCATCACATCGTCCATCGCGCCGTCGCATTGCTGGCGGTTGACGTCCATGATGGCCCAGAGATTGTCGATGCCATGGTGGGCAGCGGCCTGAACGGCCTCCCACGTTTGACCTTCCTGCACCTCACCATCCGACATGAAGACACAGACGCGGCCCGTGTGGCCAAGGCGCTTGCGGCCCCACGCCAAACCGGCAGCAGTGGAAAAGCCGATGCCGAGGGTGCCGTTGTGCACCTCCATCCCCGGGGAGTGTTCGGCGCCGATCATCTCGACCGAGGTGCCGTCCTTGTTGAACATCTCCAACCCCTCGGGCGCCATGCGGCCAACCTCGATCAGGCAGGCGTAGGCGACGAGGGCGTAATGGGCGGGGGCGATGAACAGGCGATCATGCACGGCGTCGAAGGGGCCGTTGTAGCCAGCGCCGGTGACATAGTCGGGGTTGTCAGCCGAGGGCACGCCGGAGAAGGGCGGCGGGATCATCGGCATGGTGGAAGGGCCGAGGTTCAGCCCTTCGTTATAAAGGAACGCCAGCTGTTCGGCGGCCGAACAAGCCTGGCTGAGGTAGCCGCCATTGTTGCGGATGGTGTGTTCGAAGACACGGGACCGGATGGCATGCGCGATGGCTTCGGTGGATTTTTCGTTGCGCAAGGGTCCTCTCCTGTCTGGTGGTGCGGTGGGCCGCTGGTTGGCGGCCCACCGAAGGGGGTCAGCGTGGCGGCAGCGTCATCCACGGGGCCATGGCCACATCGGCATGGGCGAAGGCGGGCAGTTTCGCGCCCAGTTCTTCCATGTTGGTGATGTTCAGCTCATTCAGCATGGCCTGGGTGATCAGCGTTGGCGGGACGATCACGGATGCGCCCGGGTCTTCCCCGGCCAGCAGCAGCGCGAGGGTGCGCACCGACACTTCCCCCACCACGGCGGGGTTGGTGGCGGCGGTGGCTTTCCAGGACGACCCCGCCTCGCGCATCAGCTGGATGTCAGCGGTGGACACGTCGGCCGAGTAGATCGAGACTTGGCCGGACATTCCCGCCTCATCCACGGCGATCTTCACGCCCTTGGCGAATTCGTCATAGGGGGCGAACATGACCTGGATGTTGGGGTTGGCCGAGAGCACCGACCGCGCCTGGTTGGCGACGGAGTTGGCGATGGGGTTGTCGAGCGTGCCAAACATCGCGACTTCGTTGATGCCGGGGTTGGCGGCCTTCACCTCTTTCCAGGTCTCATCCCGGCGATCCAAGGGCGCGATGCCGGGAACGTAGACGTAGCCCGCGACCCATTCGTTGCCGTTGTCGGCCAGCGCCGCCTCAAGCGCCAGACGGGCAAGGTCACGGTCGGACTGTTCGACCTGCGGGATGGCCGGGTTTTCGACGTTCACGTCGAAGGCCACGACCTTGATCCCCGCATCCACCGCGCGCTGGGCGGCTTCCTTCATGGATTCGGTCAGGCCGTGCTGGATGATGATGCCGTCCACGCCCAGGGCGATGGCCTGATCCACCATGTCAGCCTGCAGGGCGGCATCCTGCCGGCTGTCAAAGACCTGCAGGTTCACGCCAAGGGCGGCGGCCTGCTTTTCCACGCCAGAGAGGTAGGCCTGGAAGAAGTCACCGGTGGAAAGATAGCGGACAAGGGCGATGTTCACCTCACCCGGGTTGTCGAAGGGCGCGGGGGCGGTTTGCGCAAGGCCGAGGGTTGGCACAAGTGCCACGCTGGTCACGAGGGCTGCGAAAGTGCGTCTGGAGATCATTGGTTCCTCCCTATTCTCCAAGGTCGTAATGGGTCCGGGTTTGCCGCTTCTGCGGGCGGTTGTCCGGGGCGTTCAACCGCGCCCCCGGCCTGCACGGCCGGACAGCGCGAAGGTGAAGACAAGGGCGACGACAAGAACCGCGCCCTTGATGAAATCCTGCGTGTAGTAAGGCGCGTTCAGCATCGTCAGGCCCTGCAGCAGGATGCCGACGAACAGCGCCCCGATGGCGGTGCCAAAGGCGTTGGGCTTGGCCGCACCAAGGACGGCAAAGCCGATCAGCGCCGCTGCGACCGCGTCCAGAAGCAGGTTGTTGCCCGAGGCGATGTCACCCCGTCCCAGCCGGGCGGACAGCAGGATCCCCCCGACCGAGGCGAGCACGCCCGAAATCATGTAGGCCAGGATCCGGTAGCCCGCGACGTTGATCCCCGCGAGCCGCGCGGCCTGCGCGTTGGACCCGATGGCATACATCACGCGGCCATGCCGGGTCAGTTCCAGAAACCCCCAGACCAGCACGGCGATGGCGATCAGGAACACCACGGACAAGGGCACAAGGTCAGGCAGGATGAAATCAATCCGGTGGCGGCCCAGCATCAGGAAGCCTTCGGAAAAGCCGCCTGTCGCGTTGGTGCCATCCGTCAGGACCATGCCAGTGGAGATGGAGTTGCCTTGGGTGGGAATGCGCTGGAGCCCGACCAGCAGGAACATCATCCCCAGCGTGGCCAAGAGGTCCGGCACCTTCATCTTGACGATCAAAAGCCCATTGATCAGCCCCACAACCGCGCCCATCGCCAGGCAGAACAGGACGGCGGCAACCGCCCCCATTTCCCAGATCACCATCACATAGGCTGACAGCATCATGGCCGAGGTCGCGACGGCGCCGATGGAAAGGTCAAACCCGTCCACCACCAGCGTGGCCGTGACGCCCAGCGCGAGGATGCCGGTGATCGCCACCGATTGCAGGATGAACACCGCGCTTTGCGGAGACATGAAGGCGGGTTTCAGGACCGAGAACACCAGGATCAGCCCCGCCATCAGCAGAAGGAACCCGTAGCGGATGGCGAATTCGGTGGGCGAAAAGGTCTTCATGCCGGCACGTCCATTCTGTCGTCGAGGGAGCCTGCGACCTGCGCCATCAGGCGGCCAAGGTCGATGGCCTCATTCCGGTGATCGCCGACAAGGGTGTGTTCGCTCATCACCAGAATGCGGTCGGCAACTTCCAGCGCCTCATCAATCTCGGCGCAGAGGACCAGCGTGGCGCGGGTGGCGGCGCTGTCACGGATGCGGCGGCCGATGTCGCGGCGGGCCTGAATGTCGACGCCCTGGAAGGGCTCATCCAGGATCAGCAGGCGGCTGGCTTCGGCCATCCAGCGGCCGACGACGACCTTTTGCTGGTTGCCGCCGGACAGCGTCAGGATACCGTCGCGCGGGCCTTGGCAGACGACGCCCATCGCCTGAATGCTGCGCTGTGCGGCGGCGCGTTCGGCGGCGCGGCGGATCAGGCCAAGCGGGCCGGAGTGGTTGGCGGTGAAGGGCAGGCTGAGGTTCGACTGGATGTCGAAGGCCGGGATGACGGCGTTGATGAGGCGGTCCTTCGCGGCAAGGAAGACGCCCGAGGCCACGGCTTGCGCGGGGTTGGCTGGGCGGTAGGGGGTGCCGTTCAGGGTCAGGCTGCCCGCAACCGGGGCCTCAAGCCCGAACAGGACCGAGGCGAGGGCGGATTTGCCGGAGCCGACAAGGCCGGTGATTGCCACCACCTCATTCGCGCGGAGGGCAAGGTCAAAGGGCCGCGCCTCGGGTTTCAGCTGCAGGCCGGTGGCTTGCAGCATGACCGGGCCGGGGGGCGGGATGGTGATGTCCACCTCGGTAATCTCATGCCCCAGCATGGCGCGGACGGCGGCGGAGTAATCCAGCGGAGCGCCTTCGAACAGGCCCGACACCTGACCATCGCGCATGGAGATGATCCGGTCGGCCAGGCGGCGGATGTCGGACATGCGGTGCGAGATATACAGGATCGCCACCCCATCGGCGCGCAGACGGTCGATCAGGGTGAACAGACGCTGCGCTTCGGCGATGGAGAGGGAGGAGGTGGGTTCGTCAAGGATCAGAAGGCGCGGCTTGTGGGCCATGGCGCGGGCGATGGCGACAAGCTGGCGGTCGGCCAGCGGCAGGCCAGCAACGGGGCGGGTGACGTCAATCGTCAGCCCCACGGCGGCGGCGATGCGGCGGGCATCCTCGCGCATGCGGCGGGCGTTCAGGAACAGGCTGCCGCCTTCGGCCAGCGAATCGAGGAGGAGGTTCGAGGCCACATCCAGCCCCGGCACCACGCCGTCATTGATGTTCTGGTGAACCGTCACCACCCCCGACCGCAGCGCCTGCGCCGGGCCTTCGGGGGCGAAGGGCTTGTCGTCCAGCAGCACCTGCCCGGCATCGGCGCGGTGGACGCCGCAGAGGACCTTGACCAGCGTGGATTTCCCCGCGCCGTTGGCGCCCATCAGCACGGTCACTTGCCCTGCTGGCAGGTCCAGATCAACGCCACGCAGCACCGCGTTGCGGCCAAAGGCCTTGGTCAGCCCACGGATGGTGATGGCCTGGCGTGTCATTGATCCTCGCTCCCAAGGCCGTACGCTATCTGCCGATCATCATTTGTCAATATAATTTGACATATGCTGGTTTTTTGGAAATCCTTTCCACAAAGACGGGATCAGGGAGGATTACATGATCGCGCAAGGCTATGTCGCCCATGACTATTCCCCACTGTCACCGGCAACGCTGCCGGACCGGCTGGGGGGGCTTGCCGTCTTGGGGGACCGGGTGGGTCCGGCGGACAGTTGGCAGGTGCGTGAGGTGGGGGATGGCAACCTGAACCTGGTGTTCATCGTGACCGGGTCGGCCGGGTCGGCGGTGGTGAAGCAGGCGCTGCCCTATGTGCGGCTTGTGGGCGAAAGCTGGCCCTTGCCGCTAAGCCGGTCGTTCTTTGAATACAACGCCCTGATCCGGCAAGAGGCGCGGGATCCGGGGTCAGTCCCTTCGGTCTGGCACTTCGATGAAGTGCAGGCGATTGTGGTGATGGAGTATCTGACGCCCCATGTCATCCTGCGCCACGCTTTGGTGGAGGGGCGGCGGGTGGAGGGGCTGGCCGAACGGCTGGGCCAGTTCTGCGCGCGCACGCTGTTCCGGGGGTCGGACCTTTCGATGACTGCAGCGGCGCGGAAGGCCGACCTCGCGCTGTTCGCGGGGAATGTGGCGCTGTGCGACATTACGGAAAACCTGGTGTTCTCCGACCCGTATTTCGACGCGCCGATGAACCGGCATACGGCGGGGCTTGATGGCATAGTAGCGCGGCTGCGGGCGGACCTGTCGCTGAAGGTCGCGGCGCAGCACCTGAAGATGGCGTTCACCAGTCGGGCCGAGACGATGCTGCATGGTGATCTGCACACCGGGTCGATCATGGTGACGGATACCGAGACCAAGGTCATCGACCCCGAGTTTGCCACCTATGGCCCCATCGGCTTTGACGTCGGCATGCTGATCGCCAACTTCCTGATGGCGCATTTGTCCCAGCCGGGGCATGAGGCGCGCGCCGGCGACCGGGCAGGCCAGCAGGACTGGCTTTTGTCGGTGGTGGAAGGGATTTGGGAGACGTTTGTCGCCGAATTCTCGCACCTCTGGCGGACGGAGCGGCGGGGGATCCTGTATCAGGCCAGCCTTTATGAGGATCAGGGGCATGCGCTGGGGTCAGAGCAGGCGCTGTCGGATGTGATCGGGCGGATCTGGGTCGATACCGTAGGGTTCTGCGGGGTGGAGATGCACCGGCGTATCCTTGGGCTGGCGCATAACGCCGACTTTGAGCGGATCGCGGATGAGGGCCGCCGCGCGGCCTGTGAGGCGCGGGCGCTGGCGATGGGGCGGCAGTTGATGGTGGGAGCGGCATCGATGCCGGGGATCACGGCGCTGACCGCGATGGCGCGGCGGATGGACAAGGAGGATCACCTGTGAAGATCGATGGAACCCCCTACCGCACCATCTGGCAAGACGCTGGTGGCGTGGTGCAGGTGATCGACCAGCGCTGGCTGCCGCACGAGTTTCGTGTGGTGCCCCTGCGGACACGGGCCGAGTTTGCCACCGCGATCCGCGACATGTGGGTACGGGGCGCGCCCCTGATCGGGGCGACGGCGGCTTGGGGGGTGGCGGTGCAGATGGCCGTCGATGCCTCAGACGCCTCGCTGGCCGAGACGTGGGAGGTCTTGCACGACACGCGCCCCACGGCCATCAACCTGCGCTGGGCGCTGGATGAGATGCGGCGGGTGCTATCGCCCTTGCCGCCTGCGATGCGGGCGACGGCTGCCGCCAGGCGGGCTGCAGAGATTTGTGATGAGGATGTGGAGATCAACCGTCAGATTGGGCTGCACGGGCTGGAGATCATCAAGGCGATTGCGGCGCGGAAGTCGGGGCCGGTCAACATCCTGACCCATTGCAACGCGGGCTGGCTGGCAACGGTGGACTGGGGCACTGCGACCAGCCCGATCTACCATGCCGATGCGGCGGGCATCCCGGTGCATGTCTTTGTGGATGAGACCCGCCCCCGCAATCAGGGCGCGCAGCTGACCGCGTGGGAGTTGAACAGCCATGGCATCAGCCATGACCTGATCGTCGATAACGCCGGTGGCCATCTGATGCAGCATGGCGAGGTGGATATGGTCATCGTCGGCACCGACCGCACCACCGCGCGGGGCGATGTGTGCAACAAGATCGGGACCTACCTCAAGGCGCTGGCGGCACGCGCGAATGGGGTGCCGTTCTACGTGGCGCTGCCCTCGCCCACCATCGACTGGCGCGTGCATGACGGCGTGCGCGAGATCCCGATTGAGGAGCGGAACGGGGCGGAGGTGACGCTTGTGCAGGGCCGCACGAAGGACGGACGGATCGAAAGTGTCCAGATTTCCCCCGATGGCACCGGCGCGCGGAACCCGGCCTTTGACGTGACGCCTGCGGAACTGGTGACGGGACTGCTGACCGAACGGGGGCTTTGCCCGGCGACCGAAGCCGGAATGGCGGCGATGTTTCCGGACCTGAAGGCCGCTGTCGCGGCATGACGGCCCTAGTCGGTGGCCAGAAGCGCCTCGGCCACCGTGCTGCCTGTCACCAGATGCGTGACATAGCCACCCCGGATCGCAGCGCGCGTCGCCTCCACCTTGTCGAGGCCGGGGGTGACCAAGATGCCCATCTCCAGCCCCACAAGGCGGGGGAGCGGGATGCCGATCATCCTCTCCTCCATCGGGCCGGGAAGCTGTTGGCCGTCCTTGTCGACGAACCGCCCGCAGATCACGCCGACGGCCCCTTGGGCGACGTTCCAATCCAGATCCTCGCGCGTGGCAAGGCCGCTGAGGACGATATGGCTGTCCGCCGTGGCGGTGCCGACCGAGAAGAGGAGTTTGTTGACCGTCTCCAGCTGGTCGAGCTGCGTGCGCAGGATGGGTTCCTCGCGCAGTTCCGCCGCAAGGGCGGCGCGGCTGAGGATCGCGGGCGCATGCAAGTTCAAGCACCGCGCGCCAAGGCGTTGGGCAAGGCGGGTCGAACACGCCTCGGCCGTAAAGCCGTAAGGCGTGGCCATCGAGCCGACGAGTTGCAGCACCGTCAGATCGTCCACCGGCCGCGCCTCAACGATTTCCGCCAGTTCGTAGACCGTGCGGCCCCAAGCCACGCCAAGCCGGTCACCGGGGGCGATCAGGTCCAGAAGCCAGTTGGCCGCACCGCGCACGATGCGCTGGAAGGCTTCTTCGGTCGTCGTCCCCTCATCCGGGATGACATAGGCACCGCGCAGGCCGAAACGGTCGGACAGTTCCAGCGCAAGGCGGTGGGTGGTGAAGGCGGGCGCGGCAAGGGTGATGCGGATCAGGCCCTTTTCCCGCGCCTCTTGCAGGTAGTTGACGACGGTGGCGCGGGAAATGCCCAGCGCCTCGGCGATGTCCTGCTGGTTGCGGCCATCCTGATAATACATCCAGGCCACCTGAATGACCGCATTCTCACCGCTTACCTGCGCCAGATTGCGCCGCCGCGTCATTCCGTTCATGCCCAACCCCAGTTGCAGCAGGTCTTTGACCTTTGACAATGCTAAGTGACAAAAGTAAAAAAACCAAGCGTGGCGCGTGTCATGACCAGACATAGCAGGAGACCCCGATGATCGCCAATCTCTGGACGGATGCTGAGGCCAAGGCGATGCAGGACACGGCGGGCGCTGACCCCTTGGCGCGGGAACTGGCGCTGCGGGTGCTGACGTCACGGCTGATCGGGCGGGACCCGGATCTGGTGATGCATGGCGGGGGGAATACCTCGCTGAAATCCACGGCTTTGGACGTGTTCGGCGACGCGGTTGAAGTCTTGCACATCAAGGGATCGGGCTGGGACCTTGAGGTGATCGAGGCGAAGGGTCTGCCTGCCGTGCGGATGGAGCCGTTGATGCGGCTGCGGGGGCTGGTCGCCCTGTCGGATGAGGCGATGGTGAATGTCCAGCGGTTGAACCTTCTGGACCCAAGCGCGCCGAACCCGTCGGTGGAAACGCTGCTGCACGCCTGGATCCCGCACAAATATGTGGACCACACGCATGCGACGGCGTTTCTGGTGCTGGCCAACCTGCCTGAGGTGGCGGCGGCCACGAAGGAACTGTTCGGCGACCGGCTGACGCTGGTGCCCTATGTGATGCCGGGCTTTGCGTTGGCCAAGGCGGCGGCTGAGGCGTTTGAGCGGAACCCTGAGGCGGAGGGGCTGCTGCTGGTCAACCACGGCCACTTCGCCTGGGGGCCTGACGCGAAGGCCAGCTATGACCGGATCGTGGAGCATACCAATCTGGTGGAGGCATGGTTGGCCGACCGCCGCCCGGCACCTTTGGTGCCTGCGGCGGCATTGCCTGCGGACCGCGTCGCGCCGGTGTTGGCCGCATTGCGGGGGGCGTTGGCTTTGGCCTTGCCGGAGAGTGCTCCGCTGCCAGTCCTGGACCTGCGGGCGGATGATGGGGCGCGGGCCTTTTGCGCACGCGCTGATCTTGAGGCGCTGGCGTTGCGGGGCGTGGCGACGCCGGACCATGTGATCCGCACCAAGGCGGAGCCTTTGGTCCTGCGCCGCGCCGTGCAGACGGCTGACGGCATGCGCGCGGCGGTGCAGGAATTCACCGCCCGCTACCGCGCCTATTTCGACGCCCATGCACCGATGGCGACAGAGAAGAAAACCATGCTGGCCCCGATGCCCGGCCTTGTCTGGCTGGAAGGCGCGGGGATCGTGGGGGTGGGGGCCACCGCCGCCGCAGCCCGGATTGCCGCCGACATCGGCCTGCAATCGGCCCGTGTGCGAGCGGATGGCGAGGCGGCGGGGGGGTTCTTTCCCATCGGGCAAAGCGACCTGTTCGACATGGAATACTGGTCACTGGAGCAGGCGAAGCTGGGCAGCGGCAAGGCCCCGCCGTTGCAGGGGCGCGTGGTGCTGGTGACCGGCGGGGCGGGGGCAATTGGCATGGCCTCGGCCCGCGCCTTCGCGGCGCAGGGGGCGACGGTGTTCCTGGTGGACCGGCCGGGTGAGGCTTTGGACAAGGCTATCGCCGCGCTGGGGCGGGACCATGGCGGCTTTGGCTGTGACATCACCGCGCCTGGGGCGGCGGCGGCGGCGGTTCAGGCCTGTGTAGCGCGGTTTGGTGGGGTGGATATCCTGCTTTCGAACGCAGGCGCTGCGGTGACGGGCGACATTGCCACGCTGGACGACAAGACCCTGCGGGAAAGTTTTGAGCTGAACTTCTTCGCCCATCTGGCGTTCTCACAAGCCGCCATCGCGGTCTTCCGGGCGCAAGTGGCGGGGCGCGGGGTTCGGGGGGCGGAACCGGGGCAGATCCTGTTCAACGTCTCCAAGCAGGCAGTGAACCCGGGCAAGGGCTTTGCCGCCTATGGCCTGCCAAAGGCCACGACCTTCTTTCTGCTGCGCCAGCTTGCGCTGGAACTGGGGGCTGAGGGTATCCGCGTCAACGGGATCAATGCTGACCGCATCCGGTCTGGCCTGCTGTCGGCCGACATGATCGCCGCCCGGTCCACCGCCCGGGGGGTGGATGAGGCGACCTATATGGCCGGCAACCTGCTGCGGCTTGAAGTGGAAGCCCGGCATGTGGCCGAGGCTTTCGTGATGCTGGCGCGGGCCGAACGGACCACGGGCCATGTGATGACCGTGGACGGCGGCAATATCGAGGCGGCGCTGCGCTAAAGCGTCATCGGGCCGGTGGGCACGGGCGGGCCTGCGGGAAAGGCCCCCCAAACCCCTTGGTCCAGATTGACGATGGCCCCGGTCATCAGCCCCGCGTCCTCCGACACGATGAAGTTGACCGCGCGGGCCACCTCATCCGGGTCGATCAGACGGCCAAAGGGCAGGCGGGCGCTGGCCTTTGCCTCCCACTCCGGATCGCCGGTTTCGGACAGTTGCAGGGCGCGCTCCTGATCGGTGGACATCCAGCCGGGGTTCAGCTGGTTCACCCGGATGCGGTTGCCCATAACGGCAAAGGCGGTGTTGGCGGTCAGCGTGACCAGCGCCCCTTTCGACGCGCAATAGGCGCTGATGAAGGGCTGCCCCGCCATGGCCGAGGTTGACCCGATGTTCAGGATCGCGCCTGCGATGCCATCGCGGATCATCAGGCGGATCGCCTCTTGCATCAGGAAGAACGGCGCGCGGACGTTGGTGGCGAACATAGCGTCGAAAAGGTCGGGTGAGGTGGTCAGGATCGTGCCCCGGTCGGTGATCGCGGCGGCGTTCACCAGAACGTCGATCCGGCCAAAGCGCTGGTCAGCCGTGGCGATGATCCGGCGGCAGTCATCCACCTGTGCCAGATCGCCAGCCACAAAGACCGCCGGGCATGGCAGGCTGTCCATCACTGCCTGCCCGCGCGCGGCATTGCGGCCTGTCACCACGACGCCCGCCGCCCCCGCCGCCGCCAGCCTGCGGGCAATCGCCGCGCCAAGGCCTTGCGTCGATCCGGTGACCACGCAAACCTTGCCATCCATCCGGTTCATGTTCCGTCCCCCGTTGTTGTCCGACTTGCATATCGGCAGGGTTTCCGCCACGCAATGAGACGTCGGTTTCGGGGGGAACAGTATGACCAAGCTGCGCAAGATCTGGGACGCAGGCAAACCAAGCCTGAATGCCTGGTGTTCCATCGGCAATGCCTTCACGGCGGAAATCATGGCGGCGCAGGGGTTCGACTCTGTCACCGTCGACATGCAGCACGGCGCGCTGGACTACAGCGACCTGTTGCCCATGCTGCAGGCGATGCGCGGCAGCGGGGCCACGTTGCTGGCCCGGGTGCCGTGGCTGGACCCGGCCCATGTGATGAAGGCGCTTGATGCAGGGGCCGAGGGGATCATCTGCCCGATGGTCAACACGGGCGATGAGGCGGCAGCACTGGTCAGCTACATGCGCTATCCGCCCCATGGTACGCGCAGCTTTGGCCCGACACGCGCCGCCTTTGCCCATGGCGCGGGCTATGCCGAGACGGCGAATGCGCGGCTTCTGGCCTTTGCGATGGTCGAGACGGCGGAGGGATTTGCCAACCTTGACGCCATCGCCGCGACACCCGGGCTGGACGGCATCTATGTCGGGCCGACGGACCTGACCCTGTCGCTCAGCGCGGGGCGGCTGGCCCCCAAGCTGGACCGGGACGAACCCGAGATGGTTGCCGCATTGCAACGCATCGCCGCCGCCTGTCAGGCGCATGGCATCATCGCCGCGCTGCATTGTGGAACAGCGGACTATGCCAACCGCGCCATCGGCTGGGGCTACCGGATGGTCACCGTCGGCGGGGACACGCGGTTCCTGTCAGCCGCGGCGGCCGCAGCGGTGGCCGAATTTCGCAGCCTGAGCGGTACGACTGCGACCGAGGCGACCCGCGCCGCCTATTGACCGATCGGGCCCCGGACCCCGCCGGTCTGGCCCCGGTCAAGCAGCAGGTGGTCTAGGAGGACGCAGGCCATCATCGCCTCGCCCACCGGCACGGCGCGGATGCCGACGCAGGGGTCGTGGCGGCCCTTGGTCACAAGGTCCACCTCGGCACCGCCGGTGGTGATGGTCTGGCGGGGGGTCAGGATGCTGGAGGTGGGCTTGACCGCAAAGCGGCAAACGACCGGCTGGCCGGTCGAGATGCCGCCAAGGATGCCGCCGGCGTGGTTCGACAGATACTCTGGCCCGTTTGGCCCCATGCGGATCTCGTCGGCGTTTTCCACGCCGGTCAGCGCGGCGGCGGCCATGCCTTCGCCGATCTCGACCCCCTTGACCGCGTTGATCGACATCATCGCGGCGGCAAGATCGCTGTCCAGCTTGCCATAGATCGGCGCGCCAAGGCCGGGGGGGACGCCTTCTGCCATGACCTCGATCACGGCGCCGACGGAATTGTGCGACAGGCGCAGGTCATCCAGATACTCCGCCCATTCGGCTGCGGCGACGGGATCAGGCACCCAGAACGGGTTCCGCTCGATCTCCTCCGCGTCAAAGCGGCTGCGGTCGATGCCCTTGACGCCCATCTGCACCATGTAACCGGTGATCTTCAGCCCCGGCACCAGTGCCGCCAAGGCGGCCCGCGCCACGCCGCCTGCGGCAACCCGGCTGGCCGTTTCGCGCGCGCTGGAGCGTCCGCCACCGCGCGGGTCACGCAGGCCGTATTTCTGGTGATAGGTGATGTCGGCATGACCGGGGCGGAAACTTTGGGCGATGTCGCCATAGTCCTTTGACCGCTGGTCGGTGTTCTCGATCATCAGTTGAATGGGCGTTCCAGTCGTCCGCCCCTCATACACGCCCGAGAGGATGCGCACCTCATCCGGTTCTTTCCGCTGGGTGGTGAACTTGTTCTGGCCGGGCTTGCGCCGGTCCAGCCAAGGCTGGATGTCAGCTTCCGACAGCGCGACGCCCGGCGGGCAGCCATCCACCGTGCAACCGATGGCCGGCCCATGGCTTTCGCCCCAGGTGGTGACGCGGAAGAGGTGGCCGAAGGTGTTCAGGCTCATGTCAGGCTCATGTCGCAGGGATGTCTTCCCTTAAGCCATGGCCTTTGCGGGATAAAGCCCCTTCGGCAAGCCGCGGCAACAGCGCCCCTTGCGCCTGCGGAGCCTTTGCCTATTCTTGGCGTTACCTCGGGGTGCCTGGCAACAGGCTGAGATGCGAAAGCGAACCCGTCGAACCTGAACCGGATCATACCGGCGGAGGGAAGGTGCATGGGCTTCTCCATCCCCGACCATTCCGTCGCATCATGGAGAGACCTATGAGAACCACACTCCTTGCTGCGGGCCTGTCTGTCATTGCCATCCCGGCGCTGGCGGAAACACCCGTCCTGACTGTCCTGACCTATGACAGTTTCACCTCTGAATGGGGCCCCGGCCCCGCGATCGAGACCGCGTTCGAGGCGACCTGCGCCTGCGACCTGCGCTTTGTGCCCGCAGGTGATGGCGCGGCGCTTCTGGCGCGCATCCAGCTGGAAGGGGCCGCGTCCGAAGCGGATGTTGTCCTTGGCCTTGACAGCAACCTGACCGCCGACGCTGCCGCGACCGGTCTGTTTGCGCCGCATGGTCAGACGGTTGCGAATACCCTGCCGGTGGACTTTGCAGACCCGCTGTTTCTGCCCTTCGACTGGGGCTGGTTCGCCTTTGTCCATGACCGCAGCAAGCTGCCGCAAGCGCCCACGTCCTTTGACGCGCTTGCCGCGTCCGACCTGAAGATCGTTATTCAGGACCCGCGGTCTTCCACCCCCGGCCTTGGCCTGCTGATGTGGGTGAAGGCCGCCCACGGCGACCGCGCGGCCGAGGTTTGGGCCGCCCTTGCCGACAATATCGTGACGGTCACCCCCGGCTGGTCCGAAGCCTATGGCCTGTTTCTGGAAGGTGAGGCGGATATGGTGCTGTCTTACACCACCTCGCCCGCCTATCACCTGATCGCGGAAAGCGATGACACCAAGGCCGCCGCCCTGTTCGACGAAGGCCATTACCTGCAGATCGAAGTGGCCGGGAAGCTGGCCGCGAGCGACCAGCCGGAACTGGCGGACCAGTTTCTGGCCTTCATGCAGACCGATGCGTTCCAGTCGGTGATCCCGCAGACCAACTGGATGTACCCCGCCGTGACCCCGACGGCCGGGCTGCCGGAAGGGTTTGACACCTTCCGCCCGGCAAAATCACTGCTCCTGTCGCCTTTGGATGCGCAGGCCGCCCGCGACCCGGCCTTGGCCGAGTGGCAAGCAGCCCTGGCACGCTGACCTTGCAACGCAACCGGCCCTTTGCAGTCTCGCCCCTCCCCTCCCCCTTGTGGGGAGGGGAGGGGGGTGGGGGTCACCTTGCAGAGGGGGCGCAGACGGCATGACCCGCGCTGTGCCCTCCATTATTGCGCTTTGCCTTCTGGCGCTGGTGATCGCGCCCTTGGTCGCGGTGGCGCTCCGGGGGGCGGGCGTGTCGCTTGGCCCGGCGGACTGGGCGGCGGTGCGTTTTACTGTGACGCAAGCGGTGCTGTCGGCATTGATATCGACCGTCCTTGCCATCCCCGTGGCGCGGGCGCTGGCGCGGCGGCGGTTCTTTGGGCGGGGGGCTTTGGTTACGCTGATGGGGGCCCCCTTCCTATTGCCTGCCGTTGTCGCGGTGCTTGGCCTTCTGGCGGTGTTTGGTCGGTCGGGGTTGTTGAACAGCGGCCTTGCGGCACTTGGCCTGCCGCCCGTTTCGATCTTTGGCCTTCAAGGCGTGCTTCTGGCGCATGTGTTCCTGAACCTGCCTTTGGCGGTGCGAATGATCCTGCAAGGCTGGCTGGCCATCCCGGCGGAGCGGTTCCGTCTGGCCCAGTCGCTTGGCTTTGGCCCGGCCCAGATGCTGCGCCATCTGGAAGCCCCGATGCTGCGTGAGGTTGTTCCCGGCGTTGCATTGGTGATCCTGGTGATCTGCCTGACCAGCTTTGCCGTGGTCCTGACGCTTGGCGGCGGGCCTGCCGCCACCACGATCGAACTGGCGATCTATCAGGCGGTGCGCTTTGACTTTGATCTTGCCCGCGCGGCGGGGCTGGCGGGGGTGCAGGTTGTGATCTGTGCACTGGCCGCCCTTGCCGCATGGGTGCTGATGCGTCCTGCCGGGTTCGGCGCGGGTTTGGACCGTCAAGCGCAGATCCCGGCCCCCGGCGGGTGGCGGAGCATGGCAGATGGAGCAACGCTGGCCGCCGCCACGCTGTTCCTGATCCTGCCGCTGCTGGCCGTCGCCCTGCGCGGGGTGCCCGGCCTGGCTGACTTGCCGCCCTCGGTCCTGCCAGCCGCGTTGCGGTCAGTCCTTGTGGCGCTGGCCTCGGCCACACTGACCAGCGCTGCCGCACTCGCACTGGCGCTGGCCGTCGCCCGCAAGCCAAGCGTTCTGGCCGGGGCTGCGGCGACCTTGCCGCTGGCCACCTCTGGTCTAGTGCTGGGAACCGGGCTGTTCCTGATCGTCCAGCCCTTCACCCCGCCGATGACCGTTGCCCTGCCCGTGACGATTCTGGTCAACATGGCCCTGACGCTGCCGTACCTCTATCGCATCCTGTTGCCGCAGGCCCGGGCGCTGCGGTCCGATTATGGGCGGTTGGCCGACAGTCTTGGCCTTCAGGGCTGGTCCCGCCTGCGCTGGCTGATCCTGCCCCGCCTTGCCCGACCCTTGGGCTTTGGCGCCGGGATTGCCGCCGCCCTTTCGATGGGCGACCTTGGTGCCATCGCGCTTTTTGCTGGCGAACGGCAAGCCACCTTGCCGCTGGTCGTCCAGCAACTTACGGGTGCCTACCGGTTGGAGGCCGCTTCCGCCGCCTCGCTGGTTCTGGTCACTTTGTCCTTCGCCCTGTTCTGGGCCTGCGATGCCGGAGGCCGCCGTGCTGCAGCTTGACCACCTGACCCTGCGCATGGGTGATTTCACCCTGACCGCCGATTGGACCGCAACGGCCGGTCAGCATATCGCGGTGATCGGGCCGTCAGGCGCAGGGAAATCCACGCTTTTGTCGGCCATCGCCGGGTTCCTGACCCCGGCAGAGGGGCGTATCCTGTGGCAGGGTCAGGATCTTGTCGCCGTTCCGCCGGGGGACCGGCCGGTGACGATCCTGTTTCAGGACCAGAACCTGTTTCCGCATCTGACCATCGCGCAGAACCTTGGCCTTGGGGTGCGGCCCGACCTTCGGCTGTCGCCTAACGACCATGCCCGGATCGAGGCTGCCCTTGCCCGCACCGGGCTTGCGGGCCTTGGCCCGCGCCGCCCGGCGCAGCTTTCGGGCGGGCAGGCCAGCCGGGCCGCATTGGCCCGCGCTCTCCTCCGCGCAAGGCCGATCCTGTTGCTGGATGAGCCCTTCGCCGCCCTTGGCCCTGCTCTGCGGGCTGAAATGCTGACATTGGTGCGCGACGTGGCCAGTGAAACCGGCGCATTGGTCCTGATGGTGACGCACGATCCCGATGACGCCATCGCTTTGGGTGGCAAGACCTGCTTTGTCGCCGACGGGGTCGCGCAGCCGCCCGTTGAGACACGTCAGTTGTTCGACGCACCGCCACCAGCCCTGCGCGCCTATCTGGGCCCGGGCTGACCCTGAAATGAAGAACCCCGCCTGTTGGCGGGGTTTTCCTTGGAAGTTGGGCGACAGATCAGGCGGTCTTGCGCCCCTTGACGCCGGACCAGAGCCGCTTGTTCGTCAGATACAGCAGCGTCGACAGGATGATCAGGAAGATCACGCTGACAAAGCCCGCCTCACGCCGCGCCATCAGCTTGGGCTCGGCCGCCCACATCAGGAACGATGCCACATCCTCGGCCATTTGCGGAAGGGTCGCAGCGGTGCCGTCGGCATAGGTGACCTGGTCATCGTACAAAGGCTGCGTCATCGCGATCCAGCCGCCCGGGAAGGCGGTGTTTTCGTAGAAGTAGCTGCCAAACTCTTCCTTTTCCTCACCCGTGTAGCCGGTGAGGATCGAGTAGATGTATTCCGGACCGCCCATCCCCTTGGTCAGTTGGTTGATGCCAGTGCCATAGGGGCCATGGAAGCCCGCCCTTGCCTTGGCCATCAGGCTAAGGTCGGGGGCGTTTTCCATGCTGGACATCGGGAAGTGGTCCGTCGGGATGCCGTCGCGGTCTTCGCCGGTTTCCCGGTCAGTCACCGTAAACTGGGCCGCATAGGCGCGGACCTGATCTTCCGGCAGCATCGGCCCGCCTTCATCGGCCAGCGTGCGGAGCGGCACGAACTTCATGCCATGGCAGGCCGAGCAAACCTCGGTATAGACCTGAAGGCCGCGCTGCAGCTGGAACTGGTCGAACCGGCCGAACGGGCCTTCATGGGCAAAGTCGATATCCTCGACATGGCCTTCGCCGCCGGCCGCATGGACGGCACCAACCGACAGCGCCATGACCGATACGGCAGTGAGTGCGATTTTCCTGAACATTTTCAGTTTCCTTCTCACTCGGCCGGGTGGGCTTTGGGGCCGTAGTGGGCGTTGAAGTCTTGCTCGATCGTCGCAGGCTGTGGCAGCGGTTTCTCGATCACGCCCAGAAGCGGCAGGATGATCAGGAAATACGCGAACCAGTAGGTCGAGGCGATCAGGCTGATCGTGGCATAGGGTTCTTCCGCCGGCATGGCACCGACCCACATCAGCACGACAAAGTCGACGCAGAGAAGGGCGAACCACCACTTGAACATCGGGCGATACCGGCCCGACCGCACCGAGGAGGTGTCCAGCCAAGGCGCAAGCGCCATGACCGCGATGGCACCGAACATCGCCAGCACGCCGAAGAACTTGGCGTCGATGATGCCGAAGGACAGCCATTCAACCGCGATGACAACCCAGACGTCCGCGGTAAAGGCCCGCAGGATCGCGTAGAACGGCAGGAAGTACCATTCCGGCACGATATGCGCAGGCGTCGACAGCGGATTGGCCTGAACGTAGTTGTCAGGGTGGCCAAGGAAGTTCGGCATGAAGCCGACGACCGCGAAGAACACCGTCAGGATCACCGCCAGCGCGAACAGATCCTTGATCACGAAGTAGGGCCAGAACGGCAGGGTGTCACGCTCGGCCTCTTCCTTCGACCCGCGGCGCACTTCAACACCCGTGGGGTTGTTGTTGCCGGTGGTGTGGAAGGCCCAGATATGCACCGCAACCAGCGCGGCGATCACGAAGGGCAGCAGATAGTGCAGGCTGAAGAAGCGGTTCAGCGTGGCGTTGTCCACGGCAGGGCCGCCCAGAAGCCAGGTCTGGATCGGTTCGCCAATGCCCGGGATCGCGCCGAAGAGGCCGGTGATCACCGTGGCGCCCCAGAACGACATCTGGCCCCAAGGCAAAACGTAACCCATAAACGCCGTCGCCATCATCGCCAGATAGATCAGCATGCCGATGATCCACGTCACCTCACGCGGGGCTTTGTAGCTGCCGTAGTAGAGGCCGCGGAAGATGTGCAGGTAGACGGCAAGGAAGAACAGCGAGGCACCGTTCTGGTGCAGATAGCGGATCATGTGACCGCCATTCACGTTGCGCATGATGTGTTCGACCGACGCGAAGGCGAAATCGACATGCGGGGTGTAGTGCATCACCAGAACGATCCCGGTGATGATCTGCAGCGCCAGACAGAAGGTCAGGACGATGCCCCAGATCCACATCCAGTTCAGGTTCTTCGGGGTTGGCAGCATCAGGGTGTCATAGGCAAGCCCGACGATGGGCAGCCGCTTGTACAGCCACTTTTCACCACCGGTCTTGGGTTCGTAATGGTCGTGCGGAATTCCGGCCATGATGCTGTTCCTTACCCGAGCTTGATGGTGGTTTCGTCTTCAAACACCGCAACCGGCACGGGCAGGTTGCGGGGGGCGGGGCCTTTGCGGATCCGGCCGGCACTGTCATAGTGCGACCCGTGGCAAGGGCAGAACCAGCCGCCAAACTCACCCGCGCCATCGCCGATCGGGACGCAGCCAAGGTGAGTGCAGACGCCGATCATCACCAGCCATTCGCCGGCATCGTCCAGCGTACGGTTGGCGTCAGAGGCGTCGGAACCCGGCTTGTTGGGGTTTTCCGACAGCGGATCAGGCAGTTCGGCCACATCGGTGGCGCGCGCCGCCTCGATCTCTTCGGGGGCGCGGCGACGGATGAACACCGGCTTGCCCAGATACTTCACGGTCAGTTGCGTCCCAACCTCAACCGCCGAGACATCGACACGGATCGAGGCGAGGGCCTGCACATCCGCCGAAGGATTCATCTGGTTTACCAGCGGCCAGACGGCGGCCCCAGTGGCAACCACCCCGGCACCTGCCGTTGCATAGTACAGGAAATCCCGCCGAGTGCCTTCGCCGGTGCCTGCGTGATCGTCTGCGTGCGACACGAGATTTTCTCCCCTACCAGACCGGCAACAGCCAGCCCTATATCATGACGGGGCCGCGCATGGACCGACCCCTCCGCCGCGCTATCTAGCGGGGCGTTGCGGACTCGTCCAGCGGACAAAGGCGCGCAGGGCAATCAAATTCCCCGATACCGCTGCCAAAGCGTCGCACTTTCCGTGGGGTTGGGGGCCTTGCCGACCGGGCAGGCCGCCGGATCAGGCCTGGACAGGTTGCGTTGCGACCATCGCGGGACGCTGGGCAAATTCGCCCCACCATGCCGTCAGCGCAGGCCGCGCGCCACGCCAGTCACGCTGGGGTTGCCGAAAGTCGAGATAGCCCAAGGCCACGCCCAGCGCGATCTGCCCCATGTCCAGCGGTCCGGCCAGATGGCTTGTCCAGCGGTCTTCGATGGCGCTGAGCGCGCGGTCGATCTTGGTCCACTGCGCCTCAACCCATTCGGGGGACTGGCTGGCCGCCGGGCGAACATGTTCTTCGTACCGCATCAGCACAGCCGCATCCGAGATGCCGTCTGCCGTTGCCTCCAGCACGAGGGTATCCCACAGGCGAGGTGCCGGGGGGTAAAGGCCTGCACCAAGCGTATCGTCAAGATAGCGGCAGATCACCCGGCTGTCATACAGTGTTGGGCCATCCTCCCGCTCCAGCGCGGGGATCTTGCCCAACGGGTTGCGATCCACCGGCAAGGTGCCGGGGTTCAATGGGTTGCCAGAAGCAGGGACCAGCGTCACCCGGTCAACAGCGCCCGTTTCGTGCAAAAGCACCATGACCTTGCGGACAAAGGGCGAGGCGGCGGCGTGGTAAAGGCGCATCAGTCACCCTTGGCAATGCGGAAGCGGGCAATGAAGGCCGCGTCCACCGAAAACGTCCGCCCACCGATCCGGATCACGCGCACCATCCGTGCCGAAGCGTTGGTCTGCGTCATGCCGTCCGCTGCGCGATCTTCCGGCTGATGGACTGACAGCCCCTCTCCCATGTCGTCCAGAGCATCCTCGACCCGCTGGTCGGTGCGGCCGGGGTGGGTCCGCGCGCGGATCAACCGCGTCACGGCGTATCCGGCCGAGGCAACGGCCCCAAGGCGCAAGGCAAGGGGCAACAGCGGTGCAAGCGGAAGGGGCATCGGACGATCCTTGGTCGGGACTTTGAGATTAAGGCCGTCGCATTGTGCTGTAAACTGAAACCGACAGGTCGTGTGGCCAGGTCGTGAGGGTGTTGGACCTAAGCCTTTGGCACTGCCCGCATCAGGGCGGCGATGGCCTGAGCGGCCTCATTCCCCTTGGCCAAGGCCGC
The DNA here is from genome assembly GCF_003940805.1 of Tabrizicola piscis. NCBI lineage: Bacteria > Pseudomonadati > Pseudomonadota > Alphaproteobacteria > Rhodobacterales > Paracoccaceae > Tabrizicola > Tabrizicola piscis. The sequence goes on from NZ_CP034328.1 coordinate 2,068,296, forward strand.
CGCGGCCCGTTCACGCACGTCGGCGGGCTTGTTCTGGTTCAGCTTCCAGGTCCCATCGACACTGGTGATCCGCAGCCTGAATGGCAGGATCATCCGCATCATCCTTGGCATGGCGCCTTCGGTCATCTTTGCCGACGTCCAGGGGGCCTTCCCTGCGATTCGCTGCTCATGCTCTGCCGAAAGCGCATCGACATGCGGACGCAGGGCGTCTTCCGGCAAAGGCTCCAGCACGCCGCGCAGGTGAACGGCGATGTAGTTCCAGGTTGGCACCTGATCGGGCACCTCGGCATGCGGGCCATACCAGTCGGGCGAGACATAGGCGTCAGGCCCGGACACGGCCAGAAGCGCAGGCGCAGGCAGACCGGCGCGGACTATGGCGTTGGAGCGCGCAAGGTGCAGATCGGCTGTCGCGGAATCGTCGGACAGGTGAAAGGGAACATGTGCGGCCAGTGGACCATCCGGGCCATTGACCACAAGGGTGCCAAAGCCCCGGACGCGGGCGAAGGCAAGGTTCTGGTCGGCGGGCGACTGGCGGAATGCGGGGTTGGGGTGCAAGGCGGGCAACCTGATTGGTGAACACCAGCGTTTATCGAATCGAGCGGCTTGCGCCGCAAGCCTTTTCCCTGCGCCTCTGCGCGCAAGCGCGCAACCGGCTGGGTCGATGGGGGCATCCTGCCCCCAAACCCCCTGGGAGTATTTGGAAAAGAGCAACTGTGGTTGCGGTCGCGTTTGGGCAAAGACGAATGACAAAGGCCGCCCGGGTTGCCCCTGGGCGGCCTGTTGATCCGGTCTGCTGAACGCAGTCTCAGCCCTGGCGGGCTTTGTAGCGTTTTTGCGTCTTGTTGATCACATAGACGCGGCCTTTACGGCGCACGACCTGGCAATCGCGGTGACGCGTCTTCAGCGAGCGGAGCGAGTTGGCGACTTTCATGGTCGACCCTCCCATTTCGCGGCGCGGACCTGCGCCAGATTGAAACCCATGCCCCCCGGATGGGAGGCGGCGAATGGTGGGCGGTACTGGGATCGAACCAGTGGCCACTACGATGTCAACGTAGTGCTCTACCGCTGAGCTAACCGCCCACTTTGCCAAAACGTCCCGCCGTGCCCGTTCCATTATACGAAAAGGACGCGGGCGGAACCGCGTCGGTCAGGGCGGTGCTATACTGAGTCGTCTTCGGGCCTGCAAGGGGTTTTGGCTTTTCAGGAAACTGCGGCTATATCGGAAGGAAGTGCAGGAGGTGCGCGTGCGGCAAACGACGTCCGAGGCCTACAGGTTGATCCGCCCCACAGAGCAGGTGGGGCCCGTGATCTTTGCTTCACCACATTCCGGGCGCGACTACGAAGCAGAGTTTCTGGCGCAGGTGGTGCTGGACCGCAAGGCGATCCGGTCGTCGGAAGATGCCTTTGTGGACCGGCTTTTTGATATGGCGCCGGACATGGGCGCGCCGCTTCTGACCGCGCGGGCGCCACGGGCGTTTCTGGACCTGAACCGCGCGGCGGATGAGCTTGACCCCGGCGTGATCGAAGGCATCCAGCGCGTGCCGCACAATCCTCGCATCAGTTCCGGTCTGGGGGTGATTCCCCGGGTGGTCGCTGGTGGCAGGGCGATCTATCGCGGCAAGCTGACTCTGGCCGAGGCCGAAGCGCGGATCACCCGATTCTGGCACCCCTATCATCAGGCGCTTGCCGCCTTGATCGAAGAGGCGCAGGCGGATTTCGGGTCGGCGGTGCTGATCGACTGCCATTCGATGCCACATGAGGCGATCGAGGCGCATACCCGTCCCGGCCAACCCCGACCGGAAGTGGTGCTGGGCGACCGCTATGGCGTGGCCGCCGGGCGTGAGGTGATGGACCGCGTCGAAGCGGCATTTGCCGCAGCGGGTCTGCGGGTGGTGCGCAACGCGCCTTTCGCGGGGGCCTATGTGGCGCAGGCCTACGGTCGCCCGTCACGCGGGGTGCATGTCGTACAGGTCGAGATTGACCGGGCGCTTTACATGGACGAGGCGCGGGTCGAGCCTTTGCCGGGCTTCGCCGCCTTCCGCGAGCTGATGGGGGGCGTCGTTGCCGACCTTCTGCGTCCGTCCGAGGTTGCGCTGGCGGCGGAGTAAGCTGCCGGACGGAAGCGCCCGGGCAGCGATGGCCGCAGGCTAGCGCGGGAAAAGTGGCCTTCAGCGCAGGGCGCGGCCCTTGATGATTGCGTCTGTCCCGAATTTCGCGCGAATCGCATCGGTTGCCCGTTCGGCTGCGGCGCGGCGGCGGGCTTCGGGGTCCAGCAGGTCCTCGGACAGGTCGGCTTGCGCTTCGGGTGCGAGGTCGGAAATGCCGACGCCGATCAGCCGGAAGGGCCCTTTCGTCCCGGCGTGGTCGTACAGGTCCTTCGCCGCCCGGTAGATGCGGTCGGTCAATTGGGTGGGGTCGGTCAGCGCGTGGCGGCGGCTGACCAGCTGGAAATCGCCGCGCTTCAGTTTCAGCGTCACTGTGCGCCCGGCCAGACCCTTGGCCTTGGCGCGGTCGGCCACCTGTTCGGACAGCCGCCAGATATGGCCGTCCAGCAGGTCGGGGTCCGACGTATCCTCGCCAAAGGTGGTTTCCTTCGAGATCGACTTCAGTTTCTCGTCCCGGGTGATGCGGCGGGTGTCCAGTCCGCGCGCCAGATGCCAAAGCCGGTCGCCCATGCTGCCGAATCGCGCGCCAAGGTCGGCGCGGTCCCAGCGCAAGAGATCGGCGATGATGCGGATGCCCGCCGCCTCAAGCGCCGTCTGGGTAGCCTGGCCGACACCCCAGATGATGCGGACGGGTTTCGGTTTCAGGAACGCCTCGGTTTCCGCTTTGCCGATCACCGAAAAGCCGCGGGGTTTGTCGAGGTCGGAGGCGATCTTTGCCAGAAACTTGTTGTGCGACAGACCGATTGAGCCGGTAAGGCCCAGCTCGTCCTCCATCCGCTTGGTCAGCCTTGCCAGCAGAACGGCGGGGGATGCCCCATGCAGGCGGGCAGTGCCGGTCAGGTCAAGGAACGCTTCGTCCAGGGACAGGGGTTCAATGGCGGGGGTCAGGTCCTTCATCATCGCACGGATCGCGCGGCTGGCTTCGGTGTAGGCGGCAAAGCGGGGCTTTACCACCACGGCCTGCGGGCACAGCTTCAGCGCCTGGAACATCGGCATCGCCGAGCGCACCCCGTGGATGCGGGCGATGTAGCAGCAGGTCGACACGACGCCGCGCGTGCCGCCCCCCACGATCACCGGCTGGTCGCGAATCGCCGGGTTGTCGCGCTTTTCCACGCTTGCGTAGAAGGCGTCGCAGTCCATGTGGGCGATGGACAGCTGGGTCAGTTCCGCATGCGCCACCATCCGCGGTGACCGGCAGACCGGGCAGCGCGGGGGCGTGCTTTCCGTCAGGGTCAGGCAATCGCGGCAGAGGCTGGGCATGGTGTCAGGTTAGCACGCGCGCAATCGCGCGTCAGCGCCGCGTCTCACGCAGTTGGCCGATGAAATCGCGGAGCAGCGGCACGCGGCGCGGGCGAAAGCTCTCGTCGGTCAGGCGCACGGCGTCCATCTGCGCCACCTTGAAGCGGCGAAAATCCTGACGCAGGCAGCAAAAGGCCAGGCATTGCACCTCACGGTCCAGAAAGACCACGCCAAGGGGCCAGATACGCCGGTCCGTCACCTGACCGGCGAGGTCGCGGTAGGTCAGATCCAGCGCGCATTCGTCCCAGGCGGCTTCGCGCAGCAATTGCATATGCGGCGGCAGGGGGGCGCGGCGTTCATAGCGGTACGTGCGGCTGACGGCGTGGATTGCCTGGCGCTGCACCCGGTCGGGCAGGGTGGCGATGATCTTGGCCTGCGCCTGTGCTGCGGCCTTGGCCAGCGCGGGATCACGGGCCATGCCAACCTCGGCCAGTCCAAGGACCAGCGCCTCAACTTCCAGCCGGGTGAACATCTGCGGTGGCAGGGCGGGGTCTTCGGTCAGGGTGTAGCCCACCCCCGCCTCGCCATCAATCAGGGCCCCGCCTGCGCGCAAGGCATTGATATCACGGTAAAGGGTGCGCTCGGACACGCCCGTCTCATCCGCCAGACGGGCGGCTGTCACCGGCTGCGGCAGCATCCGCAGGGCGCTTAGCAGGCGAAAAAGGCGGTCGGCGCGGGCCATGGCATCCTGACAGGTTCTGGCAGGAGTTTAGGCATAGACCAACCGCATCGCAACTGATTGGAGATACCGATGCTGACCCTGTACCATTCCCCGCAAAGCCGGTCGTCCACCATCCTTTCGCTGATCGAAGAGATGGGGATCGCCGACTGGATTACCCTGCAAGAGGTCACCATTCCGCGGATGGACGGTTCGGGCGGGCGGGACCCAGCCAATCCGCATCCTGAGGGCAAGGTGCCCGTTCTGGTGCAGGACGGCACGGTGATCACCGAACGGGCGGCCATCATCCTGACGCTGACCACGATGTTTCCGGATGCGGGCCTTGCGCCCGAGATCGGCTCGCCGGACTGGGGGGCCTTTGTCGCCTGGCTGACCTGGTATCAGGGCGTGGTCGAACCGGTGGTGATCTTTCAGGCCGCCGGGATCAGCCACCCGTGGCTGACCGCCACCTTCCGTGGCCCGGAGGAAATGGCCGCCCGCCTGCGCGCTGCGCTGGAAAGGGGGCCGTGGCTTCTGGGAGGTCGGTTCAGCGCGGCGGATATCCTGCTGCATTCCCCCTTCGCCTGGTTCCCCGAGGCGACGCCCGATGACCCCCTGATCCGCGACTGGGTTGACCGTTGCAAGGCCCGCCCCGCCAGACTGCGGGTTGTAGAGGCCGAGGCCGCGCGGCGGGTGGCGTGACGACCAGCGCCCCACCCCTCCCCGGACAAGGGGGAGGGAAGCTCCCGTCACGGCAGGGTTTCGCGCTGGGCTGGGCGGCGGGACAGTTGCACGCCAAGGATGCCCGCCATGGTGATGGCGACGCCAAGGGCATCCAAGGCGCCAACCGCCTCGCCCAGCAGGACGGCGGCGATGGCCACGCCGAAGAACGGGTTCAGAAAGTGGAACGTGGCCGCCCGCGTGGCACCGATCCGGCCGACCAGGGCGAACCACAACAGCGTGGCCGCAAGGCCGGGGATGAAGATCTGATAGACAAAAGCCGCTACCAGCGTCGGGGACCAGTTGACCGCAATCGTCTCGGTCGCCGCGGAGACGAGCCCGAGTGCCAGCGATCCGACAAGCATCTGCAAACCGACGACCATCAGAAGATTGCCGCCGGACGACGCGCCCCGCACCGTCAACGTGGCCACGGCCAGCGCCAAGGCACCAAGCAGGCACAGCACGATCCCCAAGGGATCGGCCCCCGCCGACAGCCGTGTGCCCATGATCACCCCGACGCCGGAAACCCCGGCGACCAGCCCCATGATCCCCAAGGGCGCGATCCGTTCGCGCCAGATCAGCCAGCCCAGCGCTGCAACCATCAGCGGCATCGAGGCGGCAATGATCACGGCCAGCGATGCCTCGACCCACTGCATCGCGACAAAGTTCAGGCCAAGGTAAAGCGCGTTCTGGCACAGGCCGAACAGGATCACCGCCCGGGCCTGCGCTGGTGCCAGCCGCCAGCTTTGGCCCAACGCGCGGGCGATCAGCACCGCCACAAGGCCCGAAATCAGGAACCGCACCGACAAGGACCCAAGGGGCGGGGCATTGGCAACGATCACCCGCGCCGTGGCGAAGGCCGAGGACCACATCGCCGCAAAGACAGTACCGATCAGGATCGCGCGCAGGTCCATCACGCCGTGGTGCCTTCCCAGACCGGCAAGGTCAAGTCGCTGGCGGTTGCCAAAGCTCGATCGGGGTGCCTTCGGGATCATGTATACGGGCAAACCAGCCATAGCTGCCATCGCCATCCCAGTCGGGCCGGGTCTCAACCGCGATGCCGGTAGCCTGCAGCTGGGCAATCATGCCGGGCAGGTCATCCACTCGCAGGTTCAGCATCCATTGCTTGTCGGCGGGGAAGTAATCGCTGTCGGCCGCAAAGGCGGAATAGACCGTGGGCCCGGCATCCTGCATCCAGACCGCGTGGTCTGGCTGGGTCAGCCCCAGATGGGTGCGATACCAGTCGTTCAACGCCGCAGGGTCCCGCGCCCTGAAAAAGATGCCGCCGATCCCGGTCACACGCGCCATGGCACGACCTCCAAAGCAAATGGGCCCCCAAAGCAAAAGGGCCGCCCGATAGGCGACCCTTCCACATTTCCAGGAATGCGGGAAGGCTTAGCCGTTCACCACATCCTTGAGCGCCTTGGCGATGGCGAATTTCACCTGCTTGTCGGCAGCCTTGGTCATCGTCTCACCCGTTGCGGGGTTGCGAACCTGACGCTCTGGCCGGGCCTTGCAGGCCACCTTGCCCAGGCCGGGAAGGGCCACGGACCCGCCATCGGCAACTTCACGCGCCACGACCGAGGCGATGGCGTCAAGCGCAGCACTGGCAGTCTTCTTGTCGCTGCCCATAGCTTCGGCAACAGCGGCCACCAGCTGGGTCTTGGTCATCGGTTTGGACATCTGATCATCCTCTGTGTTGTTCTTGGCAAGAATGCGGCCCTTATGGTTTGGGCGTCCCCTCGAAAGCGAGGCCACGGCCCAAACACACGGTTCCTGTCGCAAAATCAACCCCGGAACGCGCGGTCCGGCGCAATTGACGGCTTTTTCGCACCGTCACAGGAAGGCTGTCTCTTCAAAGCTGCGCAATTTGCGGCTGTGAAGACGGGCGATCGGTGTCGCGCGCAGCCGTTCCATCGCGCGGATGCCGATCTGAAGATGCCGGCTGACCTGCGTCTTGTAGAAGTCCGATGCCATGCCGGGCAGCTTCAATTCGCCATGCAGCGGCTTGTCCGACACACAAAGCAGCGTGCCGTAAGGCACCCGGAACCGGAACCCATTGGCGGCAATCGTGGCCGATTCCATATCCAGCGCCACGGCACGCGACTGCGACAGGCGGCGCACGGGGCCGGAGTGGTCGCGCAGTTCCCAGTTCCGGTTGTCGATGGTGGCAACCGTGCCAGTCCGCATGATGCGTTTCAGCTCATAGCCATCCAGCTGGGTAACATCGGCCACGGCCCGCTCCAACGCGATCTGGATCTCGGCCAGGGCCGGGATCGGCACCCAGACCGGCAGATCATCATCCAGCACATGGTCATCGCGCAAATAGGCATGGGCCAGCACGAAATCGCCCAAGGACTGCGAGTTTCGCAGGCCCGCACAATGCCCGACCATCAGCCAGGCATGCGGGCGCAGCACGGCGATATGGTCCGTTGCCGTCTTGGCGTTGGACGGCCCCACGCCGATGTTCACCAGCGTGATCCCCTGCCCGTCGGCACGCTTCAGGTGATAGGTCGGCATCTGCGGCAGCTTGGTGATCGGGTGGATCACACCGTCCGGCGTCGTGATCTCTTGGTTTCCGGTGGCCACAAAGGCGGTGTAGCCGCTGGCAGGGTCCGCCAAGGCCGCGCGGGCATAGGCCTCGAACTCATCCACGTAGAACTGGTAGTTGGTGAACAGGACATGGTTCTGGAAATGCGTCGGGTCCGTCGCAGTGTAATGCGACAGCCGGGCAAGCGAGTAGTCCACCCGTTGCGCAGTGAACGGGGCCAGCGGGGCCGACCCGTCGGCATAGCGCGTCATGATGCCATTCACGATGTCATCATTCGTCGTCGCCAGATCCGGCACGTCAAACACGTCGCGCAGCGAGAAGTTCATCACCCCTTCCTGCGGCACCGACAGGCCAGCGCTGCCAGCGACCGCGAAATGCACCGGCATCGGTGTGTCAGAGGGGCCAATGTCTACCGAAACGCCGTGGTTCTGCACCAGAAGCTCGATCTGCTGGATCAGGTAGTTGCGAAACAGGTCCGGCCTTGTCACCGTGGTGGCATAGGTGCCGGGGCTGGAGACATGGCCAAAGGACAGCCGCGAATCCACCTTGTCAAAGCTGGTCACCGTCAGGCGGATTTCCGGATAATAGCTGCGGATGCGGCGGCCCGGATTGCCCTTGGCGATGGTGCGTGAAAACTGCTCCACCAGAAACGCCGTCGCTTCGGAATAAAGCTCCTCAAGCAGATCAACGGCCAAAGCGGCGTCGGTAAAGCTTTGATGCGGCCGCGACGGCGGGCAAAGGGTGGCGGTCTGTGGGTCGTCCTGCATTTTGCGTCCTGAAGTTGATCCGGCATATAAGCCGAAACCCCTATCCCTTCGCAAGTGACGCCGTCATGACAAGGCAGGCTTAAGCCGCCGCGAACAGGGCCACCAGCGCCCGGTCGCCGGCATGGTCTGCGTCAAGGTCAGCCGCCGCTGCCCCGTACACCTCAACCTCCGGCAGACGCAGGTCGGCAATCCGCCCTTCATCCGCCAGTTGCGCCAGCACCCGCTCGAACCCGGCCGCGGTCCAGACTCTTCGATTGATCGACAGCGCCACCAACGCGCCGGGCTCTGCCACGTCCAGCAGGTGCGGCAAGGCCTCCGGCCCGACATGCCCAGCAGTGAAGGTGCCGGAACTCACGATACCGCCGTAGCGCCGTGGCAAGGTCAGGGGCCGGGTGATATCCGCACGAAAAAGCCCGGAATAGAGCCGCTTTTCCGCCGCCCGTCCCAGCATCTCGGCCGAGAAATCCACCGCATCGATGTCCCCCTGAAATCCCATCTCGCGCAGTCGTTCGGCCAGAAGGCCCGTGCCAGCCCCGACGTCCAGCACCGGCCCTTGCCCCCCTGCGCCCAGAAAGGCCGCCGCCACATGGGCAGGCAGACGGTACTGCATGCCCTCGGCAAAGCCCTGATCATAGGTGTCCGCCCAGTCCCGGTAATAGGCAAGGCACGCCTCCGGCCCGGTCAAACCCAATGCGCCCTTCAATCCCTGATCCATCCAAGCACCCCCAGACCGCAGCATGCGCCCGACCCATGCACCCTGCAATCCCCTCACAGGCCCTTGCACCCCGCCGCGCCGCCCCCGATAGTCGCGCCCATGTCAACACTGCTTTCCCTTGGCCACGGCTATTCCGCCCAAGCCCTCGCCCGCCGCCTGATCCCGCAGGGGTGGCAGGTGATCGGCACCACCCGCAGCGCCGCCAAGGCCGAAGCCATGCGCGCAGACGGGGTCCAACCGCTCCTCTTGCCGGGCGACCTTGGCCCCGCCTTGGCAAAGGCCACCCACATCCTCGCCTCCGCCGCGCCCGATGCGGGGGGCGATCCGTTCCTGCGCGACGTCCCCGATCTGGCACAGTCTGGGGCCACCTGGGTCGGCTACCTCTCCACCACCGGGGTCTATGGCGACCATCAGGGCGGATGGGTGGATGAGACCACCCCGCTGACCCCGGTATCAGACCGTGGCCGCCAGCGCGTGCTTGCCGAATCCCAATGGCTGGCAACCGGCCTGCCCGTCCACATCTTCCGCCTTGCCGGCATCTATGGCCCCGGACGCGGCCCGTTTGAAAAGGTGCGCGATGGCACTGCCCGGCGGATCCTCAAGCCCGGCCAGTTCTTCAGCCGCATCCATGTCGATGACATCGCGCAAGTGCTTGAGGCGTCGATCCACCGCCCCAACCCGGGTGCCGCCTACAACGTCTGCGACGACAACCCCGCCCCTCCGGAAGACGTGCTCAGCCACGCCGCCCGCCTTCTGGGCCTGCCCGACCCGCCCGCAATCCCCTTCGATCAGGCCGAGATGTCGCCGATGGCGCGCAGCTTCTACGGCGAATCCAAACGTACGCGGAACGACCGCATCAAGACCGAGCTTGGGGTCACCCTTCTATACCCCGATTACCCCGCAGGCCTTGCCGCACTCCTCCGCGATGAAGCAAGCTAACGCATTGAATTTAATTCAAATTGCGCTTTCTCTTCTCCAAATATCCCACGGGGGTCCGGGGGTGTGAAACCCCCGGCGGTCGGGCACAGGCGCAGCCCTATTCGGCTGCAACCCCCAGCACTTGCCCGTTCAGGATCGCCTCACTGACCGAAGACAGCGCCAGCGCCGCCGCGCCATGTGCCCAAAGCAGATCGCCCCAGGCGTGGATCTCGATCGGTGGGCGCGGGCGACCGGTATTGATGGTCAGGTTCTCCATCTCGGCCAGGGTCTCGGCGGCATAAAGATAGTCGTAGCGCATCCGCTCGCCCGACAGGATGATCAGCGCGGGGTCAAAGAGGTTGATGACATTGGACAATCCCACCGCCAGATAGCGCCCGGCGCGACGGAAGATCGACTTGGCCGTCGCATTCCCGGCCTTGGCGTGGTCGTACAGGCTTTCCAGCAGCACCCCGATGGATTGGCCTTCCTTGTGGCCCCAGTTCAGCGCCGTCGTCGCCTCACGCGCAAGGGCGTAGTCGGCGACATATGCCTCCAGGCACCCCCGCTGCCCGCAGCGGCAAAGGGCACCATCCAACTGCACCTTGGTATGGCCCAACTCCATCCCCAGACGCTGCGACCCGCGATAGATACGGTGGTTCATCACGAACCCCATGCCCACGCCATGCTCGATGGTCACCACCGCGAAATCCGACAGGCTGCGCCCGGCGCCGAACCACAGTTCCGCCAGCGCCACGAGGTTCGCGTCATTGTCGATGGTCACCGGCAGCCCCAGCCGTGACCCCGCTGCCGCCGCCAACGGCACGGCCCGCTCGGCCAGGACCGACGACCACAGCACCACCCCTTCGGCGCAATCGACAAAGCCCGGCACCCCGATGCCCACCGCCGACAGATCGGCGCGCATCAGCCCCGCCTTGGCGCAGACCCGGTCCAGAAGATGCTCGATCGCGTCAAGAATCTCGGCCACCGCCATCGGTCCCGGACGCCGGGGGATCACATCATCGGCAATCAGGTTGCCAGCGAAGTCCACGATCACGGCGGTATGTTCGCGGTCCGACAGCTTCATCCCGGCCACCCGGTGCGCATCCGCCCGGACGCCCAGCGCCACAGCAGGGCGGCCGCGACCCGCATCGCCTTCGCGCGGGGCGGCGACTTCTTCGATCAGCCCGGTCTCGATCAGCTCCGAAGTGATGGTGGTCACGCTGGCAGGGCTTACCCCCAGATCCTTGGCCACCTGCACCCGGGGGATCAGGCCCGCCGCACGCACCAGTTCAAACACCTGCTGGCGCAGGGGGCGCTGGGATTTGGCCAGCGGCGGGATCAGCGGGCCCACGCCCTTGCGCCCCTCACTTGCTTCCGGCCGGATCGCCCGCGGCATTTATTCAGTCTCCGAAGTAATGTTGTGGCCATTTGGCCAGATTCACCGTCATGGCTGGGTGTAAACACCCCAAATCCGACGGATACACACTCTGCCCAAGTTTTGATCACCTTTTTTATTTTGACAACTGAAATTGTGACCGCCACGCTTTTGCTGGATTTCAGCTTTATGGCCGGGCGGTCACATTCTGACCGAAACAGGGAGGAGAAGATTGATGCGCAAGCTCATTCTCGCAGCGGTTGTAGCGGTTACCAGTTTTTCGACGGCAGCGTTTGCCGAAGGCAGGAAGATCGGGGTGTCCTGGTCAAACTTTCAGGAACCGCGCTGGAAGTTCGACGCTGCCGCCATGCGGTCATCCATCCAGCGCGACGGCAATGAATACATCACCGCCAATGCCGAGGCGTCTGCCGAAAAGCAACTGGACGACATTCGCACGATGATCGAACAGGGCGTTGACGCGCTGGTCATCCTGCCCGTCGACCGCGAAGCGATCCTTCCAGCCATCGACCTTGCGGCCGAAGCGGGCATCCCGGTCATCAGCTATGACCGCCTGATCGAAGATGACCGCGTGTTCTACATCACCTTCGACAACGTGGGTGTCGGGCGGATCATCGCGGCGATCATCCGGCAGGTCCAGCCAGAGGGGAATTATGTGATCCTTAAGGGCGATCCGGCCGATGCAAACGTCGGATTCCTGCGGCAGGGCATGGAAGAAGTGATCGGCGCCGCCGTTGCAGGCGGGACGATCAAGATCGTCGGAGAGGCGAATGCCGATGGCTGGAGCCCGGACAGCGCCTATGCGGCCATGGAAAAGATCCTTGCGGACAACAATGACCAGGTCGACGCCGTGCTTGCCCAGAATGACGGGATCGCCGGCGCCGTGATCGAGGCGCTGGCGGCGCGCGGGCTTAGCATTCCAGTCGGCGGCCAGGATGGCGACCCGGCAGCGCTGAACCGGGTGGCGCGGGGCACGCAGGTCGTGTCGGTTTGGAAGAACAACCTCGAACTTGGCAAGGCCACCGGCAAGATCGCCGGACTTCTGGCCGATGGCGTTTCGATGGAACGGATTCCCGAGGCGATCCGCTTTACCGGCGGCGAGAAAGGCCTGACCTTCAACGCCATTCTGCTGAACCCGACACCCATCACCAAGGAGAACCTGAACCTTGTGATCGAGGCGGATATCATCACCCAGAAAGCGGCCTGCGCCGGTGCCGTGCCGGGTGTCGCCGGCTGCTAGGCAGGCGGTCAGGTCGACGAGATACCCCCTCTGCAGGGGGCCGGAACAGGGGCGGCGATCCAGTACGGGTCGCCGCCCCGCGCTTTTTTATTTTGACAACTGAAATTATTCGCGGCATTTTTCCGCCCGTTCCGGCGAATCTGCCGGGCCGGCCCCTCGCAGGCCGATGTCCATAGGGAGGATACTATGCGTAACGCAATTCTCGTCGCCGTGATGGCGGTGACTGGCTTTTCGTCGGCTGCGCTTGCTGAAGGCAAGAAGATCGGCGTCAGCTGGGCTTCGTTCCAGGAAGAGCGCTGGAAGATCGACGAAGCCGCGATGGTCGCCGCCATCGAGGCTGCCGGAAACACCTATGTGAACGCTGACGCTCAGTCGTCGTCCACCAAGCAGCTGGCCGACATCGAAGCGCTGATCACCCAGGGTGTTGACGCCCTGATCATCAACGCCTGGGACAAGGACGCCATCGGCCCGGCCATCGAACTGGCCGCCGCTCAGGGCATCCCGGTCGTCGGCTATGACCGCCTGATCGAAGATGACCGCACCTTCTACCTGACCTTCGACAACGTCGGCGTCGGCCGGATCATCGCCGAAACCATCTTTGCCCAGGTCCCGACCGGCAACTACGCCATCATCAAGGGCGACCCGGGTGACCCGAACGCCGGCTTCCTGCTGCAGGGCATGATGTCCGTCATTCAGGGTGCCGTGGATTCGGGCGACATCAAGATTGTCGGCGAAGCGTTCTCGGACGGCTGGAAGCCGGAAAGCGCCCAGACCAACATGGAACAGATCCTGACCGCCAACAACAACGAGGTTGACGCGGTCCTGTCCCAGAACGACGGCATGGCCGGCGGTGTGGTTGCAGCACTTGGCGCACAAGGTCTGGTGATCCCGGTCGGTGGCCAGGACGGTGACCTTGCAGCCATCAACCGTGTGGCCCGCGGCACCCAGACCGTTTCGGTCTGGAAAGACGCGCGTCAGCTTGGCAAGGCCGCTGGCGAAATCGCCTCGGCTCTGGCTGACGGTGCATCGCTGGACAGCATCGAAGGTGCGACCAAGTTCTCGGGCGGTGAGAAGGGCGTTGAAATGAACGCCATCCTGCTGGCTCCGACGCCGCTGACCAAGGACAACCTGAACGTCGCCATCGACGCAGGTCACATCACCAAAGAGCAAGCCTGCGAAGGCGCCATGGCCGGCGTCGTCGGCTGCGAGTGATCGTCTGACAACGGGTGCCGGGCTTGTCCCGGCACCCACCTTTTCAAATCCTGACGGCTTTGCGCCGTTCCCAAGACGCGACACGGATCTTCTGGCAGCCAGTCATCTGGCCTTGTGCCACGGTTCGGGGTCACGGCGTCTTTCCCTCTGACCGCCGGACGAGGACATGACCGACACATCCCTGAAAATCTCCCATGACGCGCAGCCGGGCCCTGTGACCCGCTTTCTGCGCGCAACTGAAATCGACACCCGCCTTCTGGGCATGTTCGGTGCGCTGCTGCTGATCTGGATCGGGTTCCATCTCTACCCCGGCCTGCGCGATTTCGTTCAGACCCTGCTGGGGGCGGTCTTCGGCGGCGAAGGCAGCGTAGGCGAGGCCTTCGCCCTGCTGAACCCGGTGGTGGTGTGGGAAAAGGGGTCGTTCCTGACCCCGCAGAACCTGTGGTTCCTTAGCGTGCAAAGCGCGTCGATCGGCATCATGGCCACGGGGATGGTGCTGGTCATCATCACGCGCAACATCGACCTGTCGGTCGGGGCCATTCTGGGTGTGACCGGCATGATGATGGGCCTTTTCCAGGTCGAATGGCTGCCGCAATACCTTGGCCTTGGCCACCCGATGATCTGGGTGCTGACCGTGATCCTTGGCATCTTCGTCGGCGGGTCGATCGGGGCCTTCCAAGGCTCGCTCATTGCCTATCGCGGGATCCCGTCCTTCATCGTCACGCTGGGCGGTCTGCTGATCTGGCGCGGCTTTGCCTTCCTGTCGGCCAACGGCCGCACGATCTCGCCCGTTGACAGCACCTTCCAGTTGCTGGGCGGCGGGCCCTATGGCGCTGTGGGTGAAACCGGCAGCTACATCGTTGGTGCGATTGCCATCGTGGCGATCCTTTACCTGATCTACTCGGGCCGCCAATCGCGTAAACGCCACGACTTCCCCCTGCGCCCCATGTGGGCCGAAGTGACGATGGCGATCCTTGGCTGCGGCCTTGTGATTGGCGCAGTGCTGGTCGTGAACGCCTACCCATGGCCCAAAGGCATCCTGAAGCAGCAGAACCTGCCCGAGGATACCTTCGTCAGCCACGGCTTCGCAATCCCCGTCCTGATCATGGTGGCCGTCGCCATCGCGATGACCATCCTGATGAACCGCACCCGCTTTGGCCGCTATGTCTTTGCCATCGGCGGCAACCCCGAAGCGGCGGCCCTGTCCGGCATCAACGTCAAATGGATGACGCTTAAGATCTTCGCCCTGATGGGTGCGCTGGCCGGCCTTTCCGCCGTCATCGCCTCGGCCCGCCTGAACTCTGCCACCAACGCACTGGGCCTCTTGGACGAGCTTTACGTCATCGCCGCCGCCGTCATCGGGGGCACCTCGCTGGCCGGGGGCGTCGGCACGATTTACGGCGCGATCCTTGGCGCCTTCGTGATGCAATCGCTGAAATCCGGGATGGTGCTGATCGGGTTCGACACCGCCGTGCAGCAGATCGTGGTGGGCACCGTTCTGGTGGTGGCCGTCTATCTTGACAACGTTTACCGCCGCCGCGCGAAATAAGGGAGGGGCTGAGATGACCAAAACGGGAACTCCGCTGGTCGAGATGCGCGACATCTCGATCTCCTTCGGCGGGATCAAGGCCGTCGATCACGTCACCGTCGATCTTTACCCGGGTGAGGTTGTGGGCCTGCTGGGCCATAACGGCGCGGGCAAGTCGACGCTGATCAAGTGCCTGTCCGGCGCCTACAAGGCCGATGCCGGGCAGATCCTGATCAACGGGCAGGAGGTTGAGATCAACAACCCCCGCGACGCCCGCACGCAAAACATCGAGACGATCTACCAGACCCTTGCGCTGGCCGATAACCTTGACGCCGCCTCGAACCTGTTCCTGGGGCGCGAGTTGGTGAACGGCATGGGCTTCGTCGACGAATCCGCGATGGAAGCTGAAACCCGCAAGATCATGGGCCGTCTCAACCCCAACTTCCGCAAGTTCAACGTGCCAGTGTCGGCCCT
This sequence comes from Tabrizicola piscis, assembly GCF_003940805.1. Classification (NCBI taxonomy): domain Bacteria; kingdom Pseudomonadati; phylum Pseudomonadota; class Alphaproteobacteria; order Rhodobacterales; family Paracoccaceae; genus Tabrizicola; species Tabrizicola piscis. The sequence continues at coordinate 2,083,936 of NZ_CP034328.1, forward strand.
GTCCGGCGGTCAGCGCCAGTCGGTCGCCATCGCCCGCGCGGTCTACTTCAACGCCAAGATCCTGATCATGGACGAACCCACCGCCGCGCTTGGCCCGCATGAAACGCAGATGGTGTCGGAACTGATCCAGGAGCTGAAGGCGCAAGGTCTTGGCATCTTCCTGATCGAACATGACATCCACAACGTGATGAAGCTGTGCGACCGGGCAAGCGTGATGAAGAACGGCCAGTTGGTCGGCACCGTGAACGTCAACGAAGTGACCGATGAAGACATCCTTGGCATGATCATCCTGGGCAAGAAGCCGGCACTGGCGGCCTGAGATGTATATCGGCCTTGATCTGGGCACCTCCGGCCTGAAGGGCATTCTCATCGGCGAGGATCAGACCGTTCTCGCCGAGGCGACCGCCCCCCTTACCGTCCAACGCCCGGCTGAGGGTTGGAGCGAGCAATCCCCCTCCGACTGGATCTCCGCGGCCGAGGCGGTGCTGGACCAGCTTGCCGCCAAGGGCCTTGGGCAGGTCCGTGGCATCGGACTTTCTGGCCACATGCACGGCGCTACCCTGCTGGACGCCGGGGACGAAGTGTTGCGCCCCTGCATCCTGTGGAACGACACCCGCAGCCACGAGGAAGCAGCCGAGCTTGACGGCGACCCGATGTTCCGCCGCCTGACCGGCAACATCGTCTTCCCCGGCTTCACCGCGCCGAAACTGATGTGGGTCCGCACGCACGAGCCCCGGATCTGGGACCGTGTGGCGAAAATCCTGCTGCCGAAGGATTACCTGCGCCTCTGGCTGACCGGCGATCATGTCGGTGAGATGTCGGATGCCGCTGGCACAAGCTGGCTGGATACCGGCAAGCGTGACTGGTCCGATGATCTTCTGGCCGCCACTGGCCTGACCCGCAGCCACATGCCCCGGCTTGTCGAAGGCTCTGCCATCTCCGGCCAGCTGCGCGATGCGTTGGCCGCCCGCTGGGGCCTGCCGAAAGGCGTGGTCATCGCCGGGGGTGGCGGTGACAACGCGGCCTCGGGCGTGGGTGTCGGCGTCGTGCGGGCGGGGGAGGCGTTTGTCTCGCTTGGCACGTCCGGCGTGCTTTTCGCGGCGAATGACGGCTACCAGCCCGACCCCGCCACTGCCGTCCACACCTTCTGCCACGCGCTGCCAAACACTTGGCACCAGATGGGCGTGATCCTGGCCGCGACCGACGCGCTCAATTGGTACGCCAAGCTGACCGGCACCGATGCCGCCAAGCTGACGGGCGAGCTTGGGGCGCTTCAGGCCCCCGGCAAGACCGTGTTCCTGCCCTACCTCGGCGGTGAGCGTACCCCCCTGAACTCCGCCACCGTCCGTGGCGCTTTCACCGGGCTCGAACATGCCACCGACCGCGCCGCAGGCACCCGCGCTGTGCTGGAAGGCGTGACCTATGCCATCCGCGACAGCCGCGACGCCCTTGCCGCCACCGGCACCCAGCTGGAGCATCTGCTGGCCGTCGGCGGCGGCTCACGCTCGGACTACTGGCTACGCCTCATCGCCACGGCACTCGACTGCCCCGTCCAACTCCCCGTCGCGGGGGACTTCGGCGGTGCTTTCGGGGCGGCCCGCCTTGGCCTGATGGCCGCCACCGGCGCGGGGGCCGAGATTGCCACCCTGCCAAAGATCGCCCGGGTCATCGACCCCGACCCCACCCTGAAAGACGCATTCGATGCAGGCCACGCCCGCTTCCGCGCCGCCCAATCTGCCATCAAGGATCTGAAATGACCGATTTTTTCAAAGGCATCCCCGCCGTCAAATACGAAGGCCCTTCGTCCAAGAACGAATTCGCCTTCCGCCATTACAACCCGGATGAGGTGATCCTTGGCAAGCGGATGGAAGACCATCTGCGCTTCGCCGTCGCCTATTGGCACAGCTTCGCCTGGCCGGGTGGTGACCCCTTCGGCGGTCAGACCTTTGACCGTCCTTGGTTCGGCGACACCATGGCACTGGCGAAGATGAAGGCCGATGTGGCCTTCGAGATGTTCGATATCCTCGGCCAGCCCTTCTACTGCTTCCACGACGCCGACATGCGCCCCGAGGGCGCGAATTTCGCCGAAAGCCTGAAGAACCTGAACGAGATTGCCGATTACCTTGGCGAAAAGCAGACCAAGCACAAAACCAAGCTCCTCTGGGGCACCGCCAACCTCTTCTCCCACCGCCGCTGGATGTCGGGTGCCGCCACCAACCCCGACCCGGACGTCTACGCCTACGCCGCCGCCACCGTGAAGGCGAACATGGACGTGACGCACCGCCTTGGCGGGCAGAACTACGTCCTCTGGGGCGGGCGTGAGGGGTATGAGACGCTCCTGAACACCGACCTCAAGGCCGAACGCGCCCATGCCGGGCGGTTCCTCCAGCAGGTGGTGGAGTACAAGCACAAGATCGGCTTCAACGGCGCGATCCTGATCGAACCGAAGCCGCAGGAGCCGTCAAAGCACCAGTACGACTACGACGTCGCCACGGTCTACGGCTTCCTGGTGGAGTTCGGGCTGGAAAAGGAAGTTCAGGTCAACATCGAACAGGGCCACGCCATCCTTGCTGGCCACAGCTTCGAGCATGAGATCGGGCTCGCGGCGGCTTTGGGCATCTTCGGCTCCATCGACATGAACCGGAACGACTATCAGTCCGGCTGGGACACCGACCAGTTCCCGAACAACCACGCCGAAAAGGCCGTGGCCTTCTATGAGATCCTGAAAGCAGGCGGCTTCACCACCGGCGGCGTGAACTTTGACGCCAAGATCCGCCGCCAGTCGCTGGACCCGGAGGACCTGATCCTTGCCCATGTCGGCGGCATGGACACCTGCGCCCGCGCGCTGAAATCGGCCGCTGCCCTGATGGAAAGCGGTGAGATGGAGGCGGCTGTGAAGGCCCGCTACGCAGGCTGGTCTGACCCCAAGGCGCAAGCGATGCTGAAGGGCAGCCTTGAAGACGCAGCGGCCCGCGTGATCGCCGAAAAGATCGAACCGCAGCCGAAATCCGGCCGGCAAGAGCGGCTGGAAAACCTGTGGAATCGCTACGTCTGACAGGTTGGGCGCCCGGAAAACGGGCGCCCCTCACCATTCCTCGGCGTCAAGCTCGGCGTTGATCGCGCCGCCCAGCAGCACGGCCCAGACGCTCAGGTACAGCCACACCATCAGGATGATGACCGCCCCGATCGACCCGTAGATCGCGTTGTAATTGTTGAAGTTCGCCAGATAGGTCGAGAAGGCGAACGACACGATCGCCCAAGCAATTGCCGCCACCAGCACCCCCACGGTGATCCAGGTCGACCGCCGCCGCCGCCCGACGTTCGGGCCAAAGCGGTACAGGATCGACAGGCAGGTCAGTACCAGCAGGAACATCGCCACCCAAGGCAGCACCTGCAACAGCCAGGCACCAAAGGTCCCCAGCTTGATGTAGCTTAGCAGGATCGGCACCACGACCACCGTCAACAGCGCCACGAACAGCGCACCGATCAGCGCCACGGTCAGCAGCAGATCGACCGCCACGCCCCGGATCCAGCCCCGAGGCTGCGCCCGGTGCACCACGTCCAGCCCCTGCACCAGTGCCGACACCCCCGCCCGCGCGGAATAAAGCGCAATGGCAACCGACAGCGCCGTCGTCCAGCCCAGCGTCGCCTTTGGTGCAGTGACCAGCCCAATCACCTGGTCATGGATCAGGGTGCGGGCGTCCGGCGGCAGGAACCGCTCGGCTATGGCCAGATAGCCGGTGATCACATTCGGGTCCGCCACCAAGCCCCACAGGGCCACCGCCGCCCCAAGGCCGGGAAACACCGCGAACATCGCGTAAAACGCCACGCCGGCAGCAATCAACCCAAAGTGGCCGTTGCCCACCCGCGTCGAGACCGCCACCAGGAACTTCCAAAACCGTCCGATCCAGATCATCCCGTCAGCATCCCCCGGATCGCCCCCTTGCGCAACTTGAAGCCGTCCCCCGCGCGTGAAATGGTGCGCCAACTGGAGGACCCGATGACCTATACCCCCCGCGAAGACCGGTATGACCGGATGATCTACCGCCGCTGCGGCCGCTCCGGCCTGCAACTACCGGCGATCAGCCTTGGCCTGTGGCACAACTTCGGCCACGACACGCCGCATGCCACCAAGCAGGCGATCTGCCGCACTGCCTTTGACCATGGCATCACCCACTTCGACCTTGCCAATAACTACGGCCCCCCCGCCGGCAGCGCCGAGGAGGCGTTTGGGGAACTCCTCCGCACCGATTTCCGTTCCCACCGGGATGAGCTGATCATTTCCTCCAAGGCCGGCTACCACATGTGGAATGGCCCCTACGGGGAATGGGGCAGCCGAAAGTACATGATCGCCTCCTGCGACCAGTCGTTGAAGCGGATGGGCCTTGATTACGTCGACATCTTCTATTCCCACCGCTTCGACCCCGACACGCCGCTGGAAGAAACCATGGGCGCTTTGGATCATATCGTGCGGTCAGGCCGGGCGCAGTATGTCGGCATCTCCAGCTACAACAGCCAGCGCACGCGCGAGGCTGTGGCGATCCTGAAAGACCTTGGCACACCGCTGCTGATCCACCAGCCCAGCTACAACATCCTGAACCGATGGGTGGAAACCGATGGGCTGAAGGACACGCTGGCCGACCTTGGCGTCGGCTCCATCGCCTTCATTCCCTTGGCGCAGGGCCTGCTGACGAACAAGTACCTGAACGGCATCCCTGCAGGCAGCCGCGCGACACAAGGCAAATCGCTGGATCCTGCCGTGGTGGAAAAGGCGGTTGTTTCAGTCCGCAAGCTGAACGACATGGCGACTGCGCGGGGGCAGACCTTGGCGCAGATGGCGCTGGCTTGGGTCTTGCGGGGCGGTGGCGTCACCAGCGCGCTGATCGGGGCGTCAAAGCCGGAACAGGTGGAAGACTGCGCCGCCGCGATCCGCAACCTTGACTTCTCGGCAGAAGAACTGGCCGGGATCGACGCGATTTCCGAAGAAAAGGCCATCAACCTCTGGGCCAAATCCTCATCTGACTAGGGTCAGAGCCCGTCTACATCGCCGCCGAAGCGTTCCAACAGACCGCTTCGGCGCAAGGTGACGGCAGGGTAATCCGGTTCAGACAGGATGCGATCGACCGTAAAGTCCGGTTCGGCCCGCAGCAGGGCCTTGTAGACGCGGCTGGCCTTGTCCCGCTCGCCCGCCCAAAGATACAGGAACAGCAAGTGCCGCATCGCCGCCCGGAACCCCGGCGCGCGGTAATGCGCGGCTTCGTAATGCGCAATCGCGGCGGTGTAGTTTTCGCTACGCATCGCCACCAGACCCGACAGCGCCTCCCACCAATGGACATGGGCCGTGCGGGCGGCAATCTCAGCCCCGCGCCGCGCCGCCTCAAGCGAGGCGATCTGGTCCCCCATCCGACCCAGCGCTGCCGCCTGCGCCAGATGCGCATGGGCGTTATAGGGCGACAGCGCCAGCGCATCCCGCGCCAGCACCGCGCCCGCATCGGGGTTTTCGTCGATCATCACCCGCGCCAGCCCGACAAGGGACAGAACCAGCGGGTTGGCCTTCGACAGTTCCAGCGCCTTGCGTGAATAATCGTCGATCTCTTGGGTCAGGCGGGGATAATCCGGCTCGGTCCGCTCGACATACATGATCTGCCGGACCAGCACCCGCCAGGCATAGATCCGGGCAGAGCTGGCAATTTCGCCCGCCTCGGCCAGCAGCCGATCAGCCTTGCGCAGTCGCCCGCCGTCATAGCTGAACATCTCGGTCAGGGCATTGGCGATCAGCGCATTGGCCCGCCGCGGTCCATCCTGACATTCCGGCAACTGCGGGAAATGCGCCAGCGCCGCATCCGCCGCCTGATAGACAAGGGGCGGCAGGTCGCCCGCCCCGATGAAATCCGCCTCGGCCAAGGGGATCGCCGCGCGCTGGTTCCAGATGATCTGCCCATTGGCGATCGAGGACAGGCTGACCAGCACATGCACCCGGTCCTGAATCTCGGCCCCTTCGACATGCAGCGCCATGCCTTCGCGCGGCAGGTCCGGGGGAATGGGGGTCCCGCCAGACCCGTAGACGTCGATATGCGCGAACTCGGCCAAGAGCCGCCCGATGGCATCGGCCAAGGCCCGCCCGGCAAAGGCACCAAGCCCCGGTGGCAACCCGCCCATCCGGATGACGAAGGGCAGCCGCGCCGTCTGCGAGACGGACATCCGCGCCTGATCCGGTCGACGGATACCAAGCTGGCTTTCCACCCGCGCCCGTTCATCGCGCAGCCAATCCTCGAAGGCCTGATCGATGATGTCGATGCCTTCCAGAAACTCGCGCCCGGACTGCAGCGCGTTGATCGAGGCTGCGCTGTCCCGCTCCAGATCGGTGACGACACCGGTCAGCCGCACCGTGTCGCGGTCGGTCTCCAGCCGGTCAGCCTCACCGTTCAGGGCCTTCCTGATCTCCATCAGGGCCTGGCGCAAGCTGCCGCTGGCCTGTTCCGCGCCCCGGTCAGACCATAGCCGCGCTTCCAGCCAGCGGCGGGCCCGCCTGCGGTCCGGCGTCTGGCACAGCATGGCCAGAATGGCCCGCGCCTTCGCCCCCCGCGGCGTGCAGTCCCGCCCGCTGTCGTCGCGCACTTCAAAGACGCCCACAAGGCGTATGAACATTCTGATCCCCGAACCACTTGACGCAAGGCTAAGCGGTCACACAAGCAGGTGCAATCTTCGTGAATTCTGCGTCAATTCAACATCGGGCAGTATGTGCCGTCTTTGCCGACATTCAATTCCGGTGCACCGTAGCGCCGATCGAACAGGGGAGCCCGCAATGTCGGTATTCGGAACCCACGGCACACATGGAACCCACGGGACACATGGCACCCATGGTACTCACGGGACACATGGTACGCACGGGACACATGGTACGCACGGGACCCACGGTACGCACGGGACCCACGGTACCCATGGGACACATGGTACCCACGGCACTCATGGAACCCATGGAACCCATGGTGGAGGGTCCTCTCCCCTTCTCGCCTCTGCCCTTGGCCAGACAGCCGAAGCGCTGATGGGTTTCTGGGATGGCACCGTCCCGGTCCTGAACCCGGATGGCGCTGATGACCTGACCCGCCTGATGCGGCTTGCCGCCTTCCCCCGCGCCTCGGTCCTTGCGCATGAAGGGATCTCGCTCTTTACCGTCCGCCCCGGCCCAAAGCCGCGCCACGTTGTCCGCACCGACAGCGACCTTGTCAGCCTGACCCCGCCCGAGGCCGGCAAGATCGCCGAACAGATGGCCGATGTCCGCGCCGCGATGGACCTGCGCGCCGACCGCCTGCCCGAGATTATCGCCCAGACTGATGGCTTCCTGCCCTTCTTCGCCGCGCAGATGCCCTTTGGCATGAACCGGCGGCCCTACACCGTCCACCTGATTCAGGCGATGCTGGACACCGTGATTTCGGTTGAACAGCGGATGAAGCACCTGTGTTCGGTCGCGCGTCCGGTGGACCTGTCGCCGCAGATCCAGCCGGTGATCGAAACCCCCGGCCATTCCGCCTACCCCTCCGGCCACGCGACCGAGGCGTTTGCCACGGCCACCCTTCTCGCCGCGCTAAAGCTGACCGGCGCAGGCACGCCGGACGCCGAACTGGTCGAAGCGACGCTGGCCAAACTTTCCCCCGTCACCGAAAGCGCCCCAGTGACGGACCCGGTTATCCTGCTGTACCGTCTTGCAGCGCGCATCGCGGACAACCGCACCGTGGCCGGCGTGCACTACCCCGTCGACAGCGCGCATGGTGCCCTGCTGGGCCTGTCCACCACGCTTGCCTTTGTCGCGCACTGCCTTGGTGGCGGGCCTGACCTTCCGGTCCCGGAATGGGCAGCGGATGGCAACGACTGGTCGGGCGATTTCACACTGCGCAAATGGTGTGGATCCCTTGGCAACGGCGCCCAACCGGGCTGGCGCAACGGCACTACCACGCTGCCGCGCGCCGAAAACTGGCAGGTGCTTCCACCGCTCTGGCGTGCCGCTGCTGCGGAATGGGGCCGCCAACCACCGAAGGCCTAGCCCACCAGCACCCCGTGCCCCATCCGGCGGTCCGGCACATCCCAGTCACTGTTCCCGGTCAGCGCACTCCGCTCGCCTTCAGGGCTTTGCACCTCGGGCGGCACCATCAGGAAATACCGCAGCAACGCCCGCGCGACCTGCGGCGCGGCCATGCTGGTTCCTGACATCCGGGTGACCGACCCGCTGACCACGCCCGCCGCGCGTCGGCCGGGCAAGGCCGTCCCGTCATCCCCAAGCGCGACGAGGTCCGGCCCCAGCGATTCGCCCGGTCTTGCCAGATGCCCCACCCCTTCGGAGGAATAGCCCGCTGGCCGCACCGACCCCGGCGCACCAAGCGTTGGCCGAACGGCCCCCACGAACAGGATCGCCGGGTCTTCGGCCCCTGCATAGGCCACGCAAGTCCCCTCACGCGTGACCGGACAGCCAGGCGCATCGCTGGCCGGGCGGGGTGCAAGATAGCCCCGCGCCTCATCATCCCAGTCCCAGCCTTGCGGATGATCCAGCCAGCTTTGCCGGCCAAGCGTCCGGTACCCCGGCGGTGTGTCATCGCGCTGCACCCGGGCCGTCACCCGCACCGGTTCGGCCAAGGTCGTGCGCAGCACTACACGCCACGCCCCAGCCGGGGCCGGCGGCAGCGCGCCCATCCCGACTGTCGGCCCCAGCGACAGGTGCAGCAGCGATTGCCCCCCCGCCTCGGCACTTGATGCGACGGCCGCCACCGGCCCGGCCAGCCGCCAACCGGTTCCCGTCTCGGGCCAATCGACCTCCAACGCGGAAAGCCCCGATCCCGCAGGGGGCTGCAATTCCAGCTTGAGCCCGGCAACCACATTCGTATCGACACGCACCTCCAGATGGCTGGAGCTGTGGTCATCCGGCAGCACGCGCCAGATCAGTTCCAGCGGGTATGACCGGCGCATCTCGTCCCGGGCGACCAGCCGGGCCAGCCGCGCATTGCCATAGGCGATGACCAGCCGCAGCTTGCCCCCACCGGTCAGCCGGTCATGGCGCGCCACCTCATGATCGAACCAGTCGGCCAGAAAGGCGTGGCGGTCCCCCGGCCCGGCCAATGACCCAAGGCTGATGTTCACCACGACCGGGGGCACGTCCGTCCCGTTGGCCAGCCGCAGCGACTCGGCCATGATCCAGCGCAGACCTTGCACCAGATAGGTCTCCATCCGCCGTCCCGCGGTTTCGCGCACGCTGGCCGGGGGCAATTGCACCGCAAGGATCGGCACGGCGGTCAGGGGGTCATCCCCCCAAGGGGCCGCACCGGCCGCAAGGTCCAGTACATGCGTCCCATGTGCCGTCCTCCGGTTCGTCAACGCACCATCCGTCACCGGCAGTAGGGCACGGTTGACCACCCGGTAAACCTCAGCCTCATCGCCGCCGTCGGCAAGATGGGCGTTGATCTCGGCCTCGTCCAGCACCCGACCGCAGACGACATCTTCCCGCAGGCCGTCGTCCGCTTCGGCAACGCGTTCCGGTGCCTGCAGCCAGACGGCCTTGATCCGGCTGTGGCCAAGATCGCGCCGGAACCGGGCGTTCAGACAGCCGATCCCGTCATCAATCACCGCCGCCAGCGGCACTGTCGGAACAAGATCGCCCTTCAGGGTGCAAAGGTTCCTGCCCTCTCCGCTGGCTGAGGCATCGGGCATCGCCAGCCCCGGCCCCACCTGCAGCACACGCCAGAAGGCCGGACAGTCCGCCAGCATCGCCCTTGGACAGAACAGGACCACCCGCACCTCATGCGGCCAGCCCGTCCCGGCAAGCGCCCGCTCGGTCGCGAGGAGGTCTCGCTCGTGCTGGCTAAAGCGCACGTCCGGCAGGGCCAGCGTTGCGTCAATCGCTTCGGCCAGTGTCATGGCACTTCCCGCTGGCGGCTGAAGCACCAGAAAAACGGGCACGTGGTCACGCCCACCGTCACCCTGCGCCTCGGACACCGCGGCCTCCCAAGCGACATAGCCGCCGTAGTCCAGCCCCGCCGACACCCTTTCCCAAGCCGCCATCTGCGTACCCTCTTGCCTGCCGTTGCAGCAGCATGCCACAGGTTTTGCCGCTGTCGCGCCGCAATCCTTGGGATTTAGCGGATTTCACGGGGAATTAACGCGCGGATTTCCCTGCTTCCAAGGCAGGTTGAGCCCGCGACCAAACTGCAACCGTTTGGTCTCCAGAACGCGTGTTCCGGTTCTGGGTAGTCAGTTTCCCCTGTGCCGCCCGACGTCCCTCCTGCCAAAGGTATTTCCATGCCCGGCTCTGTCCCTGCGTCGCCTGTGGTCATCGACCTCCTGACCCAAAGCCCCCACCTGCACCCGCGGGGGGATGACCGCTTCCGCCTCGTGCGCCCCGGCCAGTCGGCCAACCGACCAACCCCGTTCGACCCCGGAACGCATGGCAACCCCTGCCGCACCTTCGCCGTGCAGGATTACCTTGCCCTCGCGGATCATCCCGGGCTGCGCGCGGCAACCACCGCCGCGCTGTCCCAGCACCGGCTTTGCCCAGCCGGCACTGCAACTTGCCTTGGCCTGACCGTCCCGGTCCTTGCGCTGGAAGATCGCACCGCGCGCTTCCTGCACCTTTCCGCAGCCGTGGTCTTTCCATCAGGTGCCGAGGCGATCCGCGCCACCCTGCGCGCGATCCTGTCGCCCGGAGATGCGGTGATCGTCGATGCAGGCGCACATCCCGCCATGTTCGAGACTGTCTTGACCGCTGGCGCCCGGCCCCACCGCTCCCCTCCCGGATCGGTTGAGGGGGTGGAGCGTCGCCTGCTCCGCCTGTCTCGGACGCGCCGTGCGGGCCGCCTTTGGGTGGCCGTGCCCGCGATTTCGGCGCATGCGTCCGTCATGGCCGATCTGGCCGACCTTGCCGCCCTGTGCAACCGCCACGGTGCCGGGCTGATCGTCGATGTGGCCCATGACCTTGGGGCCATGGGACAATCCGGCGGCGGGGTGATGGAGATTCAGGGCTGCCTCGGTCGGCCCAGCGTGGTCATCGGCAGCTTCGCCAAATGCTTCGGCGCGCCGGGTGGCTTTGCCGCCGTTCAGGACCCGAACCTGAAGGCCCGCCTGCGCGACCAGCAGGGCACGACGGCTGCCCTGTCCCCCGTCCTTGCCGCCACCATCCTTGCCGCCTTCGACATCATCGACAGCCCGGAAGGTGTCCGCCGCCGTCGCCGCCTGCACGCCAACAGCCTGCGCCTGCGCAATCACCTGATGGCTGACGGCGTACGCGTGATGGGCCAGCCTTCGCCGCTTGTGCCGGTTCGGCTGCCACCCGGCACCGCCCTGGCCCGCACGGCATTGCTGCAAAGCGCGGGTCTGGCGGTCACGCTTCTGGGGCCGCCGACCGTAGCACTTCATGCGCCGCGCTGGCGTCTGCAACTGTCTGCCGACCACGGCCCCGCCGATATCGATGGCCTTGCCGACATGGTCCGCGACGTCGTGCGCTGGTAGGCGGCCCTACGCCTTGACCGAGGCGGTCACATAGTTGCAGCTCAGGTCACGGTCCGACAGGCTCCACCGCCATGTCACCGGGTTGAAGACCATCCCCTTGCGATCCACCGGCCGCAGGCCAGCGCCCTCGATCAGCTTGTAAAGCTCATCGGGGGTGATGAACTTCCGCCAGTCATGCGTGCCCTTCGGCAGCCAGCGCATCACCCATTCCGCCCCGACAATCGCCATCACGAAAGACTTGGGGTTCCGGTTCAGCGTCGAACAGATCATCAGCCCCCCGGGCTTCAGCAATTGCTGGCAGGCCGTCAGATAGCCCTGCGGATCGGCCACATGCTCGACCACTTCCATGTTCAGGACCACGTCGAACTGTTCCCCTGCCGCCGCCATATCCTCGGCGGTGGTGTGGCGATAGTCGATCTTCAGCCCCGATTGTTCAGCGTGCAGACGGGCCACCGGGATGTTCCGCGGCGCCGCGTCCGCACCCACCACATCCGCGCCAAGCCGCGCCATCGGTTCGCTAAGGAGCCCCCCGCCGCAGCCGATATCCAACAGCCGCAGGCCCTTGAACCGTTCGGCCAAGGTCAGGTCGCGCCCGAATTCGGCGGCAATCTGCGCGCAGATATAGTCCAGCCTGCAGGGGTTCAGCATGTGCAGCGGCTTGAACTTCCCGGTCGGGTCCCACCAGTCCGCCGCCATCGCCTCGAACTTGGCAACCTCTGCCGCATCAACCGTCGTTGTCGTCATCGCTGCCTCCGCTCCGTCGTTCGACTGATTGCCCTTCGACACAGGGCTCTTACGGCGCTATATAGGACGGCGATGGATCAAAGATCAGGTCAAAAGCGCGCAGTCGAGTTTCTTTACCCGCCGATCGATCCGTTCGATCAGCGCGTCATCGACATGGGCGATGGCCACCGCGTCTACATGGAACAATGCGGGCGGCCGGATGGCATCCCTGTCATCGTCTTTCACGGCGGACCGGGCGGCGGCTGCTCGCCTGCCATGCGCCGGTACTTCGACCCCACGGTCTACCGCATCATCCTGTTTGACCAGCGCGGCTGTGGCCGGTCCCGCCCCCATGCCAGCATCATCGCCAACACCACATGGCACCTGATCGAAGATGTCGAGGTGATCCGCAAAGCCCTCGGGATCGACCGTTTCATTGCCTTTGGCGGCAGCTGGGGCGCGACCCTTGCGCTGATCTACGCCATCACCCATCCAGACCGGGTGCGGCACCTTGTGCTGCGCGGTGTCTTCCTGATGACGAAGTCAGAGCTGAAATGGTTCTACGGCGGCGGCGCCGGGGCCTTTTTCCCGGAAATCTGGGGCCGCTTCGTTGCCGCCATCCCCGCCTCGGAACGCGACAACCTGATCAACGCCTACAACCGCCGCCTCTTTTCCGGCAACCTGATGGAGGAAACCCGCTTCGGCCGGATCTGGGCGAACTGGGAAAACGCGCTGGCGTCCATCCACCACGAAGGCCCGATGGGCGAAAGCCCGTCAGACTATGCCCGCGCCTTCTCGCGGCTGGAGAATCACTACTTCCAGAACGGCGGCTTCCTGCAATGTGACGGCTGGATCCTGCAAGAGCGCAAGCGGATCGAACATATCGATGCCACTGTCATCCAGGGTCGCTATGACATGATCTGCCCGCCCGTTTCGGCCTGGAATCTGGCCGATGGCTGGCACCGCTGCGACCTGCGCATGGTCCCCCTCGCCGGTCATGCGCTGTCAGAACCGGGGATCAGCGAAGCGCTGGTCAAGGTAATGGACGGCCTGCGCAAATCGTAGCAACCCGTAGGTCGGGCTTCAGCCCGACTCTTGCGCCCCAACCCACAAGCACACCGCCCCCGCCAAGGCGCCTCCCCCCTCCGTGGGGGAGGGATAGGGTGGGGGGGTCCGCCGCAGGCAAACCCAGCCACAAACCCTCTCAGGCCCGTTTCCCGACCACGGCCACGCCCAACACGTCCAGCACCTTGGTCTCGATCTGGGTCGCTTCCATCCCGGCCACCCGATACATCGCCTCCGGGCTGGCCTGATCGATGAAGATATCCGGCAAAACCATGCTGCGATACTTCAGCCCCCGGTCGAAGACCCCTGCATCCGCCAGAAGTTGCGCGACGTGGGACCCGAACCCCCCGATAGCACCCTCCTCAACCGTAATCAGCGCCTCATGCTGGCTTGCCAATTGCAAGATCAGGTCGCGGTCCAGCGGCTTGGCAAACCGGGCATCTGCCACCGTCACCGAAACCCCGCGCGCCTCAAGCGCCTCAGCGGCCTTCAAGACCTCGGCCAAACGGGTGCCAAACGACAAGATCGCCACGCGGCCCCCCTCACGCAGCACCCGGCCCTTGCCAATCTCCAGCGGCACACCGCGCGCCGGCATCTCGACCCCCACGCCATCGCCCCGCGGGAACCGGAAAGCGATGGGCCCCGCGTCATGCGCCACGGCGGTGGCAACCATGTGGACCAGTTCCGCCTCATCGGCAGCGGCCATCACCACGAACCCCGGCAGGTTGGCCAGGAAGGCCACATCGAAGGCCCCCGCATGCGTGGCCCCATCCGCGCCGACCAGCCCGGCGCGATCCACCGCAAACCGTACCGCCAAGCGCTGGATCGCCACGTCATGCACCACCTGATCGTATCCGCGCTGCAGGAAGGTGGAATAGATCGCGCAGAACGGCTTCATCCCCCCCGCCGCCAGCGCCGCGCTGAACGTCACCGCGTGCTGTTCGGCAATGCCCACGTCAAAGCAGCGCTTCGGGAAGCGGTCCTGAAACAGGTTCAGCCCCGTCCCGTCCGGCATCGCAGCCGTCACGGCGACGATCTTTTCATCCCGCTCCGCCTCGGCCACCAGACTTTGCGCGAAGACCTTGGTGTAGGACGGCGCGTTCGACACCGCCTTCGCCTGCACCCCGGTCAGCACGTCGAACTTGCCCGTCGCATGGCCCTTGTCCCGCGCAGCCTCGGCGGGGGCATAGCCTTTGCCCTTCTTCGTCAGCACATGGATCAGCATCGGCCCCGTCGCCCGCGCCTTCACCGTGCGCAAGACGGGCAGCAGCGTATCCAGATCATGCCCGTCAATCGGCCCGACATAGGAAAAGCCCAGCGCCTCAAACAAGGTGCCGCCAATGGCGAGGCCCTTGAGCATGTCCTTGGCCCGCTTCGCCCCCTCTTGCAGCGGCGGAGGCAACAGGCCCAGAAACCCCTTCGCCACCTGCTTCAGGTCCTGCATCGGCGGTTCGGCATAAAGCTTCGACAGATAGGCCGACAGTGCCCCCACAGGTGGCGCGATGCTCATCTCATTGTCATTCAGGATCACGAACAGCCGCTGACCAAGGTGCCCCGCATTGTTCATCGCCTCGAATGCCATCCCCGCGCTCATCGCGCCGTCGCCGATCACCGCAATCGCATCACCGGGGTCGCCGCCCAGTTCCGCCGCCATGGCAAAGCCCAGCGCCGCGCTGATGGACGTCGACGAATGCGCCGCCCCGAACGGGTCATAGGGCGACTCGCTCCGCTTGGTGAAGCCGCTCAGGCCCCCCTCCATCCGCAGCGTCCGGATCCGGTCCCGCCGCCCGGTCAGGATCTTGTGCGGATAGCACTGGTGCCCGACATCCCAGATCAGCTTGTCGCGCGGCGTGTCGAAGACGGCGTGGATCGCCACCGTCAGCTCCACCACGCCCAGACCGGCCCCCAGATGCCCACCCGTCACCGACACAGCAGAGATCGTCTCGGCCCGCAGCTCATCAGCCAGCTGGTGCAACTCGCGGTCGCTCAGGCCCTTCAGGTCGGCAGGCAGCGTCACCCGGTCCAGCAGCGGTGTCTTCAGATCTTTCATTCAACTCTCCCGCGCGATGGTGAATCGCGCCGCCTGTTTCAGCAGGTCCGCGCCCGGCCCGTAAGGCGACAAGGCGGCGCAGGCCTCGTCCACCAAGGCCACGGCCCGCGCCCGCGCGCCCTCCAGCCCCAGCAGAGAGACAAATGTCGCCTTCCCCGCATCAGCATCTTTCCCAACGGCCTTGCCGGTCTTGGCCGCATCGCCCGTCACATCCAGAATGTCATCCGCAATCTGGAACGCCAGCCCCAGCGCCGCCGCATAGGCGCGCAACGGCCCCCGGTCCGCGCCCGCAATCACCGCCCCCGCCTCGGCCGCAAAGCCGATGAGGGCACCAGTCTTGCCCGCCTGCAGAGTGGTGATTTCCTTCAGCGTCAGCGGATGCCCCGCCGTCTCCGCCGCAATGTCCAACGCCTGCCCCAGCACCATGCCGTCAATGCCCGAGGCCCGCGCCAACCCGTCGACCAGCGCCATCCGCACCTCCGCAGACCCAATCGCCGGATCACAGAGCAGCTCAAACGCCAGCGTCTGCAGCGCATCGCCCGCCAGAACCGCCGTCGCCTCGTCCCATTTCACATGCACTGTCGGCTGGCCCCGGCGCAGGTCGTCATCGTCCATGCAAGGCAGGTCGTCATGGACCAGCGAATAGGCGTGCAGCGCCTCGATCGCCGCCGCTGCGCTGACTGTGCATGCCGGGTCAACCCCCAGCATCCGCCCGCCTTCCAGCACCAGAAACCCGCGCAGCCGCTTGCCGCCGCGCATGGCATAGCGCATCGCCTGCGTCACCGGCTGATCCGCCTTGCCCGCCAGCGCCGCCATCAGCCGCGCCTCGATCAGCCCGGCATCCGCCGCCAACCGTTCGGGAAAGTTCACATCCCCTCCACGGGCGTCGTCCCCACGGCCCGGCCTTCCTGCGCCCGGATCAGCTCCACCTTCTCTTCCGCTTCGGCCAGCTTTGCCGCACAATGGGCTTTCAGCTTCGCCCCGCGTTCATACAGCGCAATCGACTGCTCCAGCGGCACTTCGCCCCGCTCCAGGGCACCGACGACCTGCTCCAAAGCGGCCATCGCCTCTTCAAAGCTCATCCCTTCGATCGGTTTGTCGGTCATCAGCCCCGCTCCTTCAGCACACCCACATGCGCGGCAACAGATGCCGCCAGCGCATCCAGATCATAGCCGCCCTCAAGTGTCGACACCACCCGCCCCCCGGCAAAATCGCACAAGTGGTCGGTCAGCCAGGCGTAGTCCTCTGCCTGCCACTCCAACCCCGCAAGGGGATCATCCGCATGCGCATCAAACCCGGCCGAGATCAGCAGCAGCTCCGGCCCCCAGGCCTTGAGCAACGGGAACACCACCCGCTCATAGACATCCCGCATCGCCTTGCCACCGGACCCTGCCCGCAACGGCACGTTCAACATCTGCCCATGCGCGCCGCGCTCATCCGCCCGCCCCGTGCCGGGATAAAGCGGCATCTGGTGACTGGAGACGAACAGACACCGACCCTCATCCCACAACAGGTCCTGCGTGCCGTTGCCGTGATGCACGTCGAAATCCACGATCGCCACGCGGGACAGCCCGTGATGATCCAGTGCCCGCTTGGCGCCAATCGCCACTGTGCCGAACAGGCAAAAACCCATCGCCGTTTCACGCTCGGCATGGTGCCCCGGCGGCCGCCCGGCGACAAAGGCCGTCTTCGCCTCGCCGGTCACCACGGCATCGACAGCCGCGCAAATCCCCCCGACCGCCCGCATCGCCGCATCGTATGACCCCGGCGACAGATAGGTATCGCCGTCTAGTTGCACCCACCCCTCGCGCGGAACGGCTCCCCTGACCCGCTCGACATACCGCTTTGGATGGACCCGCAGCACCTCCTCCTCCGCCCCCACCGGACAATCGCGCCGCGTCAGACCAAGGCCGGAAAGCACCTGCTCAACGGCCGTCAGCCGTTCCACCCGCTCGGGGTGACCGGGGGGCGTTACATGGCGGGCACAGTCCGCATGGGAGAATACGATGCAAGACATGTCACCTCGACAATCCGACAGGGTTACGGCGCACCAGCCAAGGCTGACATGCCCAAGTTGCGACGCCAAGCCCCAGTTTCTGCACGGTGTTTGATCTGCGTCAATGTCATATTATAATCTTCGAATGTATAATATTTGAACCAGAGGACGAGGTGTCCGGGTAAGCAAAAGGGTGAAATCATGCAGACGACCAAGAGTTCCACCATTACCAAGTTCCTTGCCGGTACTGCAGCTGTTCTGACGCTAAGCGCTGTTGTGACACTTGGGTCGCAGATCCTTTATCCCAACGCCTCCACAGCCTTCGCACAAACCGAAGGCGGTGAAGGCGGCGGCAAGGGCGGTCAGGGTCAGGGCGGCCAAGGCCAAGGTGGTCAGGGTGAAGGTGGGCAGGGCAAAGGCGGCGAAGGTGCCGGTCAGGGCGGCCCGGGCGAAGACTCTGATGGCAAAGGTCCGAAGGCTGGCAGTGCCGGCAATACGGGCGGCAAGCCGGTCTGGGCGCAGGAAGGAATTCCCGTCGTCGAACTTGGTCGGCTGAACGTTGCAAGGTCCCCGGACTCGGTCCTTGCCCGCGCCTATGCCGAGGCTTTGGCGTCCCTCACCCCGGAAATGATCGAATTCTACAATCTGACGACGGCCGAGATGATCGATGAGCTTTCGTTCAACTTTGACAACGTGGCCTACATCGACTCGCCCTTGCAGAACCTCGCGCTGCTGAAGGATGCGCTTGATGGAACGTCGGCCCTGACGGCGCTGGGGGTGACGACCGATCCCGACACGCTGATGGCGACATTCCTTGCTGTTGCCGCCGACAAGGATGGTGAAGGCATCACCGCTGCCACCGTCGAAGCGGTCAGCACGATCCTCGGCACCCCCATCACCGGCGATGACGCGGTGGCCGTTGCTATCGAGGCGGAATCGATCCGGTTGGCCGTTGTCGTTGGCCACGACAGCTGAAAACTCCGCACCCCGGTCGGACCTACCGGCCGGGGGCCTTCCTGCCAGCCATATCTTGGCCGGCGCAGATATCCGACAAGCAAAGAAGGATTGTCATGCAGGACAAACGGACAAATACGCCGCTCAAACTTGTGCTTGGCGCGGCATGGATCTTCGGACTCACCACAGCAGGTTTCGCCCCGGCTTGGGCACAAGAGGACGCGGGGCAGGCAGTTGGCGCCAGCACTGCCACCGGTCAGGATAAAGGTGGTCCCAAGGACCTTGCGCCCACAGCCGGAACCTACATGCGTATCGAACTAGGCGCGGCCCAGCCCAGCGCAGGCGATGCCAGTTGGCTGCCCCCGGGCTATCCCGCCGACCCGCAGGTCTTCTTCGATCTGGACCTCGACTCCGCCGCCATGGGATCCATCGCAATCGGCCACAACTACGGCAACGGCTGGCGCGCCGAAGCCGCGCTGAACCTGTTCGGCAGCGCCGATTTTTCTGGCCCGTGGAGCTATACCGCCCCCGCCACCCCCGGCCCGCATGCAGATGTGGAAGGCGCGGTCTCGTCCGTCGCGCTGTTCGCAAACGGCTATTACGATTTCGCGATGGCCGGCAAAGCCACACCCTTCCTGACCGCAGGCCTTGGCGTCGCCCGCAACAGGATGGACGACTGGACCCGCATCAACCCCGATTCAGGCCGCACCCGCCGCAGCTTTGAAGGGGACACCGACACCAGCCTTGCCTGGACCGTCGGCGCGGGCGTCGCATGGGACGTGGGCCCGGTGCTTGGCTCGGCCCCGGCAAAGCTGGAACTGACCTGGCGCTATTTCGACCTTGGCTCGGTCACTGGCGGAACCACGCCCCTGCCCGGCAGCGGCGCCGGGGGCAACCCGGTCGAGGCGCTGAACTTCGATCTCACCGATCAGGTGATCTCAATCGGCCTGCGGATCCCGCTCTGATCACACCCGGCTTGGCGGAAACCGCTCAATCCGGCTGCAGCATGTACCCTTCGCCCCGCACTGTCTGCAGATAGCGCGGGGCCTTGGGGTCCACCTCGATCTTGCGCCGCAACCGGGTGATCTGCACATCCACCGCCCGTTCCTGCGCGGCATCGGCGCCCGCGCTGTCGCCCACCAACCGCTCCCGGCTGATCGCCACGCCCGGCGCTGCTGCGAAGATCCGCATCAAGGCCGCCTCGGTCGCCGTCAACCGGACCATCGCGTCCCCGCGCCACATCTCGCCCCGGTCCAGATCATAGCGCACATCGCCAAGGTGGATCACCTGTCGCACCGGCTCTGCCGGCTTCGCCTGCGGCACCCGCCGCAGGATCGCGTTGATCCGCAAGAGCAGCTCCTTCGGCTCGAACGGCTTGACCAGATAGTCATCCGCCCCCGCCTCCAGCCCTTCGATCCGGTTCGACGTCTCGCCCTTGGCGGTCAACAGCAGGATCGGCGTCTGCAGCTTCTTGCGCAGATCGCGCGTCAGCGTCACCCCATCCTCGCCGGGCATCATCACGTCCATCACGATCAGGTCAAACTCCAGCCCCGCCAGAATCCGCCGCGCCTGCGCCGCATCCCGAGCCACGGACACCATGAACCCGTTCCGCATCAGGAACTTCTGCAAAAGCCCCCTGATCCGTTCGTCATCGTCAACGATCAGCAGATGCGCATCCGGAACCATCAGCCGCCCTCCTTCAGACGGTTGTATTGCTTGCGCATTTCGGGGTCCATCATCGCCTCCAGCACCTGACGGAAGCCCTGCACCGCCGCCGGCCCCGCCGCGCGATAGGCCGCCCGCATCCGCGCCCGCTGCGCATCCGACAATTCGCGTTCCAGGATCAATCCCTTCTCCGTCAGGAACAAATGTCTTTCCCTTGCGTCAACACGGCCCTTTTCACTGCGCACCAGACCGTCATCAATCAACGTCCGCAACACACGATTCAACGATTGCTTTGTAACACCAAGGATCAAAAGCAGGTTTGAAACCGTCGTCCCCGGGCTGCGGTGCACGAAATGGATCGCCCGGTGATGCGCGCGGCCATAGTCCATGCCTTCCAGAATCCGGTCCGGGTCAGCCGTGAACCCGCGATAGGCGAAGAACATCGCCTCGATCCCCTTGCGCAACTGCTCATCCGTCAGGAACAGCAGCCCCTCGCCCCCGGCTGTCTCGGCCATCGCGCCCTCCTCTTTGGCGTGAATTTACGTCAGCCTTGTTGACTTTCCAAGCATGAACCCATAACTCTGCCCCGATTTCGCGCAAGAATCTGTCCGAAGCGGACCTTTCAGGCGCAACATTCGCAAAGGAGTGGGCGAAATGGCGGGCTATGACGATCGTGACGGGTTCATCTGGATGGACGGCAAACTGGTGGACTGGCGCAGCGCCAATGTCCACATCCTGACCCATGCGATGCATTACGCCTCGTCCGTGTTCGAAGGCGAACGCTGCTACAACGGCAAGATCTTCAAATCGACCGAACATTCCGAACGTCTGCGGATGTCGGGTGAGCTGCTCGACATGCCGCTGCCCTACAGCGTGGCCGAGATCAACGCCGCGAAAGAGGCCACGCTCAAGGCCAACAACCTGACCGACGCCTACGTTCGCGCCATCGCCTGGCGTGGTGCTGGGCCAATGATGGGGGTCGCGGCCAACAAGAACCCGATCCGCATGGCCGTGGCCTGCTGGACCTGGGGCAACTACTACGGCGACGCCAAGTTCAAAGGCGCGAAACTCGATATCGCGAAGTGGAAGCGCCCCTCGCCCGAAACCATCCCCCACGCCGCCAAGGCCGCCGGTCTTTACATGATCTGCACCATGTCCAAACACGCGGCTGAGGCGAAGGGCTGCTCTGACGCCATGATGTTCGACTATCGCGGCTATGTGGCCGAGGCGACGGGGGCGAACATCTTCTTCGTCAAGGACGGCGAAGTGCACACCCCGCTGGCCGATGCCTTCCTGAACGGCATCACCCGGCAGACCGTGATCGGCATGCTGAAAGACATGCAGATCAAGGTCCACGAACGCCACATCATGCCGGAAGAGCTGGAAGGGTTCGAACAGTGCTGGCTGACCGGCACTGCCGCCGAGGTGACCCCAGTCGGCCAGATCGGCGACTACAACTTCGAGGTCGGTGATCTGACCAAGCGCGTCGCCACCGAATACGAAAAGCTGGTCCGCGCCTGACCACCGCTCGTCGAACACTTCGTGCACTCCTCGCAACATCACGAGGAGCGCACAAAGTGCGACGACGAGTGCACCAAAGGGTCAGACGACCTCGGTCACAACCTCGATATTCCCCTTGGTCGCGTTGGAATACGGGCAGATGAAGTGCCCGCGCTCGGCGATCTTTTCGGCCACGGCGCGGTCAACGCCCGGCAGATTGACCACCAGCTTGACCTTCAGGCCAAAGCCGCCGTCCGAACGTCCGCCAATGCCGACATGCGCGTTCACCGTCGCGTTGTCGGGAACCGTGCCCAGTTTTTCACTGCTGGCCGCAAAGCGCATCGCGCCCAGATAGCAGGCGGCATAGCCGACGGCGAACAGTTCCTCGGGATTATGCCCAAGACCGGACCCGCCCAGTTCCTTCGGGCTGGTCATCGTCACGGTCAGCTGGCCATTGACCAGCCCCGACACACCGTTGCGCCCGCCACCGGTGGCTTTGGCTTCCGTCCAGTATTTCACGTCCGTTGTCATTGCATGCTCCTAGTCGTCTGCGATTAAATCGTGCACGATCAATAGTAGATATAAATCGCGCGCGTGTCAATCGCTTGCGCTTGCATCGCGCGCGATGTATATTTCAAGGATGACACTCGCGCCCTCCGACATGCTCTGCTTCGCGCTGCATTCCGCTGCTCATGCCGTGCATGCGGCCTATGCACCCTTGCTGACACCGCTTGGCTTGACCTATCCGCAATACCTCGTCCTGTCGGCGCTTGCGGCGAATGATCGGCCCACTGTCGGTGACCTTGGTGCCGATCTGCGGCTGGACTCAAACACCCTGACCCCGCTTCTCAAACGGATGGAAGGCGCGGGCTGGCTGACCCGCAGCCGCGACAGTCAGGATGACCGCAAGGTGCGACTTGCCCTGACCGACGCAGGCCGCACCCTCGCCGTCGAAGCCGCTGCGGTACCCCGCGCCTTCGCGGCCAAGACGGGCTTGGAGCCGTCCCAGATTGCCGACCTGCGAGATATTCTTGCGGTGCTGCGCGACCGGCTAAAGCCCGCCAAACCTTGACGTTGGGTTAACGCCCGCCCGCAACCCATTGATTTACAAAGGTTAGGAATCTGTCCCCGGCAGGGACAGTCAGGCCGTCCGCCCCCGCGCGATCCGCAGGAACTGCACCAGCCTGGCCTTGCCTGCCGCCGACCGCGGCCGGTGCCACGTCTCACGCGGGGTCTTTGACAGCTGCAGGAAGTGCCGCAGCTTCCCGCCACCGCTCGCCGTCCGATGATCCGCCAGGTGCTTGGTCATGGTTGCGTCTCCTTCCAGATGGATCGCCAGACTAACACGATTCGCCTGATCACCCCACCCCGTGATCCTGCGCCTGCAAAAGCCTGCCCAAGGCCCACCGCGCCGCCTCGGCCACCACCGGGTCCGCATCCCCCAGCCGCGCCTTTGCCACCGGGATCAACTCCGCCATCCCCGAGTTTCCCACCGCATACATCACGTTCCGCACAAACCGGTCCCGCCCGATCCGCTTGATCGGCGACCCCGCGAACCGCGCCCGAAACCCCGCGTCGTCCAGCGCCGCCAGGTCCGCCAGCTCCGGCAACCCCACGCGCGGCTGGTACCCCACGTCCCGCGCCGCCACGGCGAACTTGTTCCACGGGCAGACGGCAAGACAATCGTCGCAGCCGTAGATGCGGTTGCCCATCAGCCCGCGCAGCTCCACATCCACAGGTCCCCGATGCTCGATCGTCAGGTACGAGATGCACCGCCGCGCATCCAGTTGGTAGGGCGCCGGGAAGGCCCGGGTTGGGCAGATGTCCAGACAAGCCGTGCAGGTCCCGCAGT
The DNA here is from genome assembly GCF_003940805.1 of Tabrizicola piscis. Lineage (NCBI taxonomy): Bacteria > Pseudomonadati > Pseudomonadota > Alphaproteobacteria > Rhodobacterales > Paracoccaceae > Tabrizicola > Tabrizicola piscis. Next base: position 2,107,231 of record NZ_CP034328.1, read on the forward strand.
GGCTGACTTCGGCCAAGTCCGGCTCCAGCTCCAGCGTCGTGAAGATCGCGCCCAGAAATACCCAGTTCCCAAGGTCGCGGCCCAGAAGGTTCGTGTGCTTGCCCTGCCACCCCAACCCCGCCGCTTGGGCCAAGGGCTTTTCCATCACCGGGGCCGTGTCGACGAACACCTTGATCTCACAGCCAGCGACATCCACCAGCCACCGCCCCAGCCGCTTGAGCCGCCGCTTCACCAGATCGTGGTAATCCTTGCCCTGCGCATAGACCGAAACCACCCCCCGGTCCCGCTCCTCCAGTCCCGCCATCGGATCGACCTCGGGCGTGTAGGCCTCGGCCAGCATCACCACCGACCGCGCTTCGGGCCACAGCGCCGCCGCTGACCCCCGCCACGCCTCACGATCTGCCATCCAGCCCATCTGCCCGTGCCGCCCCGCATCCAGAAAGGCGCGCAACCGCCCAGCCGCCTCTGGCACCGCGTCAGGCCGACAGACCCCAACCTTCACGAACCCCTCCTCCAGGGCCCGAGCCATCAACTCTTCTTTCGTAAGCCCTTTCATTCTGGCCCAAATATCCCGGGGGTGCGGGGGCTGGCCCCCGCCCGGTCAGGTTCAGAAATCCAGATCGGCATAATGCGCAGCTGGCGGAAAGCCCGAGATCTGGTCGGCCAGCAAGGGCCGGAAGCTGGGCCGCGACTTGATCTTGGCGTACCAGTCCTTCAGCACGGCATGCCGATGCCAGTCGACATCGCTGATGTAGTCCAGACAGCTCAGGTGTGCGGCGGCGGTGAAATCGGCCAGCGTCATCTCGTTCCCGGCCAGCCAGCGCCGCTGATCCAGCAGCCATGCCATGTAATCAAGGTGATACTTGATCCGCGCCGACCCTTGTTTGACGTTCTTGGAATCCGGGTAGCCCTGCCCCGTCACCTTCTTGTTCACCCGTTCATAGAGCAGCTTCGACGTTACCTCATTCTGGAACTTGTCGTCGAACCAGGCGCAGAGGCGGCGCACCTCATACCTGCCGTCAGCATCCTTCGGCATCAGGGGAACTTGGGGCGAGATTTCTTCAAGGTATTCGCAGATTGCCTGACTTTCGCTCATCGTGCGGGTGCCCATCTTCAGGATCGGCACCTTGCCTGCCGGGTTGCGGCGCAGGAAATCGGGCGAGGGTTCCCAGTACCGCTCTTCGACCAGTTCCACCTCGATCTTCTTTTCCGCCAGCGTCAGACGCACCTTGCGGCAGAAGGGGGAAAGGGGAACGTGGTATAAACGGTTCATCGGGCAAGCCTTTGGCTGATTGCCCTGTGATACAAGGCCGACCCGCCGGGATCAATGATGCGGTGCCTTTTGGTGCGGCAGAGCCCGGCTTGTTGCCGACACGCCAAGGCCCGACACAACCACCGCTGGCAATAGTCTGCCAACCGGGTGCCTAGTCCAGTTCCCGCGCCTCGCTGACCAGCATCACGGGGATACCGTCGCGGATCGGGAAGGCGAGATGTGCGGCCTTCGAGATCAGCTCCTGCCGATCCGCATCATAGGTGAGGACCGCGTTCGTCACGGGGCAAACCAGCGCCTCAAGCATCCGGCGATCAGTGATCGTGGCTTGGGGTGCAGGGTCGGTCACTGCATCATCTCTTCATCGGCACCGCCGCGCAGGGCGAATTCGATCAAGGTCACCAGCGTTTCCCGCCGGGTATCCAGAGTTGGTGCCTCAAGCAGCGCCTGTTTGTCTTCGGGGCTGAACGGGCACAGCATGGACAGCGAGTTGATCAGCAGCTCCGGCTCTGCCTCTTTCAGGCTGTCCCAATCTGTCGACAGGTTCATCTGGGTGAAGTAGCGGCCCAAGAGGTCCATGAACTCGCCCCTGCGGAAGGCGGGGTCATCTTCGGTCGGGCCAAGATCACGGACGAAGGGGGCCCAGTCGACAAGGCAGCGGCGGTAGGGGGTGAAACCCTGCACCTCTTCCCGCACGCGAAAGCGCGAGGCCCCTGACAGGGTGATCATGTATCGCCCATCCTCGGTTTCCGAGAACCCGGTCAGGCGTCCGGCACAACCGATCGCCTGCAGGCGCTTTTCGGCCGGGCGGTTGCCAGCGGCGGGGGTTTCGCGCGGCTGGATCATGCCGATCAAGCGGTGCTTGGTCTTCATGCAGTCTTCGATCATCGCCAGGTAGCGCGGTTCGAAGATGTGCAGAGGAAGGCGTGCCCGGGGGAGCATCAGCGCCCCGGGCAGGGGGAAGACCGGAATGGTATCCGGCAGGTCGGCCGCGTTTATCATAAGGGTTAGATAGGCCGGGGTTAGGTTCAGGCAAATATCATTGACGACAGTCGGCGGCGACCGGACAGAACGATGGGGTCTTGCGGCTTCAAGGCGTCAAAGATGGTGAAAAGCTGGGTCTTTGCCGCGCCATCGTTCCATTCGCGGTCGCGGCGGAAGAGTTCAAGCAGCTGGTCCACCGCCTCGGCCGCGTTGTCGGCGGCAAGAAGCGCTGCGGCAAGGTCAAAGCGGGCCTGATGGTCCTGCGGATCGGCTTCGACGGCGGCACGAAGTTCCGCCTCGGGCCCCGCATTGGCTGCCTGCCGGGCCAGTTCCAGTTGCGCGCGGGCGGCGTCCAGTTCCTTGGCGGTGGCGATTTTCGCGGGGGCGGCATCCAGCAAGCCCTGCGCCTGATCAAGGTTGCCAAGGGCAAGATGCGACCGGACCAGACCACCGTAGGCGGAAGGATTCTCGGGCTCTTCCCCAAGGATGGCGGCAAAGGTTTCGGCGGCATCGACAGCGGCGCCTTCGGTCAGCATATCCTCGGCCGCCTGCAGGGCGTCAGCAAGGCCGCCATCCCCGGCAAGGGCTGCGGTGCGGTCGATGAAGGCCTTGAGCTCAGAGGCCGGAACCGCGCCCTGAAACCCGTCGACAGGCTGACCTTGCCAGAAGGCATAGACCGTGGGGATCGACTGGATCCGAAGCTGTGCTGCGATGCGCTGGTTCTTGTCGACATCGACCTTGACCATCTTCACTTTGCCAGCGGCGGCGGTAACCGCGGCCTCCAGCATCGGGCCAAGCGTCTTGCACGGGCCACACCAGGTGGCCCAGAAATCGACGATGACGGGCACGGTCTGGCTGGCTTCGATCACGTCGGCCATGAAGCTGGCCTCGGTCGTTTCCTTGATCAGATCGGCGTGCGGTTGCGGCTTTTCGCCCAGATTGAGCATGACATCCCTCATGGCGGCTGCTTTGCCCATATATGGCGACTGCCCCGGGAAAGGCCAAGGGGAAGATCAGGCAAGGCCCGCAACGGTTGCATGGCAGGGGCAGGTGGCAAGGTGGTCGTTCACCATGCCGGACGCCTGCATGAAGGCATAGGTGATCGTCGGGCCGACGAAGTTGAACCCCTGCGCCTTGAGCGCCTTCGACATGGCAAGAGAGTCGGGGGTATGGCCCGGGACATCCGACATGCGTTGCCTGCGCGGCTGCAGGGGTTCGCCCTTGGTGAAGGACCACAGGAACTGCGAAAACCCTTGCTCCGCTTCGATCCGCAGAAAGGCCTGTGCGCCGCGGATCGTGCCTTCGATCTTGCCGCGATGCCGGACGATGCCGGGGTTGGCAAGCAGGCGGGTTATCTCCGGCTCGCCCCAGGTGGCGAGCGTTTCGGGGTGGAAGCCAGCGAAAGCCGCGCGGAATTCCGTGCGCTTGCGCAGGATGGTGATCCACGAGAGGCCGGCCTGAAAGCTTTCAAGGCAAAGAAGTTCGAACAAGCGGCGCGGGTCACGTTCGGGGCGGCCCCATTCGTGGTCGTGATATGCAACATAAAGCGGGTCCGTACCGCACCATGGACAACGGTCTTCAAGGGTCATCGGAGGGCCTGAGGTTGGATGCAGACATTTAGAACAAAATGCGAATTTTAGGGGGGCGTTTACCGTTGCCCCCGTAACTTGTCGATCAGGAAATCATGGTCCGGGGCACGCGCATGAGTTTCATGAAAGACAAGACATCGAAGTTCGATCGGGACCCCGATCTGGCCAGCCCGCTGGACGTGGCGATGTCAGCGCAGGATCGTGAAACGCTGGCCATGGTCGCCAGCGCGCTGCGGGAAAGGCGGATGCGGTTGGCGTTTCAGCCCGTGGTCTATGCGGCTGACCCTTCGGTGATCGGGTTCTTCGAAGGCTATATCCGCCTGCTGAACCCGCGCGATCAGGTGATCCCGGCGCGGGATTTCATGGGTGCAGTCGAACAACAGGAACTCGGGCGCGAAATCGACTGCGCCGCGTTGCAGATGGGCCTGATGGTTCTGCAAAGAAACCCGCAGATCCGGGTTTCGGTGAACATGTCGGCGCGGTCGGTCGGATACCAGCCCTGGGTGAAGATCCTGCGCAAGGCGTTGCGGGAAACGCCCCGGCTTGGACACAGCCTGATCCTTGAAATCAACGAAGCGTCGGCCCTGCAGGTGCCTGACGTGCTGAAACCCTTCATGGCGGAAATGCGGGACCACGGCATTGTCTTTGCGCTGGATGACTTCGGCGCCGGGATGACATCGCTTCGCCAGCTGCGTGACCTGCGGTTCGAGATCGCGAAAATCGATGGCGCGCTGGTGCGTGACGTTGACCGCGTGGCGGACCAGCAGATGATGGCACGCGCCGCCATCGCTTTGGCACAGCAGATGGGGATGTACCTTGTCGCCGAAGCCGTGGAAACCGAAGCTGAGGCCAACTGGCTGCGCGACGCGGGTGTGGGCTGCCTGCAAGGCTATCTGTTCGGCGCGCCGACGGTGACACCGGATTTCCGGGCGTTTCGACACGGCAGGCCCAACCTTCCGGCCGAGCGTGGAAAGGCAGGTGGCCGTTCACCCTGACCTGTCTGTTGCGGGCGCTTTCCGGCCAATCCCCGCCGGCTGCCAAGCCGATTTGCGTTGCAATCCGATGGTTGCGCCAACATTCTTGCGCTTGTGGTCCCACCGGTTTACGGCGGGGTGACTCGGCGCGAGCCCTTCGTGCCGCAACGCAATTCTACGGGCGAAACGGGAGAGAGCTCAGATGACCAATGTCGTAATCGTGGCGGCCGGCCGGACTGCCGTCGGCAGCTTCAACGGCGCCTTCGCCAGCACCCCCGCGCATGACCTGGGTGCCGCGGTGATCGAGGCTGTGGTGGCCCGCGCAGGCATCGACAAGGCCGAGGTCGAAGAGACGATTCTGGGTCAGGTGCTGACCGCAGGGCAGGGCCAGAACCCCGCCCGTCAGGCCCATATCAAGGCGGGTCTGCCGAAAGAGGCCAGTGCCTGGTCGCTGAACCAGGTCTGTGGGTCAGGGCTCCGAGCGGTGGCGCTTGGCGCGCAGCATGTGCAGCTGGGTGACGCGCGGATTGTCGTTGCCGGCGGTCAGGAAAGCATGTCGCTTTCCCCCCATGTCGCGCATCTGCGCGCGGGGCAGAAGATGGGCGACCTCAACTTCATCGACAGCATGATCAAGGATGGTCTGTGGGATGCCTTCAACGGCTATCACATGGGCCAGACGGCCGAAAACGTCGCCAACCAGTGGCAGATCAGCCGCGACATGCAGGATGAATTCGCCCTGTCCAGCCAGCACAAGGCTGAAGCCGCGCAGAAAGCCGGCAAGTTCAAGGATGAGATTGTCGGCTTCACGGTCAAGACCCGCAAAGGCGACATCGTGGTGGATCAGGACGAATACATCCGCCATGGCGCCACCTTGGAAAGCATGCAGAAACTGCGCCCGGCGTTCACCAAGGACGGCTCGGTTACTGCGGCCAATGCAAGTGGTCTGAACGATGGCGCGGCGGCGGTCCTGCTGATGACCGAGGAAGAGGCTGCCAAGCGCGGCCTGAAAATTCTGGCGCGGATCGCATCCTATGCGACGGCGGGGCTTGACCCGTCGATCATGGGCGTCGGCCCGATCCATGCCAGCCGCAAAGCCCTGACCAAGGCGGGCTGGAAGGTTGGCGACCTTGATCTGGTCGAGGCGAATGAGGCTTTTGCCGCCCAAGCCTGTGCGGTGAACAAGGACATGGGCTGGGACCCGGCGGTCGTGAACGTGAACGGCGGCGCGATTGCCATCGGGCACCCCATCGGCGCCAGCGGTTGCCGCATCCTGAACACGCTGATCCACGAAATGGCGCGGCGCGATGCGAAGAAGGGTCTGGCCACGCTTTGCATCGGCGGCGGCATGGGTGTCGCCATGTGTCTTGAGCGCGCCTGAGCCTTTTCAACTGCTGGAATGATCTCGGGCGCGCAATAATCTTGCGCGCCCGCTTTCGTTTCGGTAACAGGATTTCAACGGCATACCAAAGCATACGTCAGGAGGAGGACAGAATGGCAAGGGTAGCACTGGTCACAGGTGGAACGCGCGGCATCGGCGCAGCGATCTCGGTGGCCTTGAAGGCGGCGGGCTACAAGGTTGCGGCGAACTATGCCGGCAATGACGAGGCGGCGGCGGCCTTCACCAAGGAAACCGGCATCCCGACCTTCAAATGGTCGGTCGCCGAATATGATGCCTGCGTGGCCGGACTCGCGAAGGTCGAGGCAGAGGTGGGCCCGGTTGACGTGCTGGTCAACAACGCCGGGATCACGCGCGACGCGATGTTCCACAAGATGACGCCCGGCCAGTGGAAAGAGGTGATCGACACCAACCTGACGGGTCTGTTCAACATGACCCACCCTCTGTGGGGCGGGATGCGGGACCGGAAGTTCGGGCGCGTGATCAACATTTCCTCGATCAACGGGCAGAAGGGGCAGGCGGGGCAGGCAAACTATTCCGCCGCCAAGTCCGGGGACCTTGGGTTCACCAAGGCGCTGGCACAAGAGGGCGCGCGGGCCGGGATCACGGTGAACGCGATCTGCCCGGGCTATATCGGCACGGAAATGGTGCGCGCGATTGATGAGAAGGTGCTGGCCGAACGGATCATCCCGCAGATCCCGGTGGGTCGACTGGGTGAGCCAGACGAGATTGCCCGGATCGTGACGTTCCTGGCTTCGGATGACGCCGGGTTCATCACGGGCTCGACGATTTCGGCGAACGGCGGCCAATTCTTCGTCTGACCTGCGCCACAAGGGCCCGACCGCCGGGCGGGCCCTTCACTGGCGAGTTTTGCCCATCGCATCGGTTTGCTTCCATACGTCATCTTCTGCGGGCGTGATTTCTGCGTGCGGGGCATCGCGGTCGGCTGGACGTTGCCCGCGGGTTGATGCAGGAACGGGCCGGGGCAAGATCTTGCAGGGGCAGGCGATGACACAGGGCAAGGCGACCGCCATCGGCTTCACGGCGGTTCTGATGTGGTCGCTGCTGGCTTTGTTCACTATTGGATCGGCCCCGGTGCCGCCCTTGCTGTTGAACGCGATCTGCTTCGGGATCGGTGGGCTGATCGGGCTGTTCTGGACCTTGCGCCAGGGCTTTGGCGTGCTGCGCGGGGTTGGCTGGAAGGTCTATGCCTTTGGAACGGCGGGGCTTTTCGGCTATCATCTGCTATATTTCACCGCCTTTCGCCTTTCGCCCAGCGCCGAGACCGGGCTGATCGCATACCTTTGGCCCCTGTTCATCGTGTTGCTGTCCGGCCTGTTGCCGGGGGAACGGCTGCGGGCGCCGCATGTGATGGGGGCGGTCATTGCCTTTGCCGGTGCGGCGGTGATCGTGCTGGGGCGCGGCGGTGGCGAAGGATCGGCCTTGGGGCTGGTGCTGGCGTTTTGTTGTGCGCTGACCTGGGCGGGGTACTCGGTCCTGTCGCGGCGGCTGGGCGATGTGCCAACCGAAAGCGTGACGGTGTTCTGCCTGGCGACGGCGCTGTTGTCAGGGCTTGCGCATCTGGCACTTGAGGAAACGGTCTGGCCCGTCGGCGCCCTTGGCTGGGGCGCGGTGCTGGCGCTTGGGTTGGGGCCGGTGGGGGCTGCCTTCTTCACCTGGGATATCGGGATGAAGAAGGGGGACATCCAGCTTTTGGGCGTCGCGTCCTATGCCGCGCCGTTGCTGTCTACATTGGTTCTGGTCGCAGCCGGCATCACGCCGCCAAGCTGGGCCATCGCAGTGGCCGCGGTTCTGATCACGGCGGGTGCGGCGCTGGCCGCGCGGGCCAGCGCCAAAAGGCCCTAGTGCTGGCTAAGGCGCGAAATTTCTTCCTTCAGGCGCAGTTTCTGCTTCTTCAGTTCGGCAATCTTCAAGGCATCCGAGCCTGGGCTGCGCTGGGCCTGTTCCACCATTTCGGAAAGTGTGTCGTGCTTCCTGCGCAGTTCCACCAGATGCGATGCGATCGTCATGGTCGTCCTCCTTGGTTGCCTATAAGTTGAGTGCACCACGAAAGCCGAGTCGTGTCATCCCTTGTTACAAGGCTGTGACGGAATGATGCAGAGGATTCAGCGAAAAGACGCCAGAAGATCGGCGCCCTCACGCAGAACGGCGTTGGCCAGCGGGGTATAGCTTTCACGATCGCCATCATGCGCGGGGCCTGCGTGGATGACGAAGGGTGCCAGTAACCGAAAGGCGGCACGGCCACCCTTGCGCGCCTGCAGGATGATGCGCAGCGCGGGGCGGCCTTCCCGCGCCGCAAGCGGCAGGACGGCCACCGAGCCCAGCTTCGTGCCCATGGCCGACAGAATCTGCGGCAACCCGTCGGCACCGCAGATCATCGTCAGCCACCCCCCCGGGCGCAGGCGGCGGCTGGCGGCGCTGACCCAATCCGATAGGGGCGTTGCCACCTGCATGGCCCGCGCCCGACCCGGGATGGGCGATGGCGAGCCTCCGGTCGCGTAGTAGGGCGGGTTCGCAATGACATGGTCGAAATCGCGCCTCAGGGCCGTGGGCATCCGGGCAAGGTCGCCGTCATGCACCTCAAGCGCAAGTTCGTTGCGGTCGGCGTTCTGGCGGGCCAGTGCGGCATAGTCTGGCTGAATCTCCAGCCCCGCAAGGTGAAGACCGGGCACCCGCCGGCCAAGGCAAAGGGCTGCTGCCCCCGCCCCGCAGCCAAGGTCAAGCACACTGTCGCCGGATTGGGCCGGGCAGGCGGCGGCCAGCAGGACCGGATCGGTCGCCGCGCGGTAGCCTTTCAGCGGCTGGAGCAGGCGCAGGCCACCGCATAACAACTTGTCATCCGATAGCTCATGCGCCGCAAACATCAGGCGCTGGTCGCGATGTCATTGTCGCGCAGGACTGCTGTGGCGCGGAAATGGTCACGGTCCGCGACCATCAGTCGCTGAGGCAGAATTCCAAGGCTTCCGTCGAGGATGCTCATGTGGACGTCCAGCGGAAAGGTGGCTATACCCTCGCCTTCCAGAAGGTGCGTGGCGAAGGCGATCATCGTAGGGTCCGTCGTGCGTAGAATTTCCTTCATGGAACGGAGTTAACCCCGCCCTTGCGGTTGGGGCAAGAGCGGCGAAGGGCGGGTATGGACGGGTCAGGCGAAGCAAAGGCAAAACCGCCGCAGGACCGGCTGGCCGACTGGCTGGCCGAAGACATGGCGGCCGTGAACCGGCTGATCCGGGAACGAATGGCCTCGGAACACGCGCCTCGCATCCCCGAGGTCACCGCCCATCTGGTCGAGGCCGGGGGCAAACGACTGCGGCCGATGCTGACCTTGGCGGCTGCGCGGATGCTGGGCTACGCGGGGACCGACCACCAGAAGCTGGCAGCCACCGTGGAGTTCATTCACACCGCGACGCTGCTGCACGATGACGTGGTGGATGAAAGCCAACGCCGGCGCGGGCGACCCACGGCCAATCTTCTGTGGGACAACAAGTCTTCGGTTCTGGTCGGGGACTACCTGTTTTCCCGCAGCTTTCAGCTTATGGTGGAAACCGGAAATCTGCAGGTGCTGGACATTCTTGCCAATGCCAGCGCCACGATTGCCGAGGGTGAGGTGTTGCAGCTGACCGCAGCACAGGACCTGCGGACGGATGAGCGGATCTATCTGCAGGTCGTGCGCGGCAAGACGGCGGCCCTGTTCTCGGCTGCGACCGAAGTGGGCGGCGTGATCGCTGACGCGTCTGAGGCACAGGTGCGCGCGCTGTTCGACTATGGGGATGCTCTGGGGATTGCCTTCCAGATTGTCGACGACGTTCTGGATTACGGCGGGACGGCGGCAGTCATTGGCAAGAATACCGGTGACGATTTCCGCGAACGCAAGCTGACGTTGCCCGTGATCCGTGCCGTGGCTGCCGCCTCGGCTGACGAGCGGGCCTTCTGGGTCCGGGTGATCGAAAAAGGTGACCAGCGCGAGGGTGACCTTGAAGAAGCGCTGGCGATTCTGCGCCGCCACGGGGCGATCGAAGCCGCCCGTGACGAGGCGGTGGCCTGGGCAGCGCGCGCCAAGGCAGCACTAGACAACCTCCCGGCGAGTGACCTGCGCGATATGCTATCTGAACTTGCGGATTTCGTCGTCGAACGGGTTTCGTGAACAGATTCAACGCAGCTGAATCGTGAAATGACCGAAATCGGATCACTTTTTAGCCAAAGTCTATGTGTAGATTTTTAGACAGGATCGATGTTTTATTGCCGTCCGGGGTGCTGTTGCAAATCAGGTGATCCGGGACGGGAATTGTGGATGGATACCGGAGCATCGGGCTTTTGCCGCAAGCAAAGTCCCAATAGCCTGGAGGTGGAGCTTCCAGGTTTTCGTGGTGGTGTGTGATTCGTAGTAAACCCTGCGCGTGAGGCAGGGAGGGAGTGTAGCAGAATGAGCTTTTTCGACTGGCTCTTGCGCCGAAAGCCAAAAGGTCGTCCGCGGAACGCGCAGTTCCGTGGGTCCGAGTCCGAGCAGATCATGGCAACAAAGGCGGCCATCGAAACGGTGGCAGTTGGTGACGGTCCGGCTGCCGGGCGGTTCCCGAAACTCACCGACAGTGCCCCCGAGGTGCTGACCCAGACGCCGACCAGCGCGGTCGTGGCCAAGGATGGGCCAGTGCCCGCCGTGAATATCTGGGACATGGAGGCAGAGCCTGAGGCCGCCCCAGCCCCCATACAGCGTGGCGCAGGAATTGAAGGCAGCCCGCGCAGGCGCCCGACCCGGACCAAGACGCGCGTTCTGGGCTTCGAGCCGCAACCCGCGTCAGTCGTGCCGCTGTTCGACGAAGGCCGGATGGAAGAAGAAGGCCAACCGGGAAGCAAGGCCAACATGGTCATGTTCCCGACGGGCTGGCTGATCATCAAGGCCGGCGCCGGGCGCGGGGCGGTGTTTCCGCTTGCGCAAGGCGTGTCGCAGATTGGCCGCGGGACGGACCAGACGGTTGCGCTGGATTTTGGCGACATGGCGATTTCGCGGCAGAACCATGCGGCGATCGCCTATGACGCGGCGACGCATCAGTTTCACGTCGGCCATGGCGGCAAGTCGAACCTTGTCCGGCTGAACGGCAAGCCCCTCTTGTCGACCGAACCCCTGGTCGACGGTGACGAGATCCAGATTGGCGAGACGACGCTTTTGCTGAAGGTGCTCTGCACGCCCGCGTTCAACTGGTCGGCGGCCGAGGCCGGGGGAGACGGGCATGATATGGCGATCGCGTGAGCCGCGCTATGACGTGGCTTCCGGCATAAGCCAGGGCGCGCGCGACTATCAGGAAGACGCGATCACTGCCGATTTCCCGGTTGGCTCGGAGGCGGGCTTTGTGGTGCTGGCCGATGGCATGGGTGGCCATGCGGCGGGCGACGTGGCCTCGAAGATCGTGCTGACCGAGGTTTATTCGGAACTGAAGTTCCACTTCGCCGATGTTCAGGCGTTCGAATCCCGCGCGCCGGAAATCCTGCGCGGGGTGGCAGAACTGGCCAATGACACGCTGCGCCAGCACACGCGCACCCACCCGGAGACGGACGGGATGGGGGCCACGCTGGTGGTGCCCGCGCTGGTGGAGAACCGGCTGTGGTGGATATCGGTCGGCGATTCGCCACTGTTTCTGTTCCGCAATGGCAAGCTGAGCCAGCTGAACGAGGACCATTCGATGGCGCCGCAGATCGACTTCATGGTGAAGTCGGGCCTGATGGATGCCGAGGTTGCGGCGAACCACCCGGACCGCAACTGCCTGATCTCGGTCCTGATGGGCACGCGGATCCCGAAGGTGGACTGCCCGGTCAAGCCGGTGGAGCTGCAGGCGGGCGACATCGTGATCTGCGCCTCGGACGGGTTGCAGTTCCTGACCAACGCGCAGATCGAAAAGCTGGTGGGCAAATACAGCAAGAAACGCTCGACCGAGATTGCCGAGCGTCTGCTCGAAGAACTGACCCGGCTGGACGATCCTGACCAGGACAACATCAGCTTCACCATCATCAAGGTCAACGACGCCAGCGTCCGTCCCCGCGAAATGCGCCCCGCCCGACCCGCAATGACCGTCACCAGACCCAAACGCTTGACGACCGTCGTCGCCGAGCCGATGCTGATGGCGACAAATGCGCCCCCGGTGCAGCCGGTCAACCTGACCCCGGCACCGGAGGATCATGCTGCTGCGGCACCAGTGCCACCGCAGCGCCCGCGCGTCGTGGAAGTGAAGATGGACGATCTGTCCGATATGCGCATGCGGCCGCGCCGCGTGATCGTCGTGAAGTGAGGCGTCTAGAAGTGAGCAATGGCTGACGAAACCGGCGAAATGACGGTTGCCCAACGGCTTGGTCACCTTTTGGACCGAGGACTTCTGCCTGCCGGCGGGCCGGCCGAGGCTGCCGAGCGCCTGATCGAGCGACTGGAACGTCCTGCCCGGATCGCTCTGCTGGGGCTGCCCGGGTCGGGAAAGTCGGCCATTCTGAACCTTCTCGCAGGGACCATGGTCGTTCCAGAAATGCTGCGGCTGCCGACCGTCATCGTGCAGCACGGGGCCGACGCGCGGATGCTGTGCACGCTTGCTGACGGCCGGACCGAAACTGTGCCGGGCAGCGATCTGTCCAAGGTGATGGCTCTGAACCCGGCCCTGGTGACGCTGGAGATGGATCTGGCGGCGCTGAAGGTGATCAGTCTGCTGGAAGTGTCGGCGGGGCCGATGGAGGCCGAACAGCGCCGTGCGGCCATCTGGGCCAGCAAGCGGGCTGATATTGTGATCTGGTGCACGACATCCTACCTGCCGAAAGAACAGATGGTCTGGGAAGGCATGCCGGATTCCGTCAAGGATAACGGCTTTCTGTTCCTGACCAAGGTTGACCTGCTTGGCAGCCGGGAAGCCGCGGCAGGGATGCTGGAACGGGTTGAACTGCGCGCGGGTGAAGAATTCCGGCAGGTGCTCTCGATCTCGGCCAAACAGGCGCGGTCGGCATTGCAGGCCGCTGGGGGTCTGGACCGCGACATGTTCCGCGACAGCGGGGCTGCGGCGGTGATCAGCACGATCAAGACGCGGGTGCAGATGGCCCGACGCGCCGACACGGACATGGCGGAACTGCTTCTGGCGCGCCATGTCGAGGCAAGCTCGATCGTCGCGAAGCGCTTTGCCGACCCGGAGCCTGACGAGACCAACGCACCAACATGGACCCCGCCACCCGAAGAGGCGCCAGCGCCCCGTGTCGCGGATCTGCCAGAGCCCGAGCCAGAGCTGCCGGACATGGTGGCCGAGATGATGGTACAGGATGCGGCGGCGTCGGAAGCCGAGCTTGAGCCGGAGCCCGTACCGGCAGCAGAGCCAGAGCCAGAACCAGAACCAGAGCTTGAACCCCAGCTGGAAACTGCGCCAGAGCCGGTTGCCAAAATTGACCGTCGGGTCAAGCCTGAGGTTGTCGATGAATCCGTGAAAGCCGCGGAACCGGTGGTATCGCTTGGCGGCAAGCGGTTTTCGGATCGGATCAAGCAGCTTCCTTTGCCAGAGGATGCACCCGCAAACGAGAAGGTTCCGCTGCGCACGACCTGGAAGTCGCGGAATGACCCTGCCAGTGCCAAACCGAAATCGGCTGCCGAATCGGCCCCGCCAACGCCACCCGTATCCGTGGCGAAGCCAGCGGTGGAAACGGAGAATGCCGGAACCGGGCCGGATGATGCGGTGATTGCCGCGATGCTGGCGGCCGCCGCTGCGCCGTCCCAGACGCGCGTGGCGCGTGAGCGGCCTGCCCGTGACAGCGTTGCCGCAAAAGCACCTGTTGCCGCCCCAGCCCCGGCGGAACGATCCGCGGGTCCGCAATTGTTCGGGGCACGCAAGCCTGCGGCCGAGGCTCCGGTCGATCTGTCTGCCCTGCGCGAACGCGGCGACGGTGCCCCGGTCGCTGAAACAGACGCGCCTCCATCCGAAACTCCAGCCCGTCAGCCGCGCGTGGCCGAGCCGGTCGTCCGGATCCGCGCCACCCCCGGCGTGCGGTCGCCCGCCGTGCAGCCCGCCGAACCTGCCGAGCCGATGCCTGCGCCCCGGGTTGCCGTGCTTCGTGACCGTAGGCCAGATCCCAGCCCCGAACGGACCGAGCGGCGAGAGCGCCCCCGCATTGCGGCGCGCGTGGCGTCAGCCCCGGTTGCGCCCCTTGCTGCGGCCGCCGTGGCCGGGCCGATCCCGGCAAGCGAGCAAAGCCTGCTGGATCAGGCGATCGACCTTATCATCAGCCGGTCGGCTGCCTTGACCGAGATGCTCGACCCCGATGAAAAGCGGCCGATCGACATGATTCTTGAACACGGGCGCGAAACGACGGAACAGGTCATCGACCTTTTGTCGCGCGGCGGTTCGGCGGCGTTGCGGCGAATCAACGGCGATCTGGGCGAGGTGCTTGATCTGATCATGCTGATGCAGCTGGAAAAAGGGCATGCGCCCGCTGACGACACGGTAACGCTACTGCTGCAAATTCGTCGTGATCTGGAAACATTGCGCGCGGCTTGATAGCATTACAAGCCGAAGAATCGACAGAAACCTGCCCAATTCGGACCACTTTCCCAACTTATGTCATGATTGCGGGGACTTGCGCCGTTCTGTGTGCCATATAAGTGGTTTGGGGCGGAAGTTGTGAGGATATCATGGGACTTGGCGCCATAGTTCAGGACGATGAACCGGCTCTTGAGGCAGCTGTGCCTGCCGGAGTCGCGCCGGACGTTGCGCTGAAGCGCAGCTTTCCGGGCCTTGGCCGCATTGCTGAAGCAAATCAGCAATTTGAAGATGTTTTGCGCGATTTCGTGACGATGGCGGATGCCGACACCTCGAAGAAGGTGACGCGGATCCTGCAACAGGTGCGTGAGGTTGAACCCTCGGTCACGGTGATCGGGCAGATCAAGGCGGGCAAGACCTCGCTGATCAACGCCATGATCGGAGAGCCGGGGCTGCTGCCGACGGACGTGAACCCATGGACGTCAGTGGTGACGTCGCTGCACATCAACACCCCCAGCCCGGAACTGAACGTCAAGGCGAAGTTCAAGTTCTTCGACGGCGCGGAATGGGACAAGCTGGTGTCGAACGGCGGCCGGATCGGCCAGCTGGCGGCCCGCGCTGGCGCTGATGACGAGCTTGAAAAGCTGCGGCTGCAGGTCGTGGCGATGCGCGAAAAGGCGCAGGCCCGGCTTGGCCGCAAGTTCGAGATGCTGCTGGGCACCGAACACCGCTATGGCGCGGTCGATGACGCGCTGCTGCGCCGCTATGTCTGCGTGGGCGATGAAGAGCTTGGCAGCGCCGACCAGGGCCGTTTCACCGACATCACCAAATCCGCCGACCTTTACATTGAGCGGGAGGACATTCCCGTCCTGCTATGTGTGCGCGACACGCCCGGCGTGAACGACACATTCATGATGCGCGAACAGATCACGATCAACGCCGTGCGCGACAGCCGGTCTTGTATCGTTGTCCTGTCGGCTCATCAGGCGCTGACGACGATGGACATGGCGCTGATCCGCCTGATCGCGCATCGCCAGTCGCGTGAGATCATCATTTTCGTCAACCGGATCGACGAACTGCCCGACCCGGGGGCGCAAGTCCCCGAAATCCACAAGTCGATTCTGGAAACGCTGGAAAAGAACAACGCGCCGCAGGATATCGACATCATCTACGGCTCGGCCCATTGGGCGAACGCCGTGCTGCTGGGCCAGATCGACGAGATGACCGACGACTCGACCGAGTCGGCGATCAACTGGACCCGCGCCGCCTTTGCCGACAAGATGAACGACTGGACGGCGGAACAGCTGGTCTGGCACGCGTCCGGGGTGCCGGCGCTGCTGGATGCGCTGGGCCAGCGGATGTACGAAGGCCCGGTGCATGAGGCGCTGCAGAAATCCGCGCGGCAGGCGCTGAACCTGGCGCAGTCGCTGGACGTCGTCGATCAGGTCCGCATCCTGGAATCCGATGGCCAGCTGAACCGGACGATGACGCCCCAGCAATTGGACGCAGAACTGCGCCATATCGAGGCGGCTGCCGAAGAAAAGCTGACGCATCTGACCAACAACGTCTGCAAGGATTTCACCAACCGCATCGACCAAAGCTATGAGCGGTTTCTGGAGCGCGCGACCAACAGCCTGATCGAACATCTGCAGGCCAATGGTGAGGATGCGACCTGGCATTACAGCCCCTTGGGTCTGCGGATGCTGCTGTCGTCCAGCTATCAGGTTGTGCTGAAGAAGATGCACGCCATCGCGTCCGAGGTGAACAACGAAACCGCCGTCAAGATTGCCGACCTTTACGGCAAGACCTTCTCGATCACCGTGGAAGGCTTCAAGATCGAGACGCCGGTCGTGTCCTACATTCCGCCGCCGATCAACCTTGGCCAGACGATTGCGCTGGACCTTCAGGTCAGCTGGTGGAAGGGCTGGTGGCAGCGCCGTCGCGGCTACAAGGCCTTTGCGCAGGACTTCTACAACCTGATCCGGGCCGAGACTGACCCGATCATCAATGACCTGAAAACCATCCAGATCGGCCTGTTCCGGGAACGCACCCAGACCACGCTGCGCGACTTCCTGCAGGAACAGCGCGAATTGCTGATGAGCGCGCTGGCCAGCTCGGAAATCTCGATGGACGAAATGAAAGAACTGTTCGGCGTGAATGCCTGGGAAGACCGGCAGGAATGCCTGGCGTCGATCATGGACGAACTTGGCATCTACGCCGAGTAAGCCCTGGCCGCGCAGGAAAGGACGATACGAATGCCGATGACCCGCAAACCCCGAATCGCCATCATGGGCGAATTCAGCTCGGGCAAAAGTACGCTCTGCAACGTGCTGATGGGGGCAAGGCCGCTGCTGGAAAAGGTGACGGCCACGCAACTGCCCCCGGTCTGGCTGTCTTACGGGCCGGATGACGCCTATACGATGGGTCTGGATGGCGTTGCCTATGATCTGGACGTGGCCGATCTGGTCAACGTGTCGCTTGAGACGACGGAACATGTCCGTATCTTCATGAAAAGCGATATCCTGCGGTATTGTGACCTGATCGACATGCCCGGAATCTCGGACCCGTCGATGTCGCCGGAAGTATGGGAACGGATGGCCCATCTGGCGGATGGTGTGCTGTGGTGCACCCATGCAACCCAGGCCTGGCGGCAATCGGAATCCGGCGTCTGGTCGACATTCCCGGCCGAAATGCGGAAGAACAGCCTGCTGCTGATCACAAGGTTCGACAAGATCCTTGGCGACAAGGACAAGGCCAAGGTGCAAAAGCGCGTCGTGTCCGAAGTGGATGGCTTGTTCGCGGACGTGTTCCCCGTCTCTCTCCTCAAGGCGATGACGGCGGGGGAGGACGAGACCAAATGGATCGACAGTGGGGCGCAGGCCTTTGCCAGCGCGCTGTTTGATCTGGTCCACCGCCTGATCGACGAAGGCTTTCCCGAACCGGGGGAAGAGGCGATGCCGCCAATCACCCCCGACCCGGCTGACCCAGGTGAAAGCGGGAAAAGCCTGATCGCCCGGTCGTTCGAACGGTTGACCGTCATTCGCAATACTCCGGTGATCAAGGTGATGCCGCGTCGCGTTGCGGCGGGGGAACGCCTGTTGCGCACCGAACGCCCGACCGAAGAAACGGGACCGGCAGTGGTGTCCTTCTCGGACCGCGCCTTGAACGCAGGGGCCGAGCCACGCGCGGCCGGTCGGTCACAGGGCCAGTAGGTCGGCAGGAACGGTTGGGGGCGGATAAGTGGGGATCAATGAAAGCCTTGGCGCGGTGATCAAGGCCTATCCGCAAACGCGTGTGGTGGCCTTTGCCGACCTGTCGGCCAGCATGATTCTGGCCAGCATGGGCAAGGATGACATCACGCAGGAACATCTTGACCAGCTGTGCCAACAGGCGCGGTCAAGCTTTGATGACCCGCTGTTTTCCCTTTCGGTCGAAGCGTTTGGCGAACCGCATGCCGCTGTGGTCATGGGTCCCGAAAGCCTGCGCGTCTATCTGCGGTCGGAAAGCGAACCAGCCGACGCGATGTGCTGCATCTGCGATCACGGTATTGACCTTGCGGGGTTTGTGACGAAGATCCGCGAAACCTTGGACAAGATTTCTGCCGGTGCGTGACATGGGAACATCCAGCCTAAGTCAGGCGAACCAGTGAACAGGGGCACCCTTCCGATCATTGCCCGTCTGCATGCCTTGCAGACAGCCGCCCGCATCGCCCCGGGTGGGGCACGGGTGATTGCGGCGATATCCGACGCGAATCCGCTTGCCGCCCTGCTGTGCGAAGTGAACGAAACCGTGCTGGGCCGCACATTGACGTTCGAATCCAGCGGCGGATCAAGCCTGTCGCTTGAGGTGTCGGGCCGCCGGGTCCTGCGTGTCACCGCCGCGAACGGCTTGCCCGGCGCGGAAAACACCCTTGCGGACGCAGTGCTTGATGACGACCACAAGGACGAGCTGATCAAGCTTATGCAGGCCGTTGCGGTTCCCCGACAGGAACTGCGGGTCTGGGCCCTGCCCATGACGCGTGAGGTGGATGGCGTCAGCGTGGGGTTGCCAGTGGCGCTGCTGGCGGACCTCTTGCTGATCGACCTCAACCCGCTGGAAGGCTCAACCCCCGCCGACCCCGTCGTCAGAACCATCCCGGCAGACGATCCCGCCAACCCGCCGACCCGCCGGACCAAAGCCGCACCGCCAGAACCGGAGCCCGAGCCCGAAGCCGAAAGCCCGGCGCCACCAGTCCAGCCACCCGCCGACATGCCTGCGGGCGGATCGTTCCTTGGCACCCTTGCCCGCGCAATCGGGCCGGAACTCATGGCCTGGCTTGTCGTCGGCGGCGAAGATGACGGCGCCACGGATGGCCCGGAAGAGATGGTGTCGCACCTGCAGGGCTTCCTTGATGACGAGGGCGAAGCGCTGAACCAGCAGCTTGATCAGGTTGCGACCCAGCCCCAAGGTCCGGTCTGCATCGTGCTGGGTGCCTCGCTGATCGAAGGTCACAGCATTCTTTGCGCCCGCATGAAGGACGGCATCCTTCTGGGCGTGATTGATGGGGATGCCACCGGAACGGTGCTGCGGGGCTGGGCCAGCGCGCTGCGCGGCTGACCCTCGGGGCTCTTTCCGTCCGCAAGTCTTGCCGAAAGGTCTGCCGATGCGACACACGAACCCATCGCTCCTCCGCCCGTCCATGCTGCCCTGCAAACATGGCAACCCAACTGGGTGCGTGGTCTGATGCCACAGATCTTCACCGGGGCAGATGTCTTTGACGGAACCACCCTGCACCGGTCCGCCACCTTGCGCGTGGTCGATGGGTGCATCGCAGGTCCCGGCCCGGGAGCTGAGGTCCGGCTGAACGGCGGCATCCTTGCCCCCGGCTTTCTGGACCTGCAGGTGAATGGTGCAGGTGGGCGCATGGTCGATGCCACCAGCACCCCCGAGATGCTGGCAGAGATGTGCGCCACCCACGCCCGCCTTGGCGCGACCGGCATCTTGCCGACGCTGATCACCGACACGCCCGAAGCGACGGCCCGCGTCATTGCCGCCGGGATCACTGCGGCGCAACGGCAGACCCCCGGCTTTCTTGGCCTGCATCTGGAAGGGCCGCATCTCGACCCACGGCGCAAGGGTGCGCATGATCCGGCGTTGATCCGTCCGATGACAGAGTCCGACCTGACGCAATTGCTGGATGCTGCAGGAAAGCTGCCCACCCTTATGGTCACACTTGCGCCTGAGGCAGCAACGCCCGACCAGATCGCCCGGTTGGCCCGCGCCGGGGTGATCGTCAGCCTTGGGCACAGCGATTGCAGCCACGCCCAAGCAAGTGCCGCCATCGCCGCTGGCGCCCGCTGCGTGACGCATCTCTTCAACGCGATGAGCCAGCTTGCCCCCCGTGAACCCGGCCTTGTCGGTGCGGCACTGACCGGTCCGGTTCACGCCGGGCTGATCGCGGATGGCATCCATGTCGCACCCGAAGCCATCCGGATCGCGATGGCCGCAGCGCCCGACCGGCTGTTCCTTGTCTCGGACGCAATGGCCGCGGCTGGTAGCGACCTGACCGAGTTTCGCCTGAACGGCAGGCGCATCCTGCGGCAAGGTGGACGGCTGACCCTGGAAGACGGCACTCTGGCAGGGGCCGACCTGACCCTGCCCCGCGCCGTATCCGTGATGATCGGCCTTGGCACCTCCACCAATGTGGCGCTTGCCATGGCCAGCGCCCGCCCGGCGGACTGTATCGGACGGTCAGACAGCCTTGGGCACCTCCAACCGGGCCGGGCCGCCGACATGGTGCATCTGGCGGCTGACGGCACCCTGCTTGGCGTCTGGCAGGGCGGAGAGCGCCGCGTTTAGCCATGGCCAACGCCCAGGCCTGACTGTGGCGCAAGAGCGGCTTTTCCCTAAAAACCAGCGGGTTAAGGCTTGGTAAAGGCTGCTTTGCTATCGCTTGTTCCGGGTGTGAATACGGGTGAATCTGATGGCAGCGCAAGGCAACGCGCCAGTCATCATCAAGCGAAAGAAGGTCGTTCAGGGCGGCGGTCACCACGGCGGGGCCTGGAAAGTGGCATACGCCGACTTTGTGACCGCCATGATGGCCTTCTTTCTGTTGATGTGGCTGCTGAACGCGACAACGGAAAAGCAACGCAAGGGGATTTCGGATTACTTCAATCCGACGATCCCGGTGAACCGCATTTCGGGCGGGGGTGACGGTGCCTTTGGCGGCGACAGTGTGTTTTCCGAAGACACCATGGCGAATTCCGGTACGGGCGCGCTGGACAGGAAGACGTCGGCCGCCGCCAGTGGTCAGGCCGGGGCAGAGCCGGGCCATGGGACGGCAGGCGAAGGTCGGGCACAGTCTGAACTTGAAGATGTCGAAAAGGCTCTGATCGCCCGGGGCGGCGAAAGCAACACGATGGAACGCCTGTTGCGCCATGTCGTCACCCGCGTCACTGATGAGGGGTTGGTGATCGAGATTTTCGATCTGCCCGACGCGCCCCTGTTCGCTGCCGAAACGGCCGAAGCTTTGCCCGTCACCCTTGCAATTATTGACCTTCTTGCCGAGGTGCTGAACCTTACCAGCAACGAAATCGCCGTCAGCGGCTTTCTGCGATCGCATCCGGTGACGTTGATCGACAATCCGGTCTGGGCCTTGTCCACCCAACGCGCGCAAGTTACCCGCGGCTTGCTGGAAAGCGCCGGGCTGGATGCTGGGCGAATGCAACGGATTTCAGGTTTTGCAGACCGAAAACCTGCCGTGGCAGTGCCCACAGCCATCCGGAACAACCGGATCGAGGTGACCTTGCTCCGCCGCGACCGCTGAGGTGTTCGGTCAAATTTTAGGTGTTTAGCCACAACCGTTAGGTCAGCGTTAAGTTGCCAAAGTGCAGTTTGGGCCCAGCAGGGTTCGAAGCAGCAGAAAGACGCTTTCCCATGACGATCTCTTCCTCGCTTAGCGCCGGCGTGGCCGGTCTGAACGCAAACGCAACGCGGCTTGCGGCAATCTCGGACAACATCGCGAACTCGGGAACCTATGGCTACAAACGTGTGCAGACCGAATTTGCCAGTCTGGTGATCACCGGATCAAGCGGGTCCGGGTCCTATTCCGCAGGCGGCGTTCGCGCGTCGACAACACGGTTGATTGACGAACGGGGCGATCTTGTCGGCACCTCGAACGCGCTGGACCTTGCGATTGCCGGGCGGGGAATGCTGCCCGTCGCGCAGCAAGTTGCGCTGGAAGATGGCAACGCCCCCTTGCTGATGACCCGCACCGGCAGCTTCCGACCCGATCCTGACGGCGTTCTGAAGACCGACTCTGGCCTTGTGCTGATGGGATGGGCTGCCAATCCGGATGGGACAATCCCGCCTGCCCCGCGCGACAGCATCTCGGGCATGGTGCCGATCGTGGTCAACACCAATCAGATGGTCGCCAATCCGACCAGTCAGATCGGCCTGGGGGTCAATCTGCCCGCCACCTACACTGTTGCGGGGTCAACAGCCGATGTTCCACCGCTGTCCGTGGAATACTTCGGCAATCTGGGCACGTCGGAAGCGCTTGAAGTTACTTTCGAGCCGATTGTGCCCGCCACCGGCGCCTCGAACCAATGGACGATGGAGATCCGTGATTCCGCATCTGGCGGCGCGCTGATCGGCGAATACACCCTGACCTTTGACGATACCAGCGGCGCGGGCGGTACGCTTGCCTCGGTCGCTGTCGTTTCCGGCGGTGCTTACGACCCGGTCGCTGGCACGGTGTCCCTGGCGGTGGCAGGCGGCCCGATGACAGTCACGATCGGAAGCCCGGGGGGATCAAGCGGAAGCCCGGGGGAACCAAACGGCATCACCCAGCTGTCTGATACTTTCGTCCCGCTGGCCATCACCAAGAACGGCTCGCCCGTCGGCACCCTGACCAAGGTGGAGATTGACCAGTCCGGCTATGTGAACGCCACATACGATACCGGCCTGACCCGGCGTCTGTATCAGGTGCCACTGGTCGACGTGCCGAACCCGAACGGCCTTCTGTCGCTGAACAACCAGACCTATCAGGTCTCGCCCAACTCGGGTGCGTTCCTGTTGTGGGACGCGGGGTCAGGCCCCACCGGCACGATCGAAGGCTTCTCACGCGAAAGCTCGAAGACCGATGTCGCGGCAGAGCTGACCAACCTGATCCAGACCCAGCGCGCTTATTCCTCCAATGCCAAGGTCATCCAGACGGTCGACGAAATGCTGCAGGAAACCACCAATATCAAACGGTAACAGGCGATGAGCATCACAGCAGCCCTCGGCTCGGCACTGACCGGCCTCTCAGCCACTTCGCGCCAGGCGGAAATCCTGTCATCGAACGTGGCCAACGCGACCACACCCGGCTACGCCCGGCGGGAGGTGGGCCTGCGCGCCGCCATTCTGACTGACAGAGGTCAAGGTGTGGCCATCACCGGCATCACCCGCGACGTGGACCGCCAGCTTCTCGCCGAACGCCGCCTTGCGCAGGCTGCCGACGGTGACCGCACGGTCCGGGCCGATTTTCTGGCCAGCGTCGAACGCGCTGTCGGCACACCCGACAGCGCCGGATCACTGGCCGCACGTGTTGACAGTCTTGACCAGGCGTTGATCGCCGCCGCTGGCCGCCCGGAATCTGAAGCGCGGCTTGCAACCGTCGCGAACGCTGCCCGCAGCCTGATCTCCGGCCTTGCCAGCGCCACCGATGACATCCAGGACGCCCGCACCTCCGCCGACCGCCAGATTGCCGCGCAGGTAGGCACCCTGAACAGCACTCTCGCCCAACTGGAGCGGCTGAACGATTCGCTTCTTGCCTTCACCGGCGCGGGACGTGACGTCTCGGCTTTGCTGGACGAACGCCAGCGACTGGTCGACACGCTCTCCAGCATCGTGCCGATCCGGGAAGTTCCGCGCGACATGAACCAGATCGCGCTCTACACGACTGGCGGCGCACCGTTGCTGGATGGCAAACCGTCCGTGTTTGCCTTCACACCCACCCTCTTGATCACACCCCAGATGACCCAGGCGTCAGGTGGTCTGTCTGGTCTCACGATCAACGACTATCCCTATGACACCGCAGGTACCGGCAGCCCCATCCTTGGCGGCACTTTGGCCGCGCAATTTGCCGTCCGCGATGACCTGGCAGTTTCCGCCCAAGGCAAGCTTGATGCCGTAGCCCGCGACCTGGTGGAGCGGTTTTCGGCCCCCGGTCTTGACGCCACTCTTGGCCCCGGTGCGCCCGGGCTTTTCACCGACAGTGGTGCCGCCTTTCTGCCCTCCGATGAAATCGGCCTTGCCGGGCGTCTGAAAATGAACGCCGCCGCCGATCCCACGCAAGGCGGCGCTCTCTTCCGGCTGCGGGATGGCCTTGGCGCTGCCACCGCAGGGCCACCCGGCAATGGCGCCTTCCTGAATTCGCTTCATCAAGCGCTGACGGTCGAAAAGCCGCTGGCCTCGACCGGTTTCATCGCCGGCAGTCGCGATTTTGCCACCCTGACGGCGGACATCCTTGCCGATACCGCGACGTTGCGGCTTTCGGCGCAGTCGGAACAATCCTTCGCCTCGGGCCGCTTGACTGCGCTGACAGATGTCGAGGCGCAGAACGGCATCGATACAGATCAAGAGATGCAGCAGCTTTTGATCATCGAAAAGAACTATTCCGCCAACGCACGAGTCATCCAGACGGTAAGCGATATGATCGATACTCTGCTCCGGTTGGGCGCATGACCCGCATTTCCGTCGGCGATGCCAGCATGACCAACATCCTCGCGCGCCAGGGTGCTGACCTGCGTGGTCAGGTCCAACGCGCCTCGAACGAAGTGGCGACCGGTCGCCATGACGACATCGCGCTTGTCCTTCGGGGCGACCTCACCCCCGTTCTTGCGATTGACGCCAGCCTGTCGCGGCTGGCGGCCTTCAAGACCACGACAACCGACGCAGCCTTTCAGGCAAGCACTCAGCAGACCACGCTGTCTGGCCTCTCCTCGCTGGCGGCCGGGATTACCACGACGCTGCTTGGCGCTATCGATTTTCCCACAACGGCACAGGTGAATGCTGTCGCCGCCGATGCCCGCGCCAGGCTGGAAAGCGTGATCGGCCTGCTGAATGCCCAGGCTTCGGGTCGTTCGGTGTTTTCGGGCGCTGCCACCGATACCGCACCGCTTGGCGCGTCTGACGATCTTCTGGCGGCACTGGAAACCGCCGCAACCGGGGCCACCACTGCGGCCGCCGTGGCTGGAGCCGTGGTCAACTGGTTCGCCGATCCTTTGGGTTACGGGACATTCTACCAAGGCGGTGACCCTTTGGCCCCCGCGCCCATCGCCCCAGGTGAAAGCGCAGACCTGTCCACGACCGCGCTTGATCCAACGATCCGCGACACGCTGGCAGGCTTTGCCATGGCTGCACTGCTTGACCGGGGGATGCTTTCCGGGAACGCAGTGGAACGGTCACGCTTGGCCCAGCGTGCCGGGCAAGTGCTGTTGACCAGCGAAGACAGCCGCATCGCCCTTACCGCAAAGATCGGCACGGTTGAGGCTCAGATCGAATCTGCTCGAACCCGCAATGCGGCCGAGGGTACTGCGCTTGGCATCCTGCGGTCGGACATCGGGTCCGCTGACCCGTATGAGGCCGCGACACGGTTGGAAACGGCCCGTGTGCAGCTTGAATCGCTGTACCTTGTCACCGCCCGCGTATCGCGGCTCAACTTGGTGGATTTCCTCAGATGATCCGATTGATTGCCGCCCTTTTTCTGATCGCCTCATCAGCACTGGCTGAACCGATCCGGATCAAGGATCTGGTCGAATTCGACGGCGTGCGTGGCAATGATCTGGTGGGCTATGGCCTGGTGGTCGGTCTGAACGGCACCGGTGACGGCATCCGCAACGCCCCCTTTACCGAAGAAATCATGGCAAACCTCCTGGAACGCCTGGGCGCCAATGTCACGGGCGAGGCGATCCGCCCACGGAACGTCGCGGCCGTTTTCGTGACGGCGCAGTTGCCACCATTCGCGCGGGCGGGCACGCGGATTGATGTGACGGTCTCGGCCATTGGTGACGCGAAAAGTCTGCTTGGCGGCACGCTGATCATGACACCGATGAACGGGGCAGACGGGCAGATCTATGCCGTGGCGCAAGGCACGATCATCGCGGGTGGGGTATCGGCCGAAGGGGACGCGGCCCGCGTGGTGCAAGGTGTCCCGACGACGGCGGGCGGCATCCCCTCGGGCGCAAGGGTTGAGCGTGAGGTGGAGTTTGACTTTGCAGGGCTACCGACCCTGCGGCTTGCGTTGAAATCGGCGGATTTCACGACCGCCGAACGGATTGAGCGCGCGATCAACGCCGAATTTGGCCGCCGCATCGCGGTGATGCAGGATGCGGGCACTGTTGCGCTTGATATTGCAGCCGCCGGGATGAGGTCACCCGCCCATGTCCTCAGCCGGATCGAGGGGATCCTCGTGCAGCCAGAGACCCGCGCGCGGGTGGTGGTGGATCAGCGGTCCGGGACCATCGTCATGGGGGCCGATGTGCGGATCAGCCGGGTGGCCGTGGCACAGGGCAACCTGACGCTGCGGGTCGAGGAAAGCCCTTTGGTCGTGCAGCCGAACCCGTTCAGCGAGGGGGAAACCGTGGTCGTGCCACGGTCAACCGCTGAAATCACCAAGGACGGGACCGGCCTTGCCGAGGTGCGCGGCGGCACAGATCTGGCAGAGGTCGTGGCCGGGTTGAACGCACTTGGCGTCGCGCCGCATGACATGATCGACATCCTGAAAAGCATCAACGCCGCTGGTGCCCTGCATGCCGAATTCCTGGTGAACTGACGCGGCTCAGGCGGCCTTTGGTTCAAGCGCAATGAGTGTGCCCCAGGGGTCCTCCATACGGTCTGCCCCGCCGCGCGCAATTATCCCTGCCTCGACCGAAGGGTCAGTCGCCAGTACCAGTTCGGCAAGCCCGGTGGACGGATAGCTGCGGCGACCGGCGCTGCGGCTGTTCCAGACATTTGTCGCGATGTGGTGGTGATAGCCACCCGCGCCATAGAAGGCCGCCCCCGGATAGCGGGCCATGACGGGCAGACCAAGGGTGCCGGAGTAGAAGGCCTCCGCTTCCGGAAGGGCGCCGACCTGCAGGTGAACATGGCCGACGACCAGCCCGTCGGGGGCGGTTGTCCAGGGGCCGTCTGCGGCCCGGACCAGAGCGTTCAGATCCAGCGCCTCGGTCGCCATCTTCACGGCACCGGTCGCGTCGTGCCAGGCGGAACGCGGGCGGTCGACGTAGACCTCGATCCCGTTGCCTTCGGGATCGGCCAGATAGATCGCCTCGCTGACCAGATGGTCCGATGCGCCTTGCAGGCGTAGTCCGGTGTCGGCGGCATGACGAAGCCAGCGCGCCAAGGCGGGGCGGTTGGGCATGAGGAATGCGGTGTGGAACAGCCCTGCATCATGCCGGGAGGAGCGGGCGGCAGCGGCGTCGGCCCGAAGTTCGATCAAGGTGCGACCGTCAACCCCCAGTCGGCGGAGGCCGGGTTCGGACGACAGGTCAGCCAGACCCAACGCCTGCCTGTAGAAGGCGGCCATGCCCTCGAGATCGTGGACGGTGAGGGCGATCCGGGAAATCTCGACCGGCGCGGAGGCAGTGGAGGGGGGAGGGCTGGACATAGGGTGGCCTTTGTCGGGCAAGGGAATTCGTGTGTGAATGTTGCGCCTGATGGGGGGGTGGGACAAGGGACGTGGGCAAACAGTGAGTCTCTTGAAATCCGCCAAGGGTTTGGGGTGTCCCGGGCAGGGACAGCGTTCGTTTTCAATCATTTCAATGGCTTGTCGGTAAGCATTTACCAAGCCTTAAGGCTTTGACAGGTACATTCTTCGCGGGGCCTCAGTCAGGTATCGGCGTCGGACGACAACGGATAGGCCACTTTCACCCGGACGAAGGACCAGCACTGCCCCGCACTCAAAGGGTCAGTTCCCGGGGAAAACGGGCCGCGTTCGTGACGACGGTCGCAGGCAGGGCAACCCAAGCAAAAGGGGGCCGCAACCCGCCCTTGGTCGGCCAAAAGGAAACGGGTCGGGTTTCGCCAACGACACGGAGGCCGAACGCCCATCACAGGACACGAACCACGCCACGCGTGCTGCAGCCCATGCCAGTCCCCCATGGTTGACCCCAAGGAGTGCCGGGCGTAATCCGTGGGACGCAATCAGGAGCGAGACCCGTGGCCATTCACCTGCACCAGACCGACCTTCCCGATGGGCTGACCCTTGGCCCGGTGGTGGCGATTGACACCGAAACGATGGGGCTTGACCCGCGCCGTGACCGGCTTTGCGTCGTGCAGCTTTCCGATGGGTCTGGAGATGCCCATCTGGTGCAGATCGCCAAGGGCCAGACCCGCGCCCCGAATTTGGAGCGGATGCTGGCTGATCCGGCGGTGCTGAAGCTGTTCCACTATGGGCGGTTCGACGTCGCGATGCTGAAACAGGCCTTTGGGGTGACGACTGCGCCGGTATGGTGCACCAAGATAGCGTCGAAGCTGGTGCGGACATTCACCGATCGGCATGGGTTGAAGTACCTGTTGGCCGATCTGGTAGGCGTCGACGTGTCAAAGCAACAGCAGACCAGCGACTGGGGGTCAGAGGTGCTGACCGAGGCGCAAAAGGACTATGCGGCGTCGGATGTGCTGTACCTGCACGCCCTGAAGGCCGAGCTTGAGGCGCGGCTGAAGCGCGAGGGTCGGATGGAATTGGCCCAGCGGTGCTTTGATTTCCTGCCAACGCGGGCCGAGTTGGACCTTCTGGGTTGGGACGAGACGCATGACATCTTCCTCCACTGACCCGCTGGCAACTGGACGCCGGGTGATCCGGCGCGAGGCCGGGGCGCTGGACGCCTTGGCGGATGCGCTGGGGGAAAGCTTTTCTGCGGCCGTCAGCCTTTTGATGGCGGCGAAGGGGCGGGTGATCGTCTCTGGCATGGGCAAGTCGGGGCATATCGCGCGGAAGATCGCAGCGACCTTTGCCAGCACCGGCACGCCTGCGCATTTCGTGCATCCGGCCGAGGCAAGCCATGGCGACCTTGGCATGGTGGCCGAGGGCGATGTGCTGATCGTGCTTTCCAACTCGGGTGAGACGTCGGAACTGGCGGATATCCTGGCCCATGCAAAACGCTTTGGCATCACGCTGATCGGGGTGGCGGGGCGGGAGGGGTCCACCCTGATGCGGCAGGCGGATGTGGGCATCCTGTTGCCGCAAGTGCCCGAGGCCTGTGAGACGGGGATTGTGCCGACAACATCAACCACGATGACCCTTGCCTTGGGCGATGCGCTGGCGATTGCGCTGATGGAACACCGCGCCTTCACGCCCGACCATTTCCGCATGTTCCACCCCGGCGGCAAGCTGGGCGCGCGGCTGTTGCGGGTGCGCGACCTGATGCACGAAAACCCGCCTTTGGTGCCCGAAAGCTTGGGCATGGGCGAGGTTCTGCTGGCCATCACCCGCAGCGGTTTCGGGGTGGTTGGCGTCACCGACAGCAAGGGCCATCTGGCCGGGATCATCACGGACGGTGACCTGCGGCGGCATCTTGAGGGGCTGATGTCCCACACGGCGGGCGAGGTGATGACCCACAACCCCCGCACCATCGGAACCGAGGCGCTGGCGGGCGAGGCGCTGGCCCTGATGAATGATGGCAAGATCACCTGCCTGTTGGTGACTGACGGCCCAACGGCGATTGGGATTTTGCATGTTCATGATTGCCTGCGCGCAGGGGTTGTCTAGGCGATGGCGATGGATCGGCACACACGGGTTGTCGGGTGGCTGAAGGTCACCTTGCCGCTGATGGCGCTGGCGATCCTTGCGACGCTGTTCCTGCTGGCCGACCGGATCGACCCCGAGGCGGCCTTGCCCTATGCCGAGGTCGATGTCGAAGATCTGGCGCGCGAACCCCGGATGACCGCGCCCACCTATGCCGGCACCACCAGTGACGGCGGCGCGCTGACCCTGTCGGCAGATGAGGCGCGCCCATCGGCGGAGGGCGCGCCGGCCCGGGCGCAAACGCTGCGGCTGCAACTGGACACGCCGGATGGTGCGGCAACCAACCTGACTGCTGCAGAGGCCGTGCTGGACAATGTCGCGCGCGAAATCGTGCTGTCGGGCGGGGTGGTGATCACCACCTCAACCGGGTATCGCGTTGAAACGGCCGAGATGACGGCAAAGCTTGACCGGTCAGGCCTGCAATCGCAGACGCCGGTTACGGCGACAGGCCCGGCGGGTGACCTTTCTGCAGGCGGCATGACCCTTGGTCAGGACAACCGCACCCCCGGTGGGTATCTTCTGGTTTTCAATGGGGGCGTCCGGCTGGTATATCTTCCAGGTGGCTAAGGCCCAAGGGGTTCGACGAATGGCATTGAAGCAATGGTCTTTGGCGCTCGCCGCGAGTGTGGCGCTGCTGTCGACGGCGGCTGTCGCGCAGCAGGCGACCATCGCCTTCGGCGATCTGGAGCAGGACACGACCCAGCCGGTTGAGGTCACCGCCGACCAGCTTGCGGTGAACAATGCCGATGGAACGGCGCTGTTCAGCGGCAATGTGAAGGTCGTGCAGGGCGACATGACGCTGACTGCGGGCGAGGTTGAGGTCAAATACGGGTCGGAACCCGGTGAGATTGATCAGTTGCTGGCCAGTGGGGGGGTCAGCGTGACCAACCTTGGCGATGCGGCCAAGGCCGACGGCGCGGTCTATACGATCAAGAGCGGCCAGATCGTGATGTCGGGGAATGTGCTGCTGACGCAGGGACCGTCGTCGATGCAGGGGCAGAAGCTGACGATCAACCTGACGGACGGGTCGGGCATCATGGAAGGCCGCGTGACGACGACCTTCGTGCCAGGCGAAAACTGATGGCGGTGAAGCCAGAGTTGACGATCACGGAAGGCGCGGGGGGCTGCAGGTCCGGTCCTTGCGCAAAAGCTATAAGAAGCGGCCGGTGATCCGGGATGTCAGCCTTGATCTGCGCCGGGGCGAAGTGGTGGCGCTCTTGGGGCCGAACGGGTCGGGCAAGACGACGTGTTTCTACTCCATCGCCGGGCTGGTGACGCCGGAAGGCGGGCAGGTGCTGATCGACGGCAAGGATGTGACCGCCCTGCCGATGTACCGCCGCGCGCGGTTGGGGATTGGGTATCTGCCGCAGGAAGTCAGCATTTTCAGGGGTTTGTCGGTTGAGGACAACATCCTTGCGGTGCTGGAGATCACCGAGTCTGACCGCCACAAGCGGCGTGAGCGGCTGGAGGAGCTGCTGAGCGAGTTTTCCATCACCCACCTGCGCCGCACGCCGGCGCTGGCGCTGTCCGGTGGGGAGCGGCGGCGGGTGGAGATTGCGCGCTGTCTGGCGGCGGACCCGAAATATCTGCTGCTGGACGAACCCTTTGCCGGGGTTGACCCCATTGCGGTGGGGGAAATCCGCCATCTGGTGCATGATCTGAAAAGCCGGGGGATCGGCGTGCTGATCACCGATCACAACGTGCGCGAGACGTTGGATATCGTGGATCGGGCCTACATCCTGCATGACGGCAAGGTGCTCATGTCGGGCACGACGGAAGAAGTGGTGCATGACGAAACCGTCCGCCGCGTCTATCTGGGCGAAAACTTCCGGATCATCTAGGCGGGCCTGCGACCGGGGGGAATCGACTCGGTTGACAAGGGGGCATGGGCTAGCGCCAAATACCCTTGATGCGTGTGTCACATGCCCCTTTTCTGATCCGTTCCGCCGCGGAGAAATCGGCCGGCAGGCCTTGCGTGACGCCACGTTCTTTCCAACATTCAAAGGAAGGGCAGGACGGTCCGGAATGACCCGGCACGCCCGGCCAGCAGGCGAGAGGAGAGGCCATGCGCTATCAGATCAGCGGGAAACAGATCGACGTCGGTGAGGCCCTTCAGACCCATGTGAAGGCCGAAATGGGCGAGGTGGTCGAGAAATACGCCCAGCGCCCGACCGAATGTGTCGTGGTCTTTTCCCGCGTGGCGCATGAGTTTGTCTGCGAAGCGACCATCCATCTGTCCACCGGCCTGACCGCCCAGGCCAAGGGCCACGCGGCCGAGGTTTATGCCGCCTTTGAATCCTGCCGCGAAAAGATGGACAAGCAGCTTCGCCGCTACAAGCGCCGGATCCGCAACCACCACAACCATCGTGCGACTCCGGTTGAATTCGGCGGGGCGTCCTCGTATATCCTCGCTTCGTCCGAGGAAGTCGAGGATGTGGAGCCCGAAAGCCTCCAGCCCATCGTGATCGCCGAGATGGAGACGAAGATCCCTTCGATCACCGTCGGCGAGGCCGTGATGCAGCTGGAGTTGGCCGGGCAGCGCATGCTGGTGTTTCGGAATGAAGGCCATGGGGGCGTGAATGTGGTGTACCGTCGGGATGACGGGAACATCGGTTGGATCGACCCTCGCAACAGTAAGTAGCGCCCAAATCGGCGCGGGAACAACGTCTGCCTATGGAACTTTCCAAGCTACTCACGCCGGGTGCCGTTCGGGTTGTCGGTCAGTTCACGTCCAAGAAGCGGCTGTTTCAGGAGCTGGGCGAGATGGCGGCGCAGACCTATGGTCTGACAGCCGCCGTTGCCATCGACAGCCTTCAGGAACGCGAGACTTTGGGGCCAACCGGCGTGGGGCATGGCATCGCCCTGCCCCATGCCCGGCTTGAGGACCTGAAGGGAATCGTTGGCGTGTTCCTGCGCCTGGAAAAGCCACTGGATTATGACAGCGTGGACCGTCAGCCGGTGGATCTGGTCTTTGCGCTGTTCGCGCCCAAGGATTCCGGGGTGGACCATCTGAAGGCGCTGGCCTTGGTCAGCCGGACGATGCGCGACCCGGGCGTGGTGGCGAAGCTGCGGGCAAATACCGACCCGGCCAAGCTGCACGCGATCCTGACGGAAAGCCGGGCGCCGCAGGCGGCGTGACGGGACGTTCCACCCGGACAATTGCGCTGAGCCGGCCCTGAAGCGTAGGGCCCGCGCGGTGCTGTGTTACCCTTGCCAGCGCCCGAAGCCGAAGCCCATGTAGTCACGGGCATAGGCGTCGGCCCCGGCCGCCTCGACAGCGTCATCACAGATCGCGGACAGGGCCTGTGCCGCGGGATCAGGCGGGGGGGCAAAGGGCGAGGTCACCCCAACCTCATCCGCGAGGAAGGCAAGGCCTTCGGCAAGGCGGTCTTCGCGGATCACCAGATCCAGCGGCTGAAAACTGGAGAAGCCTTGCAGGATCGCGGTCTGGCTGGCCCAGTTCGGATCAACCCGCTGCCCGGTCTGGCCCAGGGTGGCAAGCCGGGCGTAGTGCAGGAACACAAGGAAAGCGCTGCGTTCGCTGGCGGCATCGGGGAAGGGCTGGCCCGGATCGGGCAGTTGGGCCTTATAGGCGCGGATCAGGATGCGGCGATGGTCGGCCAATTGGCCAGAGACGATCTTTTCACGAAAGGCCACATGGGCGCGCAGCAGCGGGTGGCGGATCACGGTAAAGCTGCGATGGCCCGGATTTGCGCGCTTCCACTGGCGCAGGGTTTTCTGTTCGAAGCCTTCGACGAGCCCCCCAAAGCTGGCAAGCCAATCGCGTACGGCATCTTCCGGGCCTGACCGGACCGGAAACCAAAGGAGCGGCGCGGCTGCAGCGGCAATGGCCGTGGGAATGGCGGCGGGGCGGCGGGGTTCAAAGTTCGGGGTGCGGTTCAGGGCGAAAACGTCGATCCCCGGCAGGGCAGCCGCCAGATCCTGCGGATTTTCCAGCTTGTCCTGAACGGGTTCGGGGTTCTGCTTCTTCAGCGTGTCATCCAGCGCCTTCAGCCGGCCATCCACCCCAAGAAAGGCGGCAAGGCCGTTCAGCACCTCGACCGAGGCGAGGTCTTCGTAGTCGATATAGAAGGCCGTCTGCCCGCTGGTCTGCAGGGCGTTGAGCAACTGCCTTTGAAAGCCTTGCAGGGCGGCTAGGTGATCCTGAAACTCAACCGGGTCAAAGGCGACCTTGGCGGATTTCAGGCGCTTGGCATCGGTCAGCTTCCATTGCCCGGTGGCTTGGGCGATTTTCCAGCTGACATAGCTTTCCAACGGGTTGCGGGTCAGGATGATCTTGGCGCAGCCGGGGTCATCCATCACCAGATCCAGCACGCGCGGGTCGTGGTCGTGAAAGTAGCGAAAGCCTGACAGGCCATCGGTTTCCGCCCGCAGTTTGCGGAGCAGCGGCTTGGGGTTCACCTCACGGTCGGCAAGCGAGATGCCGAACAGGTCCATCTGGTCTTTCTTGCCGATGAAATGCGGGTTGAACACTTCGCCATAGCTGGTGATGCCGGGCAGGGCGTTCAGATTCGCTTCAAGAAAATTGGACCCGGTCCGCATTTCGGCGAAGATCACGAAGCTGTGGAACGGGCCTGCCATGCTATTTGACCATATGAGGGCGCGACAGGCCGCGGTCGATGCGGGCCATGTCGATGCTGGCGGGGACATCCCCCATCAGGACGGGCTGCATGCCCTGATTGCGCAGTTCCTGCAGGAAATCGCTGAACCCGGAAAGATCGGTCATATGCGGCAGTTCGGTCATCCGGTGCGGCGCGCGGGGGTTCAGGTCATCGACGATCTGATGGAGCGGTTCGACCGGGTCTTCGATGAAATCGGCCAAGGTCCAGATTCGGGTGCGGGCCTTGGTGTCGGGGCCATTCAGCAGGGCGATGAAATCCGCCTCGATCTTCTGGAGGCGGGCCGCTTCGGCGCGGATTTCCGGGAAGGGCCGGCCCGAGCGCCAGAGCGGGATGGCGAAGGCGCCGGACACCAGCAGAATGCTGGCGTTCGGGTCCCCGGCCAGAAACGGGGCGATGTCCTGCGCGTCACCCGGGCCGAACTGGAAGCATTGGCGTTCGCCGCGGCTGTTCCAGATCAGGCTGGTCAGGAAACTGCGCGGGTTGTAGTCGCGCAAGGCGGCGCTGTCAGACAGGCCGCCCTTGAACACCGCCTCATCCCCGGCGAATTGCACGCGGTCTGGCGCGAACAGGTGGCCGTGCACCCGGGCATCGGCAACGCGGGTCAGCCAGGAGTGGAAATCGGGGAACAGGTCGGCAAAGCCTTCGAACACGCCATAGGGCGCGGCCGAGCGGTTGCCGCCGCGGGCCTTGGTGGGAAAACGGCTTTGCATGTAAAGGCCGGGGCGGCCTTTGGTCCTGCGCTCGACCGCCTTTGCGAAAAGCCGGTCGATCTTGCCGGGGTTGGGTTCGGGCCGGGTGGCGAGATCAGCCGAGGGGGACAGGTAGGTGTCGTAAAGCAGATCCGCCTGCGGCCAGATCTTGCGGGCAACGAAAGCATCCGTCCGGCGCAGGAGGTGGATGTGATCGTCGTAAAACACATGCGGGCGACCCTGAAAGTCGAACTTTGACAGGGTCAGAGACCGGCTTTCGACATTGGTCGAGACCTGGCGGACAAGGGTCTGGAAATAGCTTTCATCGGGGATCCAGACGCGCCGGAAATAGCGGTCGTGGCGCGCGCGGTCGGGGTGGGTCAGGATGGCCCGCAGCGACTGGCGGGTCAGGCACCACCACTGGCTGCCAAGATGCGGCACAAGGCCATCGGGGATCCGGCGTTGAAACCCGAAGCGGCGTTGCAGGTTCACATAGCCGTCAAACAACCGGCGCTGCCGTTTCCACGAGAAGGGGAAGCGCAAGGTAAAGCGTTCCCGGTTCAGGCCCCCAACCGTCCAGCCGACATCGGCGGTGGTGACGCTTTCGATGAAATCGGTCTGGGGATGGGCGGCAAGATGGTCCTGAAGCTCGGCCACCGGGCGGATCGGCAGGCAGGAGCCAGAGGCCAGAAAGACATGACCGACCTGCGGGAAGTCGCGCAGCATCAGGGCGGCAGCGGTTGATGAGGCCTGAACAAGGCTGAAGGTGCCCCATTCGCAAGCGATGCGGGCGGAAAAGCGGATATCGGGCAGGTCAGCCAGATCAGCGGCAAGCTTGGCGCGATCCTTCTCCGCAACGCGGCGGTCAAGGTGGATGACGACCGGGCAGCCGTGTTCGGCCCAATGCCGGGCGACCTGCGCCGCACGGTACAGCGCGGTGTGGCACAGCATCACGATGCCAACCGTCACGCCCAGTTCCCTTTCGACATCAGCCCCAGAATTTCGAGTTGGCGCCAGTTGATATACTTCTCGCTCCAATTGCACCACAGATCGCGCTCCTGCGCGATGCCTTCGCGATAGGCGCGGTATTCGTGGCTTTCGGCGTAGTGCTGGCCACGGGCAAGCTCTTCCTCGGCCTTGGCGGCGAAGGTGTCGAGGAACTTGGCATGCAGCAGGCAGCCCGAGGGTTTTTCGCCGCCATTATCCTCGTACACAAGGTTCAGCCCGCGCGGCAGCATCATATGGGTGGAACTGACATAGGCATAGCCGCGGGCCCATTTCACCAAGGGAACCTTGTTCATCGCCGGGGCCTTCTTCGGGAGATCCGAAAAGAAGACGCGGGCGCGGGGGCCACCCTGGATCCAGAGGTTGCGAAAGGTGGGGTTGCGAGTGACCGTGTAGTTGCCGCTGTCGAAGTACTGAGCGATTTCGAACGGGTTCTGACCTTCGCGGTACGGCTGCGCGTGCATCGCGCCCTTGGGGTACATGTCCAGAAGCATGGCCGAAAAGCTGCGCGCGCCCGCACTGTCCAGCCAGTCGGTCAGTGCGCGCAGGGGGCGGGTTTCGCAAAACGGGTAGACCAGAAATTCATCGACATCGACCGTCAGGCACCAGTTGCCGGTGCCATAGCGGCGCAGCAGGTGCATCATCCAGTCCATCCCGAAGCGGGATTGCTTGTAGCCGGCCCCGGTTGTCCAAAGCGACACATCCGGCTGCTCTGCCAGATACTCACGGGTGCCGTCGTCTGACGCGTTGTCCACGATCAAAAAGTGATCGACCCCGATCTTGCGGTAGTATTCCAGAAAGAAGGGCAGGCGCACCCGTTCGTTGCGAATGGTGGAAAACAGAAGGATCGGCTGCGGGCGAACCTGAGAGGTCCGGTTGGCCACCTGGGTCAACTGGCGGCGGCGGCGAAAGGCACGCGCCAACAGATACTGGCGCCGCAGCCGCAGACGGTAGGCCGACATCAGCGACATGCCACCCCCCGTGTCATATCCAGCCCCCGCGCGACAGAAGGCCCAGCGCCTCCATCTGGCGCCAACCTGTGTAGCGGGTGGATGCGGCGCAGTGCAGAACAGGGTCGGCGGTCAGACGGTCGTAGTAGGCGGCGTATTGCGCGCCGTCGTTGAAGTGTTCGCCCCGGGCCTTTTCCTCAACCGAGCGGTCGATGATTTCCGGCAGGAACTTGGTGTGCAGCAGGACGCCAGACGTAAGCTCGCCCCCTTCCGTGTCATAGACGCGGTTCAGGTGCGGCGGCAGAAGCGCGTGGGTCGAGGTGACATAGGCATAGCGCCAGTGCCAGCGGACCAGCGGGGTCTTGTTCAGCGTCGGCGCGCGGCGGGGGGATTGGCCAAAGAAGGCGCGGGCGCGGGCACCGCCCTGCACCCAGAGATTGCCCATCCGGGGCTGCACCTGGACTTGATAATTGCCACCGTCGAAGAACGGCAGGTGATCCAACGGGTTGTCGCCGGGCTGGTGGTCCGTCTGCGAGACGGGGCCGGCGGGATACATGTCCACCGTCAGCGCGCCGAATGAACGGCGGCCCTGCCGGTCAAGCCAGTTGGTCAGGGCCGACAGGGGCCTGGTCTGCCAATAGGGGTAGATCAGGATTTCATCCGCATCCAGCGTCAGGCACCAATGGCCGTGCCCATGGCGCAGCATCAGCCAGGTCAGCCAGTCCATCCCGAAGCGCGCGGCCTTGTAGCTGGCCGCCGTTTGCCAAAGCGAAACGTCCGGTTGATCGCGCAGCAGGTCAGCGGTGCCATCGGTGCTGGCGTTGTCGACGATCAGGAAGTGGCGGATGCCAAGGCGGCGGTTGTGGTCCAGAAGGAACGGCAATCGCGGCGCTTCGTTGCGGATACACAGGAAACACAGCACATCACCGGGGGTGATGGCAGCGGTACGATCCACCACGGCTGTCAGCTGGCGACGGCGACGGACGGCGCGGGCCAGAAGAAAGCGGCGGCGAAGTCGCAGGCGATAGGCTTGCCAAAGCGCAGCGGGGCCGGTCACACGGTCTGGCAGGGTGCCAATAGGGCAGGCCGTTGAAGGCCTGCCCGCATGCGTAGAGGCCTTGGTCAAGGCTTACTGAGCTGCTTTTTGCATGGCCATGAGGTCATGCAGGAACTCTCCAAACTCGGCCCCGAATTCCGGGCGCGACAGGCCGAAGGCGACGGTGGCCTGCAGGAACCCGATCTTTGAGCCACAGTCGTAGCGTTGACCCCGGAAGCGCAGGCCGAAAACGCCGGCCTTGCTGCGGGTTTCTTCGGCGATGGCGTCGGTCAGCTGGATTTCCCCATTGGCGCCCTGCTTCATCCGGTTGAGGTTTGTCAGCACTTTGGGCGTCAGGATGTAGCGGCCGATTACGGCAAGGTTCGACGGGGCGTCCGCCGCCTTGGGCTTTTCGACCATGCCCTTGACGCGGACGATCGAGCCATTGTCTTCCCCGATATCAAGCACACCGTAGGATGAGATGCGGGACGGCGGCACTTCCATCGCGGCGACCATGCAGCCACCGGTTTCGGCATGCGCTTCGACCATCTGTTGCAGGCAGGGGCGTTCGGCGGCGATCACGTCATCGGGCAGAACGACGGCAAAGGGTTCGTTGCCGATCAGCCGACGCGCGCACCAGACGGCATGACCAAGGCCCATCGGCCGGTTCTGCCGGACATAGGCGATGGCGCCGCTGTCCATGTTGGTGTCCTTGAGGATTTCCAGCAGGTCTTCCTTGCCCGACCGTCGCAGCGTGCTTTCCAGTTCGGGGGCGTGGTCGAAGTAATCCTCAAGCGCGGATTTCCCGCGCGAGGTGACAAAAATGAATTCCTTGATCCCGGCAGCGCGCGCTTCGTCAATGGCGTACTGGATGAGCGGCCGGTCGACGAGGGTCATGATCTCTTTCGGGATCGACTTGGTCGCCGGAAGGAACCGCGTACCAAGCCCCGCCACCGGAAAAACGGCCTTGGTAATCTTATTGATCTTCATGTTCGATCCGTTTCTGCATCTTGAGGGCCAAGGGAGCGGCCCTACTTTGTCTTCACGATCCTAATTGCAGATGAATTTGACCTTATCCGGGCAGTCGCGCGGCATTATCGCCAATTTGCACGGCATAACGTCAGTTGCACACAAAAAGTTTCTACTTGCGGGACAGTGAGCAAGGTTCAGCACGACTGCTGAGGGTCTGCTGCCTGCTTTACCA